>NZ_JBNKXY010000027.1:0-5763 GCF_050300555.1 Arcobacter sp.
AAATATAACCAAGAACCTCTATCTGGAATAATTTGTCCAGTATAAATTAATTTATTTCCAGCAGTATTTGATTCTTCTTCTTTAAAAATAACACCTGGAGATCTATGTAATTGGTTTACAACAACTCTTTCAACACCATTAACGATAAATGAAGTTCTTTCTGTCATTAAAGGAATTTCTCTTACGAATAAAGATTGTTCTTTCATATCTTTAACGCCGATTTTTTCACCAGTTTTTTCGTTTAAGTCCCATAATGTTAATCTGATTTTGATTTTTAATGGAATAGAGTAAGTAAGACCTCTAATCATAGCTTCTCTTACGTCATATTTTGGTTTACCCACTTCACTTTCGATATAGTCAAGAGTAATTCTACCTTGAGCATCATGTATTGGGAAAATAGATTTGAATACTTTTTCAATACCAGCATCGTTTCTACTTTCTTTTCCAACCATTAAAAAGTTGTCATATGAATTTTGTTGTAATTGTAATAAATTAGGAATTTCAATATGTTGTGGATTTTTAGCAAAATCGACTCTAAGCCTATTACCAGATTTTAAAGAATTTAGCATAGTTCACCTTATCTAAAATTTGATTTTTTTTTGCTTTTTAGTATAAAGCACAAAAGCATCCCTAAAGGATAGGGTTAAAACTCCGTGGAATTTTAACCTTAGCCTTCAAAGATGCTAACTGTATATAGGGCACAAAGCCCTATATAACATAAACATTACTTAAAAGTAATTATTTAACTTCTACTTTTGCACCAGCTTCTTCTAGTTTAGCTTTAACTGCATCAGCATCAGCTTTAGAGATACCTTCTTTAACTACTGCTCCAGCTTCTTCAGACATAGCTTTTGCTTCTTTTAATCCAAGACCAGTTAATTCTCTGATAACTTTAATAACGTTGATTTTTTTGTCTCCAGCGTCAACAATAACAACGTTGAATTCAGTTTGCTCTTCACCTGCATCAGCAGTAGCAGCAACAGCAGCACCAGCAACTGCAACAGGTTGTGCAGATACACCAAATTTTTCTTCGAATTCTTTTACTAATTCAGATAACTCTAATACAGATAAACCAGAGATGTATTCTAATACGTCTTCTTTAGAAATTGCCATTTCTTTTCCTTCTAATTTTTATTTTTAATTTTATATAAATAATTGTTGCTTATTATTAAGCAGCCTCTTCTTCTTTTTTCTTTCTAAGAGCATCAAGCCCAATAGTAAAGTTCGTAACTGGAGCCATCCAAGTAGCAGCAAGCATACCAAGAAGTTGTTCTCTTGATGGTAATTTAGCAAACGCGTTAACAGTAGCGAAGTCTGCAATTTTACCTTCGATGATACCAGATTTAATTGCAAATTTATCTTTGTTATCAGATGCAAATTTGTCAGCAACTTTACAAGCTGAAATTTGATCTTCAGACCATAAGAAAATATTTGTACCAGATAATTCAATATCACCTAATTCAGCATTTCTAACAGCAACAGTAACAAGAGTATTTTTTGCAACTTGAACTTTTGTTCCATTTTCTTTTGCTTCTTGTCTTAAAGTTTCTAACTGCTTATGAGTTAGACCTTTATAATCACAAACTACAATAGCTTGAGACTCTTTAAACTCTGAAGTTAAGAAATCAACAATTTCTGATTTTTGTTGTTTAGTCATCATAATTTATTTTCCCCCTTTCAAAACATCCAACTTCGGCGGGCTTTACAAGATACGGGGGTATCTAACCAGCTGTCTTCAGTTTTATCTCAGTGCTTTGAATAACACTCAAAAATATTGATTCTATCAACATATTTGAATGTTAAAAGAAGTAGTTGTAAATTGTGTATTTACAACTACTAAAATTTGTTATTTAATATCCATAACTTCTAATGGTTCTAATTGAACAGAAGGAGACATTGTTAACGAAATTGCTGCATTTGTAACATATCTTCCTTTTGCTGTAGAAGGTTTAGCTCTATTAATTGCTGAAATAAATGCTTTGATGTTTTCAGTAATTGCTTCATCAGAAAAAGAAACTTTTCCAACTGCTGCTTGCATATTACCTTTTTTGTCAACTCTATATGTAACTTGACCACCTTTTGCATCATTAACTGCTTTGTTAACATCCATAGTAACTGTTCCAGTTTTAGGATTTGGCATTAAACCTTTTGGCCCTAAAATTCTACCGATTTTACCAACCATTCCCATACAATCTGGAGTTGCTATTAATACATCAAAATTAATGTTACCAGCTTGAATTTCTTCTACTAAATCATCATTACCAACGATATCAGCACCAGCTGCTTTTGCTTCATCCATTTTTGTTCCCTTAGCGAAAACTGCAACTCTTACAGTTTTACCAGTTCCATGAGGAAGAACAACTGCACCTCTGATCATTTGATCAGCGTGTCTTGGATCTACATTAAGATTAAGTGCAACTTCAACACTTTCATCAAATTTTGCTGATTTTAATTCTTTTACACAAGATACTGCTTCTGCTAATGTGTATTTTCTATTTTCAACTTTTTCTAATAAACTTTTATATCTTTTTGAAACTTTTGCCATTTTATTCTCCGCAATATATTTTTTTTCGAGGAATTTAATACCTCAATTTGCTACCATCTTTTAAAGTCAGTGGTCAGACTGGATAACAGAATATTAAATTTCTGTTTCAATTCCCATAGATCTAGCTGAACCAGCAACAATTTTTGCAGCTTGTTCTCTATCATTTGTATTTAAATCTTTGATTTTCATATCAACAATTTCCATAACTTGATCTTTAGTTAATTTACCAATTTTGTTTTTAAGTGCGTTATCACTACCTTTTTTAACACCTGAAATTTTTTTAATTAAATCAGTCATTGGAGGTTGTTTAACTATAAATGTAAAACTTTTATCTGTATAGTAAGAAATCTCTACAGGAATAGTAAATCCTGCTTTATCTTTAGTTCTTTCATTGAAAGCTTTACAGAATTCCATAATATTAATCCCTCTTTGTCCAAGTGCAGGACCAACAGGTGGTGATGGATTAGCAGCACCAGCAGGGATCTGAAGTTTTAAAACACCAGCTATTTTTTTAGCCATCTTTTCTCCTTTAAATTTTTGTTGTTTAATGATTTAGACATTAGGCAAGAAAACTCAGAAGCTAATTTTATTGCCTAATGTCTATATTCTAATTTATACTACTCTTTCTACTTGTGTATAAGAAATTTCAACTGGAGTATTTCTTCCGAAGATTGATACATTTAATTTTAAAATACCAGAAGCAATATCAAACTCTTCAACTATACCGTTAAAGTTAGCGAATGGTCCTTCATTAATTCTTACCATTTCACCTTCATCAAATGAAACTTTTGGTTTAGCAGCGGCTCTATTATTTACTTTATCTAAAATAGAGTTAATATCTTTTTCAGATAAAGGTGTTGGTTTTTTTGATTCACCAATAAATCTTCCAACTTTAGGCATTGATTGAATTCTATGCCATAATGCAGTATCTAGGTCAATTTTTGCAAAAGCATATGCTGGATATAAAGGTCTTTCAACTATTGTTTTATTACCTTTTTTAACTTCGATTAAATCTTCTGTTGGAACTAATACTTCAGCTATTTTACCATCAGCCATTTCATCAGAAAGTCTTTCTAATGCTCTTTTTACTGTTAATTCACTTCCAGAGTGAGTTTGAATTGCATACCATAAATGTGCCATTATTAATTCCTTAGTTCATTACTGATGATAAGCTAAGAGACATAATTGCATCTATTAAAGCTAAAAACAATGATATAACTGTTACAACTACAAATACAGAAATATAAGCAGATCTAATTTGCTCTTTAATTGGGAAAATAACTTTTCCTATCTCTTCTCTTGCATTTTTATAATATGTTTTTAACTTACTCACAATTGACTCCAGAGTTATAATTATTTAGCTTATAAATATTTCTTAAAAAAGTTATTCTTTACTACTTTAAGAAATATTTGGTGGCAGGCCAGGAGGGACTCGAACCCCCAGCCATCGGATTTGGAATCCGGCGCTCTACCATTGGAGCTACTGACCTGCTTAAAAAGATAAAGGGTTAAGTAAAGTCTTACGACTTTAACTTAACTTCTTTATGAATAGTGTGTTTTCTTAATCTTGGACAATATTTGTTAACCTCAAATTTCTCAGTATGAGTTTTTGGGTTTTTCCAAGTAGTGTAATTAATATCTCCACTTTCTTGGCATTTTAATCCGATTTTAATTCTTATTGCTGCCATATTAATCCTTATTCTAGAACTTCAGCAACAACTCCAGCACCTACTGTTCTTCCACCTTCTCTAATAGCGAACTTAGTTCCCTTTTCAAGAGCAATTGGAGCAACTAAGCTAACTGTCATTTCTACGTTGTCACCTGGCATAACCATTTCAGTACCTTCTGGTAAAGTACAAGAACCAGTAACGTCAGTTGTTCTTACATAAAATTGTGGTCTATATCCTGAGAAGAATGGAGTATGTCTTCCACCCTCTTCTTTAGAAAGAATATAAACTTCTCCTCTAAATTTAGTGTGTGGAGTAATTGATCCTGGCTTAACAAGAACTTGTCCTCTTTGTACGTCTTCTTTTTTGATACCTCTTAAAAGAATACCTGCATTATCCCCAGCTTGACCTTCGTCCATTTCTTTTCTGAACATTTCAATACCAGTTACAGTAGTTTTTTGAGTGTCGTGGATACCAACGATCTCAATTTCTTCACCTAATTTAATAGTACCTTTCTCAATTCTACCAGTTACAACAGTACCTCTACCTTGGATAGTAAATACGTCTTCAACAGGCATTAAGAATGCTTGATCAGCATCTCTTTCTGGAGTTGGGATATAAGCATCAACTTCATCCATTAATTTATAGATTTTTTCAGCCCATTCACCAGCAGCACCAGCTTTAGCTTCTTCTAATGCTTGGAAAGCAGAACCAGCAATAATTGGAGTATCATCACCTGGGAAATCATAAGTAGATAATAATTCTCTAACTTCCATTTCAACTAATTCTAACATTTCTTCTTTATCTTCATCATCAAGTTGATCTTCTTTATTTAAGAAAACAACGATGTAAGGTACACCTACTTGTTTAGATAATAAGATATGCTCTCTTGTTTGAGCCATTGGTCCATCAGTAGCTGCAATAACTAAGATAGCTCCATCCATTTGTGCAGCACCAGTAATCATGTTTTTAACGTAATCGGCGTGTCCTGGACAGTCAACGTGCGCATAGTGTCTAGTTGCAGTTTCATACTCAACGTGAGAAGTAGCAATAGTAATTCCTCTTTCTCTCTCTTCTGGAGCATTATCAATTTGATCATAATCCATTGCTTTTTGACCATTTTTTAATGATAAACACATTGTGATCGCAGCAGTTAATGTAGTTTTACCGTGGTCAACGTGACCAATAGTACCAATGTTTACGTGTGGTTTACTTCTGTCAAATTTTTCTTTTGCCATAGAATTTTTCCTTTAAAAGATTTAATTAAATTGCCCTCTGAGCAGATAAGCCCAAAAGCTGATCTATTCAGAGGGGTATTGTGAGACATTCACATAAGTTAAATGTACGAATACAGCTAAATTATATAAACGGGTCGCAATTATACTATAAAAAAGATTACAAGGAGATTACAAAGTAGTAAAAAGAGTTATAATTTTTGCTATCTATAACTCAGCTCCCAGAATCAATAAAAAATAAATGGAGCGGGAGACGAGACTCGAACTCGCGACAATCTGCTTGGAAGGCAGAAGCTCTAGCCAACTGAGCTACTCC
>NZ_JBNKXY010000028.1:0-4232 GCF_050300555.1 Arcobacter sp.
TGAGTTATCTATATTTCAATGGATAGAAACGTGGTATAACAGAAGAAGGATACACTCTTCTTTAGGGTATAAATCTATAGAAGAGTTTAAAATAGAAATGTTTAATCAAAAAGTAGCTGCATGACTCTTATCTAATTGTCCACTTTTTTATTGCAAGTCCAGTTGGAAACCGTTTTTAAATCGGTCAGTCAGTTAATTCTATTTTTGTTTCTAAAGAGGTTTCAATATTTTTTGAATAAATCTATATTGACCTTTAAATTTTTAGCAATAAAAAACTTAAGTGATGTTATTAAAACCCCTATGCCGTATATACAACTTCTTTTAAAATTTATAGAAGAAGCTTCTTCAAAGTATTTTGTTGGACACGTTATTTCCGCAATCTCATATCCTTCAAAACATATTTGAGCTAACATTTGATTGTCGAAAATAAAATCGTTCGAGTTTTTGTTATAACTTATTTGTTTCAAAACTTTTGAAGAAAATGCTCTGTAACCAGTATGGTATTCGGAGAGTTTTTGCCCCATTAATATGTTTTGAACTAATGTTAGGCATCTATTAGATAAATATTTGTAAAAAGGCATGCCTCCTTTTAACGCGCCTTTACCTAAAATTCTAGAACCAAGAACAACTTCGTATAAATCATTCGCAATTAAATAGCACATAGAATGTATTAATTTAGGTGTATATTGGTAATCTGGATGTAGCATTATAATAATATCTCCATTCAATTCTAGAGCTTTATTATAGCAGGTTTTTTGATTAGCCCCATATCCAGAGTTGATATCATGTCTAATAATATGTTGAATTTTTAATTTTTTTGCGACATCTTGCGTAGCATCATCACTATAATCATCTACAAGAATAACCTCATCAACTATATCTAAAGGAATTTCATTATAAGTTTTTTTTAACGTTTTTTCAGCGTTAAATGCTGGCAATACAACTATTATTTTTTTGTTATTAATCATTGTGAGTTGTAAAATTTTAATTAAAAATTGATTTTTGGTGTTTGAAATTGATGATTATTTTAGTGAATTTTGATTAGTTCTAACTCGTTTTTTTTATAAATAGATTCTCCGATGGTTTTTAACCATTGATTAGTTGAATTGTTAAAATCAACATTTTTATAATTGATTAAAATATAGTCGGGGTGGTATTTGTTTATAGTAACAAGTCTTAATGAATCTAGATTTTTTTTGATGAAAAATGAGTTAACATCATTTCTTCTGTCTTCAAAATCATTAATCCAATAAAGAGGATGGTCTGAAGCGATGACTTTTCCATTAAAAGAAGGAATAATCCAGTTTGATTCACTATCAGATAGAATAATATCATTTGGTTTTACTAAGCGTTTAAGAAATGAGAATCTATTATAATATTCAATATCTTTTTGTTTAAATATTCCAAGAGTTACATGACCTAATTGTCTAAAATTTAAAGAAATGGAAATTATAATTGCCGAAAATAAGAATAATAAATAAATCTTATTAAATGATTTTGGTTTACTTACTAAAAAAATGATGCTATATGCAATTAGAAAATGAGAAAAAAGCATAGCACTTGATATCACTCTAGAAACACCATGAAAATTAAATACATAACCTCCAATATAGACCAATAGTAATGACATAATAGTTAATGAGAAAAACATAACAATAGAATTTTTATTTAAAAAAATAAAACTAGGTATTATGAATAAAATTGGCCAATTCTTTTTAATGATATCAGAGTACATTACTAGAGATTGAGCGTGGAAATCCATATTATTACTATTACCAATAAATAAATCAATAATGTTAAAATATGGCCAAAATAGGCTCAATATTAAACTAGGAAATATCAATATAAATGATTTAATGAAACATCGTTTTATTGAATAATCATTAGAAGAGAAAGTTAAAGTTATTATTCCAATATATAATGTTATAGCAGTTGTAGGATGCGAAATAAAAACAATAGAGCTAAACAAAATTACAATTAGGCTATCTCGTTTATTGTTCTTTGAAACTATACCTAGACTTAATAAAGTCAAAGACAAGGCAAAAGTAGAAGGGTATGGTAAAACATAATGTAGTGTGAAAATATGAGAAAAACCACTCCAAACAAAGGGTGATTCTCCCCAAAAGAGCATAGTAAGAATTAAAGAAGTAGAAGCAATTGTTATATGATTTTTTTTAAAAATACGTTTAGAAAAATAATAGAAACTGGTTATGAAGAAAATGAGATTAAAAAAAGCAAACCATGCTAATGAATGAATTGAATTGAGTCCAGTGATTTTTGAAAATGAGGCTACAAGAACTGAATATGGCGAAAAAAAAGCATGAGGAATATCTGATTTTATTATTGGATTATTGGGATAAATTAAGTTTTTTGACAATTCATTTACTACAGCTGAATGTTCAAAAAAATCACCTTTCCATTCGCCTTTTAAAATATAAAGTGTTTCAAAAATTATCAAAACTCCAGCAACAATGAAATAACTGTTAGTTGTTATAAACCTTTTATACCTCATAAATTGCTAATTAAATAATTTATTAATAACTGTCACTGCTCCTTTAATACTCTCCCAGCCAATCATGATCAAAACCTTACGTTTATAAAGCAAGTTTCATTTTGGTTTTTATCAGTGTTTTAATGTTTTCCAACGTGTTTGTATAAGAATAGTGCGTAGTTTGAGTGCGAGGATTTTCCGAAGGAAAATCAGAAGCAAACAAATGAGCACTAACTTTGTATTGAGGAATAAACTTACGCATTATTTTTATACAACTTAAGTTTGTCTTTAGTTAAATTAGATAAATAAATTAGAAAGAACAAAAGAGAGGATTAAGGTTATTTTATACGGTGAAGCTTCAGACTTCGGGAGCATTGCTAATCCCCTCTCTTTTCTACTAAAATTTCGTTCAGTTCTGTGAGACCTGGATCTCGATTTTAAGTTGTTGAAATCAAAGTAGACTGTTCTTTCAAAAATTCAGTTCTTATGAATAAAAACACAGAAATTTTCGGAATAGACATCAGTAAAGACGTGTTTGATGTTTATAGCCATCAAAAAGGGCATCAGAGTTTTTAAGAATGATGCACAAGTCTTTAAATCATTCTTAAAAGAGATCACCAAAGATGCTTTGGTTGTTATGGAAGCCACAGGTTATTATCACTGTCTATTTGCACAGTTTTTACATAAAAAGAAGGTACAGGTATCAGTAGTAAATCCTTTATCAGTGAAGCGATTTATCCAGATGAAGTTAGCTAAGGTAAAGACCGATAAGAGTGATGCCAAAGCGATCTGTGAGTATGGCCACATGAATGAGGTTCCTCTATACACAGCATTAACAGATGTACAAGCGGAATGTTTACAGCTGTTCCGATTGCTGGACAATTATTTAAAGAAGCGCACCCAGATCAAGAACAAGAAGCATGGCGAGGAAGTTTTAGGGATTCCATCAAAGTATGTCTATGGGTCTTTGAAACGCGATTTAAAGCACTTGGACAAAGAGATAAAGGGAATAGAAGATAGATTGCTGGAACTGGTAAAACAAGACCAGCAACATCAACTGACGCTATTGAAAAGCATACCGGGGATGGGAATGAAAACAGCGTTGTTTTTAATAGTGGTAACCGATGGTTTCAAGAAGTTTGAAACGGCCTCACAACTCTGTAGTTATGTTGGCATTACTCCAACCATAAGGAAATCGGGCAGTAGTGTAAGGGGCAGGAGTAGGATAAGTAAAGTGGGAAACAAAAAGCTCAGGAACCTATTGTTTTTATGCACATTTTCAGCCTGTAAACATAACAAGTCATGCAGGGAGATTTATGAGCGTATTGTAAACAAAAGGAGGAGCAAAAAACTGGCGTTGATAGCTGTGGCGAATAAGTTATTAAAACAGGCATTTGCTATTGCAAAATCGGGAAGACCATACGATGAAAACTTTGTTTCAAAATTAGTCTAAAAAGACTTGTTTTTTAACTCAGTTCTTTGTTGGCAACAGTATTTTATTCAGATGCTAATTCAATTGCTCTTTCCAATACTTCATCACGTCCTTGTCTTAATCCGTTTATTGTTGGTTTAATCTTTATATCTATTTTAATTCCTTTTCTTTGTGTTTCCGAACCATCTGGATAAAGAAGTCCAATCCCTGAAAACGTTGTTTTATAACCTCCAAGATATTTAAACGTCACAACGTCACCATCGGCACCTGCCGTTTGGCTTCCAATGGTAATTACATTGTCGCCTGTTT
>NZ_JBNKXY010000029.1:0-2625 GCF_050300555.1 Arcobacter sp.
AGATTAGTTAGTCTGGTAAAATTTGAAAATATAATTACTATGTTAAAGTTTATAGTAATGGCTTTTTGTTATATAATAATATTAATTGAGATAATTATTTTTTTTATAATTAAAATAAAACATAGGCAGATCAGGATGGAAACAAGGAACTATTTCAGGCTGATCAAACCTATTAACAAGATTTTTGGCGTCAAACTTCTCATAATGTGGATCATTCCCATCTAAAAAGTAACGGAAATAGTTTACCAGATTTTTATTCTTATTACTTAGAACTACTTTTCTCATCAATTCATAAACTGCTGAAGTACGTAATTCTCTAGAATTGAAATTCGTTGCCAACAAATCAAACAAAAGATTCTGGCTCTCCTTAGAAAAATCGCTTATATTGTCTGACAAAAGTTGAATGACTAATGATTTATCTTGTTTGCAAAAAGCTTTACAAACATCCATCAATACCAGTAGTTGATTTTTTGAAGATAAGTTAGGTATCGTGTTTATCTTTTTTTGAAAGCCATCAAAAACCTGGATATCAACACTATCATTTTTAAAAAACTTCTTTCTGAAAACAGCAGAAGTAATTCCCTGATAATTTTGGGCTATTCTTTTATAAACAGTGGAGTCTGGAATATGCCTTACAAATTCTGACCAATGATCAACAAGATAATTACTATTTTGACTATCAGCAGGTGACAGGTAAATGCTATTTTTATGTTCACCAAATAAAAACCAATTTTCAGGTAATGTTTTTTGCTCTGGAGTTAAAGAATTTAAATACTCATTTGCGATTTCAACTGCTTGAGAATTTTCCTTACGTGTAAATTTAAGTTTAATGTATTCTTCCATAAAAGAGGCAGATCTATTTCCGCTCTTATACTTCACATTCATGGAATAATAAATATTATCTGAATTAAGCCCTTTTTTAGCTTCTTCGATAAAATCTGAGGCCTTTTCTTTGGCTCCTACAAATTTATAAATCACATTACCCGAACTATCAAGAAACAAATAGGTTGGATAGGCACCCACTTGATACTTAGAGCCTAACTCAATCCCCTCTTCTGTCTCCATATCTATTTCAGCAGAGACAAAGGACTCGTTAATAAAATCTGCTACAGCATCCTTAGTAAAAATATTTTTACTCATAAACTTACATGGCCCACACCATGTAGTATAACAATCTATAAAGATATTTTTTTTAGTTTCATGAGCTTTTTCTTTTAATTCTTCAAAAGATAAATGCTCAAATTCAATTTTCCTATTTTGTGAAAATGCTACACAACTAAATAACAGGTAACATAATAAAAGTGTATTTACTGTTTTTGACATAAAAAGGGTATTATGATGTTTTATTAAAATATTCTTTATTAAAGCGTAATAAAATTAATTTACAATTGTTTTTAACCTTATAGCTAACCATATCATTATTCATCAATTTCTCTAGGGAATCACGTACTTGCAATAAATAAAGTTGTATTACCGCATTTAAATCGTTTACTTTAGTATTAATGTTATTGGCGTTGGCTAATTCAATAAGTATATTAGCCATGTCGATCTGAGTGCTCAATTGTATGTCTGTTGGCTCATTTGAAACATCAAAATTTAGAAAAACTACTCTATTTGTAAAAGAAAATAAATCATTACATATAAATGCTTTTTTACCATTTTTTTGTTCTGCATCAATTAGAGACAATAACACTTCTTTTTTAAACAGGCGTTGTAAAATATTTTTGGACATGTCAATGCAAAACTTATCCATATTAATAGGATTCTGCTTTAATAATTCTGGATTTTTAAGCCAATCCAATCTTGCTGAAAAAACATGTTCTTCAAGATTTTTTAATGCTTCTAATTGCTTTTCTTTACTCACATAATCAACCATGACCTCATTTTCTCCTTTGATTACAGCACGCTCCATTTGCCCGCCAATTAATATAGCCTCCTGATTCACAAAATATCGATACAAGGAAAAGCTTTCAGAGATAAATTCTAGAAAATCTTTAGTTAAATCTGTATCATGTTTAAAATCGTTAAGTATACTAGGGATTTTTGGATAACTATTTTTCAATTTTTGAATTCCTATTTCGCTTGCTCTTAATAAATCATTAGATATAAACGTAGCTTGAGCGGTTGGGTCTAGCATATTCTCCTTAGCATAAAAAGTAGCTTTCAATGAAGGAGGACTTACGCGGTTGCCATACAAATAAGCTATGGCATCACGATCATAAATAGACACTTTAGGCAACAGGTATTTTGGTGAAATATTATTCTCTTTTACGGCAACATAATCAGGCATACTTGTACCCACAACTGTTGCTGATGGTCCCCATTTTTTTAACCATTCATTATCTTGTAATTGTTCGATAGAAAAGGCTGTTACTGCTGGGTAATTTTCCTTTACGCCCAATATTTGCCCTATTACACTTGCTAATTGCTGTGTCAATATATCTTTTCTTCTTTCCAAACTATTAGGGTTCTTTATTATTTCTGGATCATTCTCTCCACAAAGAAGCAAATATTTGATCAAGCTTCTTTTGGCAGGTTTATCCATAAAATTAATCCGAGCGGCTATTATTTCTCCTGTAACTTGATTTTCTACAACGCTATATTCCATTTCACGCTCTGAGGTTC
>NZ_JBNKXY010000030.1:0-2607 GCF_050300555.1 Arcobacter sp.
AACCCTTATCAAGTTCACTTGTCACACTTATATCTCCTTTTAATAAATACGACAACTCTTTACATATTGCCAATCCTAATCCTGTCCCTCCATATTTTCTTGTCGTACTTCCATCTACTTGTTTAAATCTATCAAATATATTTTCTAACTTATCTTCTGGTATCCCTATCCCTTCATCTTTTACTATTACTCTTATATTCTTCTCTTCATCTTTTACTATTAAACTTATCTTCCCTTTATCTGTAAATTTTAAAGCATTACTCAATAGATTCTTTATTATCTGTTTTATTCTATCTTCATCACTATACATACTCTCTAAGCTTTCATCTATTTTTAATACAAAATCTATCCCTTTTGCTTTTGTTTGTGGATAAAACATATCATATATACTTGTAATCAACTCTTTTATTTTTATTATGTCATTATTCAATATTATTTGTCCTGCTTCTAGTTTTGATATATCTAGTACATCATTTATCAAAAACAGCAAATCTTTCCCACATTTATTTATTATCTCTAGATTCTTTATTTGTTTCTCATCTAGATTCTCTGTTCTATTTTTTATCATTACATCACTTATTACATTTATTGAGTTCAATGGCGTTTTTAATTCATGACTCATATTTGCCAAAAAATCATCTTTGGATTTAGCTAATTCTTCCGCAATTATTTTTGATTCGTAAAGTTTTTTTGTTCTTTCATTTAGTTCTCTCATCATTCTTGTAAAGTTATTATTTAACTGATCTAATTCAAGTATATCCGTCTTAATAAGTTTAACTTTTGTATCTGTTGTTTTTATTTGTGAAGTTTGATTTGATAATTTTATGATTGGCTTAGTTATTGAATAAGAAAACTTATTTATTCTTTTTATTAAAAAATAAAAGAAAACAATATAAAAGAAGACTAAAAAAGCTATAGCAATATAACCAATTTTATTGGATAAATTTTCTAAGGATTTAATAGAATTGAAAATTTCATCTTTATCAATTAAAATCATAACTTTCCAATTAGTCTCTTTTACATCTTGTTTTAAAGTTAAGTACTCTTTATCTCCAATATTTAAAGTAGCACTAAGTAAATTATTTTCAATAAGTTTTTTAAAATGTTCAGCAAAAGGGCTTTTGTTTTTAAGTATATTAAACTCTTCTGGCTTTTCTATAGTTTTTAAAATAGCATTTGTATATAGATGTTCTTTCAACTCTTTTAACTTTAAAAGCGTTTCTATTTTTTCTGACATAGCGATTATCATTCCATTTTCATCTATCATAAATAGATTTGCATTATGTAAGAGTTTTCTATTTAAAATATTTTTAACAAAATTATCTATTGTTATATCTAATCCTGTAACTCCTTCTAAAAACTCATTTTTATATATTGGAACTATACATGATAACATCCAGCCATTGCCTGCTGGATCCAAATAAGCACTTGTCCATACAGGTTTTTTAGAAGGATTATGTTTTTTATCTGCAAGATAGTAGAAGTTATAATCTTCCATTTGTATATGTTCACCATATTGTTCATATACATTATCAATATATGGGTAAAGTCTATTCATATTATCCCAACTATTAAAATAAGCAGCTACAATATTTGGATTTACATCTACAATACTTTGCAATGAAGAATCCATTGCTTCTGTAAAATATGCTTTATATTTTGTTTCATCAGTTTGTGTTGTTTTAGCAGAATAGTATAAACTAGCTCCTGCTTTATTTGTTTTATAATAAACTCCATTTTTCGCCACATCAAAAGAAGGTTTTTCATTTTGCAATATAAATTTTTCTGGATTTGTAAATATTTTTTCATGCTCAATTTGAAGTATTTGTGCTAATCTTGATACTTCTGATAACTTATCACTTATAAATGTAGTTTCATTTTTTAAAAGTTCTCTACTGTGAGATTGAGCTTCTTCTAAAAGAAAATCAGTATTTTTTATGGATATATATTGATTAATAGAAAAATATAATATCAATAGAGTAATCTCAACTATTATTATAGGAATTAATGAAAACTTTAAAAAGTGTAATGACAATATCTTTTCTAATTTAATTTCTTTGGGCATATTAATCCTTTTTTATATTAACAATTTTTTCATAATCAATAGGTTTTTTAATGATACTAAAGACTTTTTCACTCAATTCTAAATCAATATTATCTTCATATATTAAAATTAAATCTTTTCCAAAAAATTCTATAAATTCATCTATTTCTAAAACAGTATTATTAGAGACATCAATTAAAACTTTTGCATTATCTTTGTCATAAAGTTCTTTTATATCTTTTAAATTAGCACTTTGCTTTACTTCAAATATTTTGTTTAGATTCATAATTACACTAAAAAATTTGACAGGATCATTATTGTAAACTAAAATTATCTCTTTTTTTAATTCTTCTTCACTATCCAACTCAATAAATAAATTTTCTTCTTTTGTTTCATTTGTAGTAGTTTGAGTCTCTTTTTTTAAACTTAAAACATTAAGCCCATGTAATAAATCTTCATTCTTAGCAATAACAACTTCAAAGGTTGAACCCTTATCAAGTTCACTTGTCACACTTATATCTCCTTTTAATAAATACGACAACTCTTTACATATTGCCAATCCT
>NZ_JBNKXY010000031.1:0-2529 GCF_050300555.1 Arcobacter sp.
TCATTTGAAATTGGGTCTTTTGCATCTTTAGTAAAACCTATACTTGTTCCAATATTAAAGCTATTCCCTGAGTTATATACTGAGTCTGTTGAGTTTGAGTATGTTAGGGTTTTAGTTGTTAGGTTTAGGTTATTGTTATCTATAAATTTCCCATTCTCATCATAACTTCCTGCTGCTAGAAGTGAGCCTTTTAGGTTTGTATTATTTCCAGTAGTTACATTTACTTTATCGCCTGTTACACTTGAAAGAACTGTTTGTTTTATTTTTGTTCTTCCTGTGTTTGCTCCTACACTTCCATTTATTCCTGTTACACTACCTCCACCTGTTGAGAATCCAGCACTTACATTAAACCCATTTGAGTTTGAGTTATTGGCATTTCTTTTTGATTCTATATTTAAATCATTTCCTACATTTAGGTTTAGGGTATCTTCTGCATTTACATTTGCTCCTGCTATATTTGCATCATTGGCTACATTTATATTTACATTATTCCCTTTTACTTGAGAGTTAGTATATGTAACACTATCAGAGTCATAATGTTGTTCCCCATATCCCAAGCTTACTTGTGGTCCTGCTACACTATACATAGTCATAGATACAGAACCACTTAAATCTTTTGTATCTGATTTTGAGTTTGTTGTATCTTCACTTGCTTTTAGGGTTAAATCTTTTGTATCTATATTTAGTTCATTTTGTGCTATTGCATTTGAGCCACTTAGTGTTACATTTGTATCTATATCTTTATTTGTTTTTATGGTTATATTATTTGCGTTTAAATTTGAAGCTAGAGATTTTGTTTCTTGATTATTTGAAGTTGTTTTTGAACCTTAAGAGGTATTGTTTAGAGGTGGGTTATCGGTTATCACCTGACGCCCAATGTCATGAAGTTGTTGATTTGCTTGTTTTATCTCTTCAGGGCTTGCATTTGGATTTAATAATATGTTTCTTGCTTCTTCATTTTTAGGATCATTTACAAATTTTTTTGTTCCTTCAAATAAGGCTACTTTATTTTCTACATTTTGAAAAAAGCCTGTTACACCACTTGCCTTATCTCCTACTAAACCTGCTGATTTTGTTGTTGCAGCTTCTAAAAGAGCATTTGTTATAAAAGTTGTTTTTGTAAAATCTTCAGCAATCTGCTTTCTACCATCTTCAGTTAAAAGTCTATGGTCTAAAGTAGCATCTACTTTTACTCCATAACTTGTATTTACCATAGTCTTAGAGATATTTTGTGTATCTCTATTTAAAGCTGTAGTATCATCAGAATTTTCTTTATCAGATTTATAATAATCTTTTACCTTCTTTTGGTAAATCACGATGATAAAAAATAACTTTTACATCTTTATACTTTTTCTTATACTTTGTAGCTAAATTTAAAAATATTTTTTGTATCTTTTTATGTTCATCAGTTATAATCATTTTTGTAGGTAACCCAAAAGAGGTACTTCCTCCATAATAAATACTAATATTGTTTTCTTTCATTTCCATGTATATGTGATTATAATTATAATCTTGACAAATCAATTCTCCACTATCTCTGTCAGCCTTCCAATATTTTTTGTCAAATTCACAATCAAAGGGCGGATTAAGATTTGTAATCATAATCCTAAAATCTTTTTTCATTTCATCATATTCTACTTGTGTAACATTATTGATTCTAATTTCCGTACCTGATGTAACATTCATAGATGGAATATATGCAAATGGTATTAAATATATTAATAAAACAAATATTACCCATAAACATAATATAAGTATTCTTTTCATCGTTATTCATCCTTTAAATCTGGAGATTTACTAATTGTTTTAATACTATGTCCCTCAGTTATATTCTGTAAAATTGATGTATCTTCATTATTTGATTTTAATATATGCTGTTTCCCAGAAGCATTAGGTAGTATTAGATAAATATTTTGAAGAATTGTTAATGGATCATATTGCATAAAATAGTTATCTATATTACCTGTGCCTTCTCCATTTATTACAGTAAAAGGATGTACACCTGCTGCATTATATGTTTTTGCTTCAAGTCCTGTTTTTTCAGAACCTGCTGCAGCTTCTCCTCCACCCAAAGAGTGTCCAGTAAGTGAAGCTTTTACTCCTAGTTTTTGTGTCGCATTCTTAAATTTAACAGCATTAGCAATTGCTTGCTTATAAGCATCTGATGTTAGACCTATACCCTGTACTAAATTAGTTCTTATATCTTTTGCATCAATACCATCGGTACCTGCATATCCATAAGTTACTTCACCTGTTATTTTATTCACATATACAGCTGATTTAAATCCTGTTTTTTCATTTACTAAGTCTTTTTTAGATAATCCATATTTATTAAGTGCTGCTTCATCAGTAATCTCTTGTATATGTTTTGGAAGTTTAGCTTCTTTATCATCTTTATACACATACCAAGATATTATAGCACCATCTTTTGCAGTTAAATCTTCCCCTAAACTCTTATCAATCCCACTAAACTCAGTATTATTAGCAGTAATCAAAGGGTCATTAAATACTGAATTTACAGATGTTACT
>NZ_JBNKXY010000032.1:0-2274 GCF_050300555.1 Arcobacter sp.
AACCATTATTTTCTAAGATAAAAGATATATCTCCTACTGTATCTTGTGCTATTGAATTTTGATAAGCATTATGTTGGTCTCTATTTTGTGTTATATCTATTCCATTTGCTTCTTGTATTGCTCCACCTATTTCTTGCCCATAGGCATAGATTGTATCTTTTGTTGAGTTTTGATTTTTATCATTTAAATAGATATTTCCATTTTCAGTTGATATAAATCCTGATATATCTTTTCCCTCTTGTCCTTTTACATCTGTTGATATTGTTTTAACTTCATTAGCTAAAGAGTAACCTAACTTTTGTTCTAATGCTATTTTAAATTGATTTGCATAGGCTTGTTTCTCTTCTAATGGTAGATTTTCATCTGCTAATTTTTGTGCCAATTCTGGATTAGAAGCTAATACTTCTTTATATGCTTGATATTGTTTTACACTTTGGTCTGTTTGAGAAAAGAAGTCTTTTAATCCTACATCATCTAATGTTGCTATTTTTTCAATTGTATCTGTTATTTTTGATGCTACTTTAACATCTTCAGCTATTTGTTTTCTACCATCTTCAGTTAAAAGTCTATGGTCAAGTGTAGCATCAACCTTAACCCCATAACTTGTATTTACCATAGTCTTAGAGATATTTTGTGTATCTCTATTTAAAGCTGTGGTATCATCTGAGTTCTCTTTATCTTGTATAGTTACATTTCCATTTCCTAAGGTTGCTAAAGTTTTTGCTCTTTGGTATCCTAGTGAATTTGAGAAAGCTAAGTTTGTTGAATTTATTTTTGTTTTTGTATTATTTGAGATTCAACCCAAAAATATATTATTTTTTTTCAACTTCTTTTACTTTATTTTTTTTATTGATTTATCAAGATGATTTACAAATGGTTTTATAAAAATAAATATATATATTGGATAATATATAGATGAAGCAAAATTTAATAATACTTCTTCATAAAATGTAAACTTAAAGCATGGATAATTATAATCTACTATACCACTTCTTTGTAAGTAGCCAACTCCATCCATTCCACATAAAAGAATACCTGTAATTAATTTATCAAAAATAATAAAATAAAAAAGAAACAATCCAAAAAAAATGCTTTTTAAAATAATAATAAAGCTTAATTTATTATTTTTATAAAAATAATACAAATGATATACATTAAATAACATTAAAAAGATTACAAAATAAATATATCCAGCTAAAACATAAATATATAAAGAAATAAAATACATAAAAATTATATTCTTTTTTAATCTATTACTCATTTATTAATAGCCTTTTGTATTTCTTCTTTTACTCCTTCATTATAATAATAATTTGTAAATGGGTGATTATTTTTTAAGTCATCCCAAATTGGTATTTTTTGACTAAAATCAATATTATAATTTGCATCACCATTTAGCCAACCATTGGCAACAGGGTCATTTGAATGATTAATTTGTGTTATTACCACTGCTCCTACTTTGGAAGCTGATTTTTCAAGTTCAGACTTTGATTTAGGACTTCCAGCTGAAATAAGATAATATGGTGTTTGTGCATTTACTAAAGAATTTACATTATTTGCTTTATATATATCTTCATTTCCTGCACTATGGGTTATAATAATTGCATTTGGTGATAATTGTTGTAATTGATAAGCATTAAGTACATCTTTTGTTGTATAATAATTTGGTAACCATTCTACTGCATCATTTAATACTCCTGTTATTTTACCTGTTTCATTATTGATTAATCCAATACTTGAATTTGGAAAATCTTTTTGAATCATTTGTTGAAGTTTTGTTGCATCAGCATAATCATTCATCATACCATTTTCAAATACTATTTTTGTATTTTTATCTATATTATCATAATTCATATCAGTATCTTTTCTTAAAGCTTCAAAATCTTTTTTATTAGTTAAATCATAAACATTATCATATCTTGAAGTATCTTCTGGATTTATTTTTTCAACATCACTGACTAAATAACGGCTACTTATCAAATAATTATCCATAAAACCATTTGTAATTGCTTCCCATGTAGTCAAATCAATAACTTTATTATCATTTATCCCATCTGTTGCTACGACTTTACCTCCATATAGGTAAATAGAGTTATCCCCCTGTTCTTTATTCAAAGAGGTAAACTCAATATTATTGTTAGCTGTTTGGCTATTAAACACAGATGGAGTTGATGTTACTTGATTTACACTTCCTACATGGTTATTTGTATCTGCCATTGCATTATAACCATTATTTTCTAAGATAAAAGATATATCTCCTACTGTATCTTGTGC
>NZ_JBNKXY010000033.1:0-1436 GCF_050300555.1 Arcobacter sp.
AAAAGGGGTAAGTAATCCTCACCTTGGAAAGTTTTAGTTACGGGGAAATAAGACTCTTTAGTAGAGTCTTTACTAACCCATTTTTTTAAGTATACATCAGGACGAGATATAAATAAAGATTTAAATAATTCAATCTTTTCATCTTTATTTAACTCTTTTTTATATAACTCTTTTTCTAAAAGAGCTATCTCTTTTTCAATATTTTCTTTGTCTTGGTAAAGCTTATTTAATCTTTTCTGTACTTGGGTTTGCATGCGGACTATCTTCTTGTTTACTTGATACAAAACCACCAATTCTATTTTCGATTTCGTTATATCTACTTTTAAGTTCAGAATTTTTTCTACTTACTCTTCCCTCAAATTTAGCATCTTCTTCGATAATTAAATCATTATAAGTAAAGTCACCAATAACTTTTCCTGCAGATAAAACTTGCATAATATTACAATCTATTTTACCATCAAAAAAACCGCTAATAACAACATGGTTTGCCTTAACATCACCAATTACTTCGCCAGTTTTTCCAATAGAAATCGCATCAGCTTCTAGTATAACACCCTCAAACTTACCATCAATATGAACTGTACCTTGTGTAGAAATTCCACCAATTATACAAGTCCCTTTAGCAATTACAGTTGCCCCAGCTTGTGATGTTCCTTTATTAGCTTTACTAAATACTCCCACTTTACTCTCCTTTGTTTAGCAAATATTGATTCATACTTCTTTAAATCCCAATTAATAAAATCCCTTGGATTTAAAACCATACTTGCATATCTTACTTCATAATGTAGATGAGGACCAGTACTTCGTCCCGAATTTCCAGTCATTCCAATAACTTGGTTTTTCTTTATCACATCCCCAAGTTTAACCTTAGTTTGTTTTAAATGAGCATAAACCGTTTCAAACCCAAAATTATGTGCAATAATGATAACTCTTCCAAAATCACCACTATCTCTTGATTGAACATATCTCACAACACCATCAGCTGTTGCATATACTGGTGTTTTAAGATGTGCCCTTAAATCAATTCCCCTATGGAATTTTCTCTCATGTGTCACAGGGTGTATTCTATACCCAAAACTAGCAGATACTCGTATTTGTTCGAGTGGCTTACCATTTGGTATAGTTGAAAGCATATACATTTTTTGTGCTGGTGTTATTTTAGTCAAAGTAGCCTTTGTAATAGATATTTGCTCATTGGAATCTCTTTTTAACCCAACAATCTCTTCTATAGTATCTAGTTTACTACTTAACTCCTCAATATCTTGAACTTTACCCTTAATTTGCATAGAGTAAAAAAGATTTTGAGCTTGAAGTTTTTTCTCTTTTTCAGTTAATATGGAAATCTCTTGTTCTTTTTTCTCTTTGATTTCGTTAATTTCAGTAGTCAAAAAAGATATAAACCAAAATGCCCCAGCTATTACAAAAAAAGTTACAAC
>NZ_JBNKXY010000034.1:0-1249 GCF_050300555.1 Arcobacter sp.
CAAAGAATCAACAAGTAAAACTTTTGAAATAGAATGATCGGTAGTAATAGCAATTTTACCATACCCAATTACCTTTCCTTCACTATTGTCACTAAACAATGTTGTATCACTTGGGCAATCATTTTCTTCAAATGATGTGAACATGTGCCTCTCCCCGGTCAAATGATTAGTGTATCCACTATCTAGCACCTAACTTGTTCCACCGAAGGAGTAAGCATACAAAATAAATTATGCTTTATTTTTAGGTACCCAAGTTTGATTAAGTTCTTTCAAGTTAGTAACAATGCACTTAGGTACCCACATATAATTCTTTGACCTCTTGTGGTGTGGCCCAACATACAAAGCAATAACTCTATCAAATTTATTTTTCATGAGAACATATGATGCATCAAAAGCATGATAATTCATGTAAGAAGCATTAACATCAATATTAGAAGCATAGGAGGCATGGTTAGTTTCTTTGTCGTCTTGCTTCACTTGGTGAGAGTTGCCTTTAGTGAACTTAATGAACTCTTTGCCATTGTTATTCACCCTTGAATTGTGCTTGTCTCCCACCTTGTACCCAATGACATTCTTGATGTGAGGTTTTCTTGCGTTCATGTATGCACTTCTTGCATATTCAAGCTTTTCTTATTCAATGGTCTTTTGTTGCTTCTTGAGAGGTTGGGATTTCCTTAATTGTTGGGAAGCTTGATTAGTGAAGTTTGAACCCTTCTCAAGCTTATTCACCATATTTCTACGGTTATCTTGAGATGGTTGCGCCTTGACTTGCTTCTCCAATACTTTTACCTTTTGTTCAAGCCTTTTGACTTCAAGCTTCAAGGCATCATTCTCTTTACCTATAGCTTCATCACAAGATTCTACAACAACTTGCTCAACATTTGGCTGTTGGCTTTGAGCACAAAGAGCATCAATATCAGCATTATAGCATCTTTCACAACCCTTGCTAGTAGAGGCTTTGGTAGTTTCGGGTGTGCTTGAAGGTTTTGAAGTGCTTGCCCAAAGAGCATCAAATTGCACTTCAAGATCTTTATGAGTCTTTTGCAAGACATCATACGAGTCTTGAAGAGCACCAATTAAGCCCTCGAGACTAGAGATAGTTTTTTTACCTTGGGCAAGTTCTTCATTTTTCTCCTTCTCAAGATTCAAGAGTTTCTTGAGCTCACGTGTACTTTTCCTTTCTTGCTCAAGCAAATCCTCTTGATCCTCAAGAAGTTGATCCCGAGCTACCAATTCCTTCCCTAGCCTT
>NZ_JBNKXY010000035.1:0-1191 GCF_050300555.1 Arcobacter sp.
GCAGAGCAACGACGCGAGGAACCGCCGGAGCCAGCACCAGTCGAGACCGGTAACTATGAGCAAGACCAAGGTAAGCCCCGGTGCATCTAACCACCATCTTTGAGTTTACTTTATCTTTTTCTATCTTAATTATGATTCTTGAATGTGCATTAGGTCGTAGGTGTTGAATTGGCACCTAGCTGCATTACCAAACTTTCTGATCTATCCTTGTGACCCCTATTGCTAGAGATAGGTCATTAGCTATGGCTAGGCATAGCTGTAGGTTACGGTAGATGGTCGAGTGGTCGGAAGACCACGTGGCGGCCATAGGTCCCTTTAAAACTCAAACTCTGATTTAGTTGATAGATTTTGAATAAACTGGAGACCGGACGGGGCCCCTAGGTGGAAAGGGGAGGACCATCAGTTGGGAAGGTCGGGGAGTGGTGTGTGGAAAGCCGACACCTTCAAGGTTGTAGCCCCCGCCTATGTTGGTTAAGGACCGATGGGTTGGCCCCCGCGAGCAAGTATTGAATGTACCGATCGCATGCTGGTGATATGGGCCCAGTAAGCCTAGTAGCCTGCTGTTGATAGATGTTTGGCTTTCTCCACTGCTTCATTGGTTGGCTCGGGAGAGAAACTAGGTATAGACCCGCGGATCGGTCAGCCGGCGTGCTGTGGATTGTGTCAGGAGTCCTTTTTCTCAGGAGCAGTGACTCTGTCCAACTCTGTTGGGTCAACATGAAAGGTTGCCGCGTACGTGTCGTAGGCGCGTATGTGTTGTGTGTATCAGGTTTCTCCTATAGGATGTACATCGATTTGAATCACCGCGACTCTCAGATATGAGTAACCGCTTGTTCGTGGCAGTCTTTACATAGCTATTTAATTGCATAATATTTATTAATGAATTATGTTATGCTTTACTATAATTACTTGTATTGCTACCTCTTGTTTGGCTTAGTTTAGGATTATCTTGCTTAAAAGTTTAATTAACTTAGCTCTTATGTGAAAGCTTAATTATTATAGTCTAGATGCTAAAACTTGAAAGTAAGAATTCACTCCTAGCGCAGGTTTGGTATAGTATAGAGCTTATCCCATGAAGCCTTGCATGCTAGGAGTCGGCTGTTTATGGTCACGTTGATGGATCAGTCTTACTGAGGTTTAGCTGCTCAGAGCTTGTCTTGATATTGTTTTGCATGAGTGTTCGCTCTCTCT
>NZ_JBNKXY010000036.1:0-1173 GCF_050300555.1 Arcobacter sp.
TCGAAGAATAATTGAGTTTGTTCTAAATATCATTACTCTTTAAGCTTAACAATCTTACATATAAGATTTCACTGTTATTAGTTCTAAGATAATTTTAAGAGCATAATTCTATTATGCTATATTCAGTACTTTTGGCTAAGTTTTCATTGTCATTAGAAAAGTGATTAAGTAAGCATGATAATTATTATTATCATGAAGTTTATTAGATATGATAATTAACATTATCATAGCTTTTAGCTAAGGTTCATCATCGCATTTTTTTGTAGTAGCTATTTTTATAGCGTTTCTATTAGGATGATATTCATCATCATCATGATCTAGTAAGATTGATAATTGTAACTATAATTTAGTGAGCATGATGATCATAATGTTGATTATGATTAAGTATTAAGATAAGTGACTTATTGAATTAATTTTGAGAGCATCAATTCTATTTCCGCCCAACGGTGATATAAAATTGACATCTTTCGTATTAGATTGTTCATTAAGCAAGATAATTTATTTTTAGACCAACGTTTGATGATAAATTCATCGTGATTAAGTCATTTATGTCTTGGTTCTGTCTTGCCCATAGGTAATATGGAATTTGAATATTTTAGTTCATTAAGTATGGTAATTTTGTCATTTGACCAACGTTGATGACAAATTTATCATAATTTTTTTTCTCTCATGCTCTTAAGCTTGTTGAGTTTTGATTCGATCTTGCCCAACGGTGATTTAGAATTATACTCTCACATTTTTTGTTCTTAAGTTAAGTCATTGTAATTTTTATCATCTAACCAACGTTGATGGTAAATTTACTGTGATTAAGTATCATGATGAAATAAGTTAATGTTTTAATTCTATTTTACCCAACGGTGATGTGGAATTAAAACTTCTCTTGTGATTTTAAGCATAATAATTTTGTCGTTCGACCAACGTTGGTGATAAGATTATTGTGATTGTGCTCTGCACAAGATAAATTGGTGATGGTGATTACCACATTAAGATAGGTGCATGACTAAATTTTGACCAACGTTGAATTTTATTTGTGTATATATATAAACCTTGATTATGCATTTATGCACTTCCCATGCCATAAGTTTTAATGTTTAGACATTAAGTATCGTTATGAGAGATAATCTTGCTTGACAAAAGAAGTTGAAAATGGCCTTCATGATATTATTCATTGAT
>NZ_JBNKXY010000037.1:0-1141 GCF_050300555.1 Arcobacter sp.
CTATTTATGCATATATGATATTTAAATACATAATACTTTACAAGCATAATTATTTGTGTAAATATATAATACATAATACCTAATCATTTGTGTAAATATATAATACATAATACTTTATGCAAAAATATTATTTAAATTTATAATACTTGATCACAAATATTATAATAAGGTATTTAGAAATATGTATTAATATAAATTACAAAATAATAATATAATAAAAAATATTTGGTGGTGGCCCACTTAAGCAGCCGATACCACAAATAAACTGCAATTATTGGTATCGGCTGGTTAAATAGGCCGCTACAAAAAAAACTTTATTGTATCGGCCCACTTAATCAGCCGATATCAATAATTACAGTTTATTTGTGGTATCGGCTGCTTAAGTGGGCCGCCACCAAATATTTTTTCATTATTATATTATTTTATAATTTATATTAATAAATATTTCTGAATACCTTATTATAATATTTGTGATCAAGTATTATAAATTTAAATATTATTTTTGCATAAAGTATTATGTATTATATATTTACACAAATGATTAAGTATTATGTATTATATATTTACACAAATGATTATGCTTGTAAAGTATTATGTATTTAAATATCATATATGCATAAATAATATTATTTATTAATTTATATTCCTTTACACAAATGAATAACTATTTGGTTATTGAATTGAATTTGTTCAACAGAATTGAATTGTTGTGATGTTATTGTGAATGTTGTGATATTGTTGAGGTATTGTGATATGAATTTGATATATTATTGAGATATTGTGATATGAGTTTGAGATATTGTGAATATGAATTTGAGATATTCTGATATTGTTGAGATATTGTGATATGAGTTTAAAACCTGTATAGGTTTTGAAAACTGTACATGTTTTGAATTTATTTTTTTTAATTTGTACAAAGACGATTTGTGTCGGGTAAATTAAGTTAGTCGACACCAATAATTTAATATTAGTGTCGACTTACTTAATACAACTGATACCAATATATTCATTATTGGTATCGGCTGTGTTAAGTCGGCTGATATGAATAAATTTAAATATTTTTATTTTTATTTTCTTGACTAATCATGCTAATAAAGTATTATATATTTGAATATTATAATGCATTTTTATCGTATTATAA
>NZ_JBNKXY010000038.1:0-1138 GCF_050300555.1 Arcobacter sp.
GAACCGTCCACACGGCGATATATATTCATGCATGAGGAAGTGTCAAAGCCTAGATGGAACTGTCAGAAATTCTTCATCAGACACCTTCCCCTTTGATGTTGCAGGTGCCTTGACAAATCAAAATAAAAAAAATATGAAATGACTAATTGAAAAAGCTAAACCAAAAGTTGAACCCATAATTGAAGTTTGAGATACTTACGTCAGCACCATAATCAAGGACTTGCTTTGTGTATTTCCCATCGGTATTGCATAGCATGTACCAACAACAATAATAGCCGCAGTGAATGGTACCTGGCGCCTGCTTTTTACACTTTAATAGAAAAATAATTATTTTAGTATATATAACAACACATATTTACTGTTTAATATATTGTTAGGTTAATACCGGAAATCTGCAGTGAACTTGCATTGCATCTTTATATTTTGGATTGTGGGCCCCACCTATGGACACGTAAAATATGTACCCACTATTACAAAAAGGACCATGAGTAGTACCCTTACTTAGTAACTATAGTGATACTAAGATTTGTGATATGTTGAGATGTTGTTACTGTTGAATACACTCGATGAATTTCTTGTACTTAAATATCAATGCTAAAATCCAATGACGGCTATACAAACACACAAACATATTAATGTTATAGTTCATCAAGTATAATTGATCATATGATAAAACAAACTTACATGAAGTTATAGGGGGCCATGATACATTGTCTATCTTCGAACCGCTGAAATAGTTGACCTATGTGGGTTGATGCAAGATCTCTTTTCTCTTTGGTTAGATTTTCTTGTGTTTTTTCATTGCTGTGGCTCTTTTCTTTTTACTCATGCCCTTGAACATGTCACTTTTCTCGTTTATGATTGGGTTCAATTCTAATTGGTTTATTTGTGTGGGGTTCATAAACCCGAGTCTCTTTTTGTTGTTACATACGTGCACTAAACTGCACATGAAAACCGAGTCATTAGATTTCTAACTATATTGTTAAAAACACTTGAAATTATAAAATATTTGAAACACTTACGTGCAAAAGACGGTCATCATAGTAATGTCGAGCATTCTGAGTCGATAGATAGTGTGTAGCTCGAATAGTTCGATGTTTAGATCAAAGCTTTGACTCTTGAAAACCGCTTCAGGAAC
>NZ_JBNKXY010000039.1:0-1121 GCF_050300555.1 Arcobacter sp.
ATGTTACTTATGAAAGAGTTTGTGAGGCACATTTAGCATCATGCACCAATTAGCAGTTATGAGACCATACGTTGAGAAACATTTGCCAGAGCTTCACGAGAGAATTTAAGATGAAACTTTAATTATGAAACATCGGAAGAAAAGACAATTCATTTGTTGGCTGCTGGTCCACATAGTTTTGTTAAATTGTAGCATTCATATGACACAAATGAGCTCACATTCTATACCAAGGCAAAGGACTGTAGGAGCCAATGCCAAAATAGTGGAGTCAGAGTAGATGCAGAAGATAGCACAGGGCAAAAAATGCTTATTATGGGTACATTGAAGAAATTTGGGAAGTCAATTATGGAATGTCTTTACAAATTCCTGTATTCAAATGTCAATGGGTGAAGCACCCACATGGCATTGAGGTGGATGAATATGGGTTCACAATTGTTGACTTGAGAAATGTGGGTCATAAAGATGAACCTTGGGTTCTCGCTGCAACTATTACACAAGTGTTTTACATACTTGATCCTAAAGATGAGAAGAAATACATCGTTGTTCCTGGAAAGCAACATGTTCTCGGAGTCGACAACTTGAAACGAAGTTATCTTGTAGTAATGTGATTCCCTACGCGCGCACTAATGTTGAAGGAAAACTTGTTCATGTCTAGTAATCTTCATATATTCTATGTATCTCTTAATTAGTTGTTATTTTAGTGTAACGTGGATATAATGTCATTAAATTAGTATCTTATGTATGTTGCGGAAGCAATTAACTTATATATATTTTTAATTAATTTGTAATGTATTTTTGGTTTCAATAAAATTATCTAATTGATAATATATATTTATTTCTCTATTTATAATTATTTGTAATGGCTAACCAACATTTAAAAATATTTAATTTAAGTGGTAAAAATATTTATAATATTTTATGGGATAATGTATATATATTTTAATTCATTTAATCCTTTCATATACTGTTTGTTTTAATGAAGCAATATTTATAATATATTGTAAGTGAAACTATATATTCTTCACCTCATTTATAATTATTTCAGATGGATAAACATATTACAATATTTGAAAATCCTAAGATTTTTAAAAACCCTAGTAGCAACGGTCGGGTGACGTCAT
>NZ_JBNKXY010000040.1:0-1095 GCF_050300555.1 Arcobacter sp.
GACTAGCATTGAATTACCATTCCTTGAAAACCTTAGAAGTATTGGGTAGTCGTCATAGGCTTAGAACTGCTTAGCCTCGCATGTCCTGGTCTGGATTTGGGTAGTGTTATGTTACATTATATTTGTCACCCTTGTTGCTGTTATGATTATGTTGATCCTATTAGTATGGAGAATAGGATTTGGGGTGACGGGAATGGAATTTGTTGGTGTGATGCCAACGGTTCAAGGCTTTGTCCGGTGCGATGCTGGAAGCCTGTGGTTAGTTATCATACCCAAATCTAAGGACCGGTTTATGGAGCGACCACCCATGAAAACAGTACAACCATGAGCCTATATGGGTATGGCCTGACATAGTATGTGGTAGAGTCTAGTCTTGGCGTACCAACCGGCTGTGCGGGAAAGCTGAGATGGCAAACCGCTGGGATGTTCGGTGAAGCTGCGATGACGGAACTGTGGGATGGAATGAGTAAAGCTGCGATGGCTGAAACCCATAAGGCACAAGAGGGGGCTTCTGGGTGGGTGCGATGCTCACACTGGCAGTGAAACCTCAGTGGGTACGTTACAAGCTAGATGAAACCATTGAAAAGGCTTGTAGTGATCTCTTGGCCATACACCATAGGAAGTGTATACATGGTAGAATGGAGATTTTCTAGTCGCCGACGGGTGACAAAATCACTACTCATGGGGATTGTGTACAACCTCTGTTGAGTGTAAAATTGTTATAACAATCATGTTCACGGTCATGACCGGTATGGACCCTCACATGATTAGTGGAACCTGGGATTGGTTTGGATTGGTTTATTCAAGTATGGTTAGTCCGTTGGTTAAGTCGATCCTCCGCAATGGACTTTGCGGTGTGATCGAGGTCTTGTTTGAGGCGTTGGAGTTTTGCGTAGATATCTAGAAGCTTTTGATAGAGTAATAACCACTGCTTGCTGCAAGTTAAACCCCCCTAGTCAGCCACCCTTGTTTAAAACTTTCATATCATATTTTTTCCGCACTTGTTGAGTAGCCACCATAAGTCTACTCAGCCTTGCTTGCACCATTACTTTAGATGGCACGGGAGGATGGAACTAGCAGGGTGAAGATGAGGAA
>NZ_JBNKXY010000041.1:0-1087 GCF_050300555.1 Arcobacter sp.
AGTTATTAGCTCAAGAGGAGATCAAGCTACAAAGCTGCTTAACAAAATAGCAATCTGAAATATATATATATATATATATATTGCCCATGTTAATGCCACATATGCATTTTTAATACAAATAAAACAATCAACCTGCTAATGTATAATTTGATACTGAAGCACGTCTGTACTTTTTAAAAATAATTGGCTAGGATTAAGGGTGAAACCGGTCGGTAAAATTTTCGAGAATTCCGGTTTCATTTTTCCATATTTTTTTGGTCATTTTCATATTATTTGATAAATACGGTTATCGGTACAAAAACGGGATATGGTGTCACAGGAATCGGTTGGAATACGGTTAGGCTTCCATACCATCCGTTTTCGGATTGGTCGAGAAAATCTGGTAATTTTCTGGATTTATTCCAAATTTCCTGAACTGTTCACCTGGGCTTTTCCATAGTGTCCAGGGTCTGCTATCTTTTTTCTTTTAATCCAAAGATTTTTTAAATATTTAAATGATTCAAACTTGCAAAATAAGAAACCAGTACTTACAGAACTCTAAATTTTTCAAAATTTGGCAAGTTGAGAGATTACTTCATATAGAACAAATTCCCTTTTTGGCCAAACTCCAAAATCTCTCTAGATTTTGAATTATAAAATTTGGAAACAAATCCATTTTGAATCTTGTTTGAATTTTAAATGGGTTTAAACCTTCAGTCAAAAATCTCATTAATCCCCCAAAATTCAACCTTCATATTTCCTTCAAAAATATGAATTTAGATTGGCTCACTTGCATTCAAGAATTTGGTGTTCCTTAACAAATGATAAATATGACTTGGTTTATAAAAACCAAACCATATATGATTCAAATTCGAAGAAAAAACAGAAGTTGGAGATTCTAGATGTTGTATTTAAGGTCTCAAATGAAGTAGAAGATATTGCGAGTGATCTCGATGATATGTTTAATGATCTTTAGCTTGTAATATTTATGTTGCATTATTAAATATATTTATCATGGACCATGAACTTATATATTATGTAGTTAAGACTTCACATGTGTTGTGAGTAATTGTGTATCGACAATTTGATAATTATGATGGTGCTATTT
>NZ_JBNKXY010000042.1:0-1083 GCF_050300555.1 Arcobacter sp.
GTAGCATCAGCTGTCATATCATCGTGCATGGTAAAAAAAACTTTAAAATAATTTATCTCACTCATATGATATCCATTTTAAATTCTGTTTTCACTGTTGTATTTTGCCCGATGAGATAAACAAAATTAGATCACACTTACATATGTTTTGAAGAATTTTTAAACCAACTTAATTTGCTCTACAAATATAGAATGAGCATATATGCATGCTTGATGACCCAAAAAAACCTCCAGAGAAATTAAAAATCTCCAGTCATAATTTTCTCTAAATATGGATGTCATATGCTTGCAAGATTGATAAAAATAATTTATATGATCTGTAAATTATAGCATTTTAAATTTTACGTTTCATCATAGCTATTTATGTAACATCTCTCGGTGTTTCATGTTGTCAGTAATGTTTTTATTTAATAACTATATAGAGATGATACACTAAGGAATATTTAATGCAATTCTCTACACAAACAAATATAACACATCAACAATCAATTAACACATGTCACATCAGCACCCATCTAGCATCAGCTGCCACATCATCGTGCATGGTAATTTTTTTTAAAATAATTTATCTCAATCATATGTTATCCATTTTAAATTCCGTTTTCACCGTTGTGTTCTACGTGACGGGATTAACAAAACAAGATTCCACTTGCATGATTTTTAAGATTTTTTAAATCAACTTAATTTGCTATATATTTGCATACGTTTATATTTGCAATACATTTTAAATTTTGCTTTCATCGTTGTGTTCTATGCGATGAGATGAATAAAACAAGATTCCACTTACATATATTTAAAGATTTTTTAAATCAATTTAATTTGTTTTATATTTGCATAAGTTTATATGTACAACATATCAGAATTTTTAAATCAACTTAATTTGCATATGTTTATATTTGTAATATATTTTAAATTCTATTTTCACTGTTGTATTTTATGTGACGAGATAAATAAAACAAGATCACACTTACATATGTTTTAAAGAATTTTTAAATTAAGTTAATTTGCTCTATATTTACATATGTTTATAACTTTATATTTATAACAGATCAAGAGTTATGAACATGTGAGCTAATGAGTTGTA
>NZ_JBNKXY010000043.1:0-1046 GCF_050300555.1 Arcobacter sp.
GGTGGGATGAAAAAACGGTGATGACGGTGGCGCACCGTACGGAGTGTACCATTTCTATAAGAAGTCGTTAGGTATGCAGTTAAGCAATATTTGTATAAAATTGAAAAAATTGCATACTTGAAGGGCTCTACATCATTTTTTGCATCATATCCTCATGACGTCGCAATATTTTGTCGGTTTGGTCGTCCCGGCTTTGGCGGAACCAACTGGACGAGGAAGTGGAGGGAAAACATCATTGTCAGGCATAAGTCCCATGGTTCACCACCCCATCGTCCAAAGCAAGCCTACAATAAAAGTTAGTATTATAAACTGATAATACTTAACTTAAGAGAATAATTGATATATTCAATTACCTTTCATGCGGGGTACCTTCGCCCGCAGCATACGCAACATCGACATTGAAGGGCATCGACATCGGGTCCTCAAGCTCAGGCCCATGGATTTTCCTCGACTCTTCTATATATCATTCTTGCAGAATATTGAGTAAGTATAGATATATAATAAATTATGCATAACACTTAATATTGTTACGTACAAGCTTCTCCACCGTGGCATCATCATCGTCGTGCGTAGGCAGCCAAACGTCCAAGTAATGGGGTTCGACCCCAGTACTTTTCTTCTGCAACATAGAATTCAATGTTGCCTGTTGCATCTGATGTGGCTTTATCGGCTGCTTCATCACCTACGAGTAGTACAATAATTGTTGTTAGAAGATAATTTTTTTCATTAAATACAACAAATATTACAACGAATGGTACAATACCTCAGTGTAGTATAAGGCAGTAGAGACAAGGCAGGCATGTTTGACGGCGTCCTTTATCACTTTTTGTGCCGCCTTGTCGAAGACAATGTTAGCCGTCTCCAAGCTAACGCCTTCCACCAAACGAAAATTTTCATGTGTGCAAGAGAGAATTAAAATTGCACAACAAAACAAGAAACAAGTAAAATTTGAAAATATAGCTAGTAGACTCACCCAGAACATCTTCACCATCACGTCCTAAAAGATGCCATGGTCGGCGTACGGCTTGAGCGACCAGTAGGTTCAT
>NZ_JBNKXY010000044.1:0-1028 GCF_050300555.1 Arcobacter sp.
ATTGAGTCAGATTAAGTTGTGATTAAGATTAAATGCTGAAATATATTGTCACTGTCATAATTAAGTTGAGATTAAGTTTAAGAAATTAGCATGTGGGTAAATCTTAGGGATTAAGTTTTAAGATATTTAGTGGCAATTTTCTATATTTTTCTTTTAGGATTTTAGTGTCATTTTCTAGTTAAATTTGATCCAACGATTAAATTTGATTAGAAATTAAGGGAATAAGAATTATGATTAAGTTTTAAGTGCAGTGATTTTGCCACTATGTTACTGAGTTTAGAATTTAACCCTCCGCTGTATTTTTACATTATTTTAGATATTATTTGTTCATCCACCCTTACGTAAGCATTGTTTATTCTTGCTAATCAAATTGGAACCAATGGGAAAATTTGATTACAAGAGTGAATAATTTTGAGTTGATATGAGTTTTTATGATTAAGTTTGAATTAGTTCTACCTCTACCTATGGTAGTGTAGAATTAATTATGTTTTAAATATATTTACATGTGCTTATTTGAGTTATGATAAATTTGTGCATGTGAATATTAAGGCTCTTCCTCGGAGTTGATCGATAAGGCTCCTAAGTAGCAAGTCCCACGTGTCACTTGCAGATTCTGCAAGCAAATGGAACACCAAATAAAGGACTGCATGAAGTTCCTCAAGTGATTACACGAGAAGGGGATTCCATTCACAGAAGGATGAACAAATAAGTTTTTTATAAACAGTATGAGTGTTAAATGTTCAAGCCATTAAGAGACTCTCATTATGTAATAAGCAATGACTTTAGTGATTCATTCGTTTTATGTTTTATGTGCCTTCCTTGAGAAGGATTTCTTAGTTCTACTCATGCTGTAATAATGAATTTTGGTCATCACATTGTGAATGACAATTGATATTTGGTTTAATTGAGTTTTTCATTGAGATTGTTGGTATTATTTTTCAACTTAGTGAGTTTTATTTTTGCTATCACTATATGAGTATGTGAATACCATAAGAATAAGAATCATCATCATTTTTTTGTTATGATTG
>NZ_JBNKXY010000045.1:0-1011 GCF_050300555.1 Arcobacter sp.
CATGTTCCACCAGAAGTGGCTCGACATGAACCTCTTAGTCGTCTTCTTCTTGTAAGTTCATTCTTGCTCTTTTAACTTGCTCAATACATCGCTTGATTTTAGTGTCTTAATACATTTTCTTGGTATGATATCTTTTTACGTAAGATGCAATTCACAGACAATGTGAAATTGGGGGACAAGAGCACGATCGGGATCCTTGACCCGACATGTGTCAATCAGGCAAGCCACACCATCAACTTGAGGAAGGAATTAGAGATGTACAAGGACATGATAAAGAAGTAGTTCAATAAAGAAGTTGTGGATCTGAGCAGTAAAGCAAGGGCGAGGGTATCATTGTACATTGCTAAGGCAATGCATGTGTTTGTGAAAGATGACAAGAAAACCATAAAGATTTCAAACTTTTTAAGTAAGTTTCACCTGTACTTTTAGTTGTGCATTAAAATATAACTGTTTATCGTGAACTTAACAAAATAACTGTGATCGTGAATGCAGTCGGCATTATGTTGTTTGGTTCATGACCCCAAGCGCTGGTACAGTGATATGTTTGGACTTCGTGAACACGGCCCAAGATCAGTTCAAAGATTTCATCAAAATTTTATAAAAGTATGTTTTAACTATGTGAATAATCGACGGCTGAACTAGCAAATTATGTTATTGAAGTACTAGCAAATTATGTTATTCGTACCAGCATATTATGTTATTGATGTACTAGCAAATTTCCTAGGTACTAAACGAAATTGAAAAAAAATCATCAAATGAAATTGAAAAAAATTTCAAAGAAATTGAAAATGAAATTCAATTGAAATTATTGAAAACAAAATTCATCAAATGAAATTAAAAACAAAATTCATCAAATGAAATTGAAAATAAAATTTAAACAAAATTGAACACAAAATTCAAACAAAATTAAAAATAAAATTCAAATGAAATTAAAAACAAAATTCAACAATCAAAATGGAAAACAAAATTTATCAAACGAAATTGAAAATAAATTCAAACCATATTGAAAAC
>NZ_JBNKXY010000046.1:0-994 GCF_050300555.1 Arcobacter sp.
GCAGGTCCCACCTATTGGCGTTGGTCATGAAGAACACATGGATAATTTATCTTTCTCTTTTTAATCTAGAATTAAAATTTGTAAGTGGTATATCTCCCTCTAAAAAGTCCAAATTTGATGGTTATTTTTTTGATTTCTTATAAAATCATTTTCTTTCTTTTGAAAGTGTTTTGTTGTAGAAATGTTTTTTGTATATTCTCATATTATAAGAAAACTATATTTCCTCTTTTCTTCCATGAAATAAAAAAATAAAAAATGATTTTAGATGAGAATTGCTAATGTAACTTGATATATTTGTATATTAGGGTCAGTGTATGATTGTATCCAAAATCTATGTGCATACGAGTTCGAAAATATTCATGTAGTACGAAAATTTCATAGTTTAATTTAGGTTATTTGGAACTATGTTATGAATGCAGCAATTTGTAAACAATGTATACTCTCACATTGTTAAAATTATTTGGATTTTTTATTATAGGCTCGTGGACACAAAATATATTACATTGCATTTTTTATGATCAGACACATTTACATATTATTACAATTATTATGTTCTAATTTTGAAATGTAAAGTTGAACTGTACATAGCAAACAATTGAATTATTCATCTATCTATGATAAATGGGCTATTATGAAACTTATGAGTCCAAATATATTTTTATGCAATTTTTTGAATCTTATTTCAAGTACATTTAGTTCAATTTGGAATTACTTTTGTATGCATGCAGAAATTCATTTAACATGTAAAAAATAGTAAAACATTTTCATTTTTTTAAACTCGTACACCACAACATGTATACAATATATTGAATGTTAAAAATATTTCAGATCATGAGATCAATTTATTTTTTGGTCAATATATATATATATATATTTGACTTTATATAGATTGTTTTTGTAAAAAAATAAGGAAAATATTATTTTAGATGTGAATTGCTCACGTAACTTGATATATTCCCATATTATGGTCTATGTATGATTGTGTCTAAAATAT
>NZ_JBNKXY010000047.1:0-988 GCF_050300555.1 Arcobacter sp.
CTATAATTAGCAAGAATTATAAGAAATAAATGAGATTAATATGGTCAATATACCCCTATGTAAGAACGATGCATAGAAGCATAGAGATCGAAGCTCTATGTTTATAATAAAAGAGACGCATTGTCTTTCCCTGTGATGATCTGGGGGAATATGATATTGTGAAAAGTAACCTTATATGCTCGATTCAATGAACAACCCTGTGATGATCTGGGAGAGTATGATATTGTGAGAAGTATGCCTTGAGTATGCTTGCTTCAATGAATAACTATATATTAAGAATAAGAAAGTCTATGGACAGAGTTAATGAATAGCCCTTATAAAGTTTACTAAGTGAAGTAATTCAAATTGGGGATGCTTATACACCCCGATTGAAAAGGCCATGAATAGCACTTCCTCATCTGAATGGCTTGAGGCTAGATAAGATGAAATGTGCTAAATGAGTACCATTATGTTTTGGTAATTAGAAAACTTTTTAAAGGAGTTATCATAGTAGACTATAAGTGGGTCTACAAGAACAAATATGGCTCTAGAGGGAATTTTAAGATAAGATTCATGACAAGTGATTAGAGATGTGGATTCTTGATTTCTTGAATCGATTATCTAAGACATTGAGATGAAAGAAGGGCTAAGAGGATGGCATTTTGCCTCCCAGTCAGAAAAGTCAGACTATAATAAATTTTTAAGGATTTTATATCCTCAGTTTATAGTGAGAAATATCTCGTTGAACCTCCTTGTAATGGAGTTTTTGAGCTCACTAAGAGAGATAAATTTATAGGGGTAACATGATTGTTGCATAAGGCATACTTGGAAAAGATATTAAAAAGTACAGTATGCATGCACATCAAATCTAGCATATCTTAAGAGTCATGTGTGATAAGATTGAGAATAGACAAGGATCCATAAATGAATGAGAAACCGATCAAATGAAATAAGTATCAAGTGCTTCAGCTGTCAGAAGCTTAAGTATGCTCATGTAAGATTCACCCTG
>NZ_JBNKXY010000048.1:0-987 GCF_050300555.1 Arcobacter sp.
TATATCTACACCTAGCAATGGCTAACGTCTCCCAAATACTAGCAAGGTCATCAAGGGTAACTCGGAAGGTATTCATAATGTAACTACGGTTCCAATCAACTCCTATCAACCTAATGCACAATCATTCTTAACATAAAGATATTAAATTCAAAAATAAAAGTCAAGGATTGTGGTGTGATGCACCGGGGCTTGCCTTGCTCGGGCTCAGGGTTAGTTTCTTCGTCTTGAACTTGCTCAGCTTGAACCTCCAACTCCAGCTCCTCATTCACGGGGTCTAGCGAGTGCAATAAGAGACTAATATTAGCATGATGCACATGACATGATCAAATGAAGTATGCAACAGTACTAAAGTAGTATACTTCACTGTATATAAGTATTTATGATTTTCCCATTTATCTTAGATGCTTTTACTATTGAAAGTGATACTAAAAATTTAATAACATGAGATATACAGTGCTTCTAAAAGTTCCCTATTTTCTACTGGTGAAGGTGGTCAGGATGAGCCTACAAGCCAAGGATGGGTATTTTTCAGAATAAGGAATATTTATAATGATTTAATGAAGATGCAGAGAAGATTAATTAATAAAATTAATTTGAGCAAAGAAAATTAGTGAGATATTTTATATGGACTTAGGAACATGATATGAGGTGACACGCAAATAATCACATCAAGTTAATAAAAAGATATTTTTGTATCAATTAACCAGTGTTTGACTTCATGAATTTTTATACAGAGATATATCAAGAGAATGCTAATCAGGTCAAGCTCTCTAGGTAGATCTATGCTCAAGGATTCTATAAAAATGTATCTTGTATTTTTGTGATTTTTATACAAGTTTCTACGGATTTTAGAAGTTTATGCGAATTTCTGGAATTTTAAATGAAAACAAACAATCGAAAATGGGTGAATAGTGCTAGGCCACGCTTTCGGCCCAAGGCATCGGCCTGCTGGCCCAGCCCAGCCACTGAAGCGGCCCGTTGCGCTGG
>NZ_JBNKXY010000049.1:0-982 GCF_050300555.1 Arcobacter sp.
TTTCTTAACGGTGATTGAGTGTTTTAGATAAATAGAACTTAAGTAGAGTTCTAGTGTTACATAAAGACATATTTTCTCATTAATTGGAGACAAAACATTGTATGCTTAATTTTTAACCATTAATTGAAGGTGAAAATATTATTTAAAATAATATAAGTAATGTAATCTCTATTTTACTCAAGTCATTAGAAAATAAAATTAATTTCTTCACAGTGATTGAGTTTTTTAGATAGATAGAATATAAATAGAGAGTTCTAGTTTTAAATAGACATGTATTAATTTAAGTAGATTATTGTACAGTAATTAAAATAAAATCAATAATTTACAGATTTAGTGTTCTTTCCTTTTGTTTCAGATTTGGTGTTCTTATCACAGATTTGATGTTATTTAAAGACAATACTTTTTCTATTTTTTTTGTGTGGGCAAAAAACATTCATTAATATAAAATCAACAATTTACTCTTAAAATTTACTCAAGTCATTGGAAAATTATTGAAATCACCTACAAGTAGTTATAAATGTAGTAACAAAATTTATGTTCAGAGAATTATTTGTAATATTTCAAATTATTCAAATATTAAAACAAATGCAATATTTTGTATTGATGCAAATTTATGAACACATACTTTCAGGGTAAAACATGACTCGTTCAACTACTAGTCAAAAGAAGAGGCAAAAATCTTCACAAGGCAGTGACAATCTTGACATGGCGGGTCATTCGGAGATGGAGGGATCAAGATGCAATGTAATTATGAAAAAAACTTGCATCTGCACAATTTAAGATATTATCATCATCGTCATTCCATCTATACTTTGTGACGACAATTAATTTTTTTAGATGGATCGAGAATAGATGTACATGGGGGAGAATAAAAAAGTTAAAAGAGTGTCAGCTAAGGTGGCATGGTATTTCCCCATAATCCCTCGTTTACGACAATTGTTCGTGAACAAAGCAAATGCTGAGTTGTTGCAGTGGCACATGA
>NZ_JBNKXY010000050.1:0-973 GCF_050300555.1 Arcobacter sp.
GATGGAAGAGGTGGATGATGAGGAGCCCTTCAACCCTCCACCACGCCCACCTCCACGACGGCAGCACCGTGATGACCAACGGGTGCACCAAGAGCTTCCACGCCCTCCATGCTGACCAAATTGGCAAGGTATGGGAGGCCACCCTCATTCATGGTCCAAACCAACAACACGCTCACAGTAATGATGATCCTTTCGCAAAAGTTAAGTTTATGATTCCTCCCTTTTATGGTTTGTATGACGCTGAAGCTTATTTAGATAGGGAGATGATTGTGGAACAAAAATTTAGGTCCCATCTTGTTCCTGAACAATATCATGTTAGACAAGCCACTAGTGAGTCTAAGGATTTTGCTATTATCTGGTGGAATGAATTGTCTAGCCTTCATTTACATCCTAATACATGGGATATGTTAAAAACTGCTATGCGTGAGAGATTTGTGCCACCTGCCTATCAACGTGACTTATGCAAAAAAATGCAATGCTTTGACAAGGGAGATATGTCTGTCCAGGACTATTATGCTGAATTGTAAAAGGGTATGATTCGTGCTGGTGTTCATGAGGAAACGAAGGATAAAATTTGTCATTTTTCTTCCGGGTTACATACTAAAATTCAGGGCATTGTTTACTATAAGGAATACAATATTGTCAATCGTTTGTTCTAGCTTGCTATGTTGGTCAAAAAAGAATTGCAGGGTCGCCAACCGACAAAAACAAAGACCTCCTTCACGCCTCATTCAACATCTACGGCCCCATCCAGGAGTGCTACGCCTTCAGGAGCTCATTCCTCGATGACGAATTCGGCTTCACGACCTCCTTCCACGTCATCAACACCTTCTAAAACAATGCCTCACGCTATGGACCCGAGTAAGGCCTCTGTTTTGCAAGGTGCAGGAGCAGCAAAGCCTTCTTCATCCACCGTTCCTACCGGGCGCACATCGAACATTAAGTGTCACCGTTGCCATGGTATTTGTCACTT
>NZ_JBNKXY010000051.1:0-970 GCF_050300555.1 Arcobacter sp.
TGGTAGGAACATTCAGAAAAAATGATCTTGTTTCGATGATTGCGGGTGACTCCGATTTTAGATAACCATGAAACCAGTTGCATTGGAAATCTTATCTACTTATCTTTCCATACATATGAAGAACACCAAAATCGGAGGTCATACGAGTCATGTAGGTCAATTTGAAGGAAAGGTGGTCCTGGACTCCGAATTGGAAAAAACATGGAAATTAAATAAATGTCAATAATTATAATGCGGTATTAAATGAATCTACAATTGTACCAACATAGAATGTATGGTAACACATCAATGATGGAATTAGAATGTCATTTGCGCTATTGCATATATTATCATTGTTTTTCTAAAGACTATAATTACTGTAACACCCCGTGTTACAGAAACCCTAATTAAAGTCATTAACAAATAATTAGGTGCTAATATGAGCCTAACTCAAAAGGCAGAATTCAAAAATAAAGTTTAGGATTCAAACTATCATGAAATCAATCAAATTTCTCATTTTGAGTGGAATTCAACTCTCTGATCCCCTTTTTGATGGAGAATGATTTTTCTGATAATAAGGTGTAACAAGGAGCTTGCTAGCCAAATTTCATCAAATTCCAAGGTTCTGGAAATTTTCAGTGAATTTTTATCAAAATTCAACTCATAGAAACTTCCTCAAATTTTGATTCAATTTTCAGTTCAAATCTGGACAAGTTCCTATGGGGAAAGTTGTTCCTTACCTCAAGCTCTTTCCATCCATATTTTATTTGGAATTTTTAGAGACTGATAAGTCCACCTTTTGATCAAATTAGTTTAAACTTGTTTAAAACTGATTTGAATAAATCCGAAATCATACTATTCATCTGGGCTCGGCCCACCTTTTTCCTTCCCGGGCCGGCTCACGCGCGCCCCGCCGTCCACGCCCGCTGACAGGCTGGACCCGCCTGTCAGCGCCCCGCTCCTCTCTCCCTCTCCCGCTACCCGATGGGCC
>NZ_JBNKXY010000052.1:0-965 GCF_050300555.1 Arcobacter sp.
GGATGAGACGATCAATCAACAATTGGTCGGTTGTTCCTATGCTAGGGAGGTTTGGTTCAAAGTCTTGAAAGGTTGTGGCTGGCAAGGTCTCATGCCAGGCTACGGTGACTCCTATAACATAAATGCACAAATCAAATAATATCTTAAGGACAATTATAAAGTAAAATCCTTAGAGGCATGATATGCACCGGTGCTTGCCTTTGCTTAGGACAAAAGAAGTTAGTTTTCTTGAGCTTCACGAATGTTGACCCTCAAAGCTATCGACTTGACTCATCTTGCTCGACTTCGTAACCAAGTCCTAGAACAGAATGACATGCATAGTTTTAAAGGATTAACGATGACAATCCAAAGGGAAGGGTAGCCCAACATAGCTCTTAGGTTCAGGGTCGAGGGTTAAGGTAACAAGGCAACCTTAGATAGATTAGCCCTAATGACCTAATTATGAGAGCTAAATCCAAAAGATGGTGAACAAGGTCAAAAAGGTTATGAATTATATTGCCATGATGGTATGGTAGAGACATGAAGGTTTTCTCTTGTTTTAGAATGGCTCTTAGAATTGTTCATAGCAAAACACTTGACATGACCAAAGAGGGATCACCTTAATTACTTAAGGTCCCAACTAATCAAGGTGAAAAGATGGTAAAAATATCATAAATCATCATGAACAGGGGTTGATAACATTTTTGCCAAGATGAGATAGATAAGAATGAAATTTGGTTCAAATTTCATAAAATTTTGGAGCTCTAGGCGATTAATTATGAATTAATCTTTAATTAACAAGGTTTAACAATTTAACCCATAATTAATGATGAAATAAAAATATTTTATATTTTTATTCTATAGAATAAGTTTGAATTCAAATAAAAAAATTGAATTCATCTTTTTATCAAATTTATTTGAATTACTACAAATTTCTAAAGTTTGAATCATATTTAAATTATTCAAATTTATTCGATGAGAAAAAG
>NZ_JBNKXY010000053.1:0-967 GCF_050300555.1 Arcobacter sp.
TAAGGCCAAAACCAGAAGTTCATCGTATGTGTGCCCAGGATCAAGTTATCATACATACGACCAGAATGTGAATACAGAAACCAATGTCTTTATTATATAAACATTATTACATAAAATATTGTCTTTACACACAATCTCACATGCAATCGACCGGGGGGCAACGCAAGCTTCTAGAAGAAATCTTCATCGTAGTAGTTCATCTCATCTTCAGCTTCTGAGTAGCGTTACAACAAGGGTGAGTAGACTTATGGTTGCTACTCAGCAAGTGTAGGAAAAATAATGATATGTAAGCTTATAACAAGAAAGGCTTAATAACAGGTTCAATTGCAGAGAATAGCATCTATACCTAGAAAACTACAAAGCATGACACTGTACCAAGGTCATCCAACTATAACCTAGGGCCACCAGCTCACAAGAGTCACACCTGTAGCCAAACTGACCAACACTCACAGGCATCCCACCTGTAGCCAAACCAAGAACCACGCACACAGGCTTCGCACCTGCTGCATACCATGAACCAAACCAACTAGACCCAGGTAAACCCAACCCAAACCATCCCATCCATACCCCAAATAATCATGTGAAAGGTCCATGCCGCTCATGACCGTGAGCATGACTATCATGATAGTTTACACTCTGCAGAGGTTGCACAACTTTACCCACAGGTCAGTGATTCCATCACCCGTCGGTGACTAAGAGTCTCCATTTTGTCCATCATACACTTCCTTAGGTGTACGGCTAGGAGATCACCACATATTTTTTCACAGATTTTCCCAGCCCGCAAAACATCCACACTGAGGTTTCACAGCTGCGGATTACACCATCCTATAGAAGTTCCCTCTTGTGCCAAGGTTAGAATTACACCATCCATTAACTAAGGTCGGGATTACATCATCCTTCCCTTCTACCTCGAACATTCGCAAAACAGGGAGACAACATGCTACTTAACTAAGCCAACCCATATCGG
>NZ_JBNKXY010000054.1:0-954 GCF_050300555.1 Arcobacter sp.
GTGTATTTGAAGCTATATTTAAGATTAAAGTTTTCTAGGGTTTCATAATCATTTTTCCATAAACTCTATGTTTTGCTTAGGTTTAGTTGTCTTATTTGTATGGATTTTGTAGCCCATTATATATTTTTTAATTTGTATGTTTTAGTTTTTTGTTTAGATGATTTATATGGAGTATTTAGTGGATTTATTAGTTCTAGATCTAAGATTTAGAAATGGGAGAGAGAAAATATATAGAAATATGTTATATTTTCTCTAAATTTAGAAATAGGAGAGAGAAAATATATAGAAATATGTGGTACATCATATTTAAATTTAGAAAATATTTGAATTGTGAAACACTTGAAATGTTTAAATATATGCATGGTACATCATTTTTTTAATGTTATAGAAAATATTTGAACTTAAGAAAATATTTAGAAATAGGAGAGAGAAAATATATAGAAATATGTGGTACATCATTTTTAAATTTAGAAAATATGATAAATGTGAAACACTTGAAATGTTTAAATATATGCATGGTACATCATTTTTGAATGTTATAGAAAATATTTGAACTTAAAAAATATTTTCATTAATTATTTTCATATGCAAATGAAGTATCATAGAACTAGTAAATTTGTAGAAAATATTTTTATTATTTATTTTTATATGTAAATGAAGTATCACAGAACTAATAAATTCATAGAAAATATTTTCATTAACTATTTTTATATGTAAATGAAATATCATAGAACTAATAAATTTATTTTTTCATACTTGTATGAAGATGGAGGACCGATCATGGATGTACCGGTCGAGTGATGTGCTTGCTCACTTCAAAGAAGTATGTGCATTTTTAGAAACAACTATACAAGATGCTTCACGTCAGAAAGAAGAGGCAATATACTTGTAAAGTATGCAAGAATGATGTGATGTTTAAGGATCGTGAGGTTATCTGCGAACACTTGGTTCGGA
>NZ_JBNKXY010000055.1:0-952 GCF_050300555.1 Arcobacter sp.
CTAGCATGGTTAACCATGTGTTCCTTGGCTTCTTGAGACAACCCATAATAGAACCCTTGGGTAAAATCCCAATCTTCCAATCTGACAACTGGGATGTTCGCCACGAAGAGGTGATAACACTCCCATGCTTCAGCAATGGATTAACCTGCAAGTTACTTGAAGCTCATCCTCGGATTTCTGTGGTTGCTCCTCTCACAAACTTGTCGGATGAGAGCTCCCAGAAGTTCTGTCGAGAAGAATCTCGATGTAAACCTCTGTAAGGAGTGGTGGGATTGTCTGTGGCTTGGGTCCGAATAAAATCTTCCCTGTGAAGACCAAACACAAACACAGGGAAGCAAATAAATCTACAAGACTAATAATACTCACTAGAATTATCATGTGCAATATATAGACAGATAAAAGATACTGGCTTCCTCCCCGGCAACAACGCTAGAAATGCTTGTTGATGTTTCGTATGCAGCTCGGCAAGCGCACGGAATTGTCAATGTAGCACTTCACCGGGAGTATTCTCCAGGTATCGTATTTATATTTTCTCAAGGGAGGAAGGATCTCTATCATGTCTAAGACTAACACGGGGAGTAATTCCAACAAGTACTACTAGGCTATACAGAGGTTATGTTAACTGGTGTTAACGGACACACACACTAGTTCTCCAGGTTCTACGGGTAAGCTAAGGTCCCACCTAGTCGGGAGACTCGAGAAGAGGGTCAACTCCTAAGGTTCTATTCTAGTCCTATCTATCACAGCATGTTACCCAGGATTCCAAATCACCTGCTATGCTGCCTACTCTGCTTCGCGACCCTAGTATCTAACTAACTGTATCACAACAAGGAATCCACACAAGGGGATTGTAACACCCACTTTTTACAAGAATAAAAAAAAATTTGTGCAAATAGGGGTGCATATAAAAATGCATATCAAATTATAGTACATATGAAAAACTTTCCAAAAA
>NZ_JBNKXY010000056.1:0-935 GCF_050300555.1 Arcobacter sp.
TGTAGTAGTGATGCAGGGTATCCACACTAGCATCCAATCAGGACATGCCATGTCAGTATCCATTCAACATAATCTGCCACATCATTTCACATAATAACAAAACTTTAAAATGATTTATCTCACTTATATGATATCTATTTAAAATTTTGTTTTCACTGTTGTGTTCTATGTGATGAGATGAATAAAACTATATCTCAATTTCATATGTTTTTAAAAAATAAATTAACTCATTGTTGCTTTAAATCTTTGTCTTCTATTTGTAGCACCTGAATCGACCGTATAAATTTTCTTCATTTTCTGCTTCGCGTAGTCTAACTAGCGTCGTCTCCTCCATTTTCCCTCTCTGGTGCCGCCTCTCCTCCGACCGATGTCACCATGCCACCGTGACATATTACGCTTCCTTCCCATGGAGCAAAGACGAGCTCGTTGCATCCTCTTCATCTTCTGACAATGCTTCATCCCGTCACCTCCCCTCTCAAGCCGAAATTGAAGCATTGAATCTGCACCACCACCACTGGTCAGCCTACCCGAACCGTCTAACTCCTACCCTCCACTACTATTAAAAGATTATTTCAGTCTTGGTCATTCTCCCCACCACTCAACCGCATCTCCATTTTGCATCCTCCCTAGCCAGAGCACCACGCCATTAGAGCTCCACCCGCCGCTATCATTCTCTTTCACCGTCGTCCCATGCTCATCGTCCCTCCAAACAACGATACCCACGGTGATGAACTAGCCGACCCTCTTTCGCTTCCCGAACAGCTTATCAGCATGTAAATTCACGTAATTAGATATTTTAAAATCTCACAGCATCGTGCGGGGTTATCAACTAGTATTTATATAGATAGAATCCAAATATTTTCTCTTGATTAATTGGGCTTACATGCTGTTTTGCCAAAAAAAACTGGGCTTCCAGGTAGTACAAATTCCATATG
>NZ_JBNKXY010000057.1:0-932 GCF_050300555.1 Arcobacter sp.
GACCGTCGGCTTTTGCTGGGATCGACCGCAAGCTGCAAGGTGAGTTCTGCTAATGAAAACTGTACAAGGAGGTTTGACGCTGCGGAACGACGCACCTTTTCGGTGTTTCTCATTGTTATTTAAAGGAACAAATACAGGAGTTATGTGACAGAACCACCTCAAAAATGAGGGGTTTGTCTCCCAAGATCATATCGGGGGATTCTCGACGAAGCGAGAATGCGCAAACACACACAAATAAGCATACAATACCAAATATGAAATTCAAGTTAAAGTTATTACAGATTAAGTGCCATGTATTAGGGTTTACAAAAGACAAAGCCCAAAATGTGCTTCAAAAGATAATCAGAGTTTTTGCGGAAGCGTTGTCTCTCACGATAGGCACACGCTCTTCGCCCTAGAAGAGAGTGAGCCTCCTCGGACGACCTACACCTACGAGTCCCAGTAGGGAACCCAGCCCTCATCGGTCTGGATCTCCCACTGACAGCCCTCGTTGACATCATCGGAAGAAGGAGGAAGATCCTCACCTGCACACAAATAAATAAAAATAATAAGAGCAAAAACTTGAGCAACTACGCTCAACAAGACTTATCCGTCGTGACCCGAAGGCCACGAATTCTAGACATGCAAAGACTTCAAGTGAAATAACGGACTCAAGCCTACTAGCAACTATTATTAATTATTTTAAACATTGTTTTTAGCCAAGTTAAGTTGATTAATAATAAATGTAAATTAGCAACCTATGCTAAGCATGCAAGTATTTCAATCAACATATTTTAGTATCAAATAGTCATAATTAATATAATTATAAATCTCATATGAACATAGAGATATATCACTTCTACACATTGAAAGCAACGAACAAGTATCACCCATATCTAAGGGTTTTGCGGTGACTCGAGTCAATTTTCACCTTGCAAGGGATTAACCTAACA
>NZ_JBNKXY010000058.1:0-930 GCF_050300555.1 Arcobacter sp.
AGAACCTCATTATTTCTCTGGGCTAAGCTACCTTAAGACTGGGGATATGAATTTAGCGAAAGCTCGATTTAAAGAAACAGTAAAACTTTTTCCTACATCTAAGTACGGTCGTCGCGCCCAAGTGGCATTGAAAAAAATAAAATAATAGGGCTCATGGATTGATGAAAAATACAGGACAAAAATTAAAAATAGTAAAATATCCGTTAAATTTTAGACAGGATTAACGGGATTGATAGGATTTTTAATAAGTTTATTAAAAAAAATCTTATAAAATAGGTAGGTAGAGATAGAGTCCCGGTCGTGTAAGATTATAACCGACTCGGTCATTCCTTATAAACCCTACCTCTTAGCATATAAAAGGAGGGGGTATATAAAAGTAGGGGTAGAGAGGGTCTCAAATCAATGAATCATAATATACAAAAAATATAGGACGTATGGTTAGTATCATCATGAAGACACGAACATGTTTAAAACTCTCGTGTCCCTCATGTTCCATTGTTCTTCGCAACCATGAGCAACCCTACTCTTAAATCTAGTTGTAAATCCACAATAGTTGGTGCCCACCGTGGGGCTCACGAGATGAAGCTATGTGAGATAATTGGTGTTTCAATCAACTAGCAAGTTTCTTCTCTGCTCGAGGTTGGGTTTTGGATCCCTACTTTTCATGGCTGATAAGTTTGGTGTGATAGAACCACCTCGGGGAGGAGATCGTCGACCTGGATCAGCTTGAGCGATTCTCAGCGCAGCGAGAACACAATCAACACACATAAGTACAATACCAACATACATTGAGGGTCAAGTATAAGTTAATATAACTTAGGTTTACATATTAAGTTTAGAAAATGTTGAAGCCCAAAAGACGCTTCAAAGGTTAAAATAGAGTTTGTGGAAGTGGTTTCTCCCACGTTCAGAACATCCTCTTCTCCCTAG
>NZ_JBNKXY010000060.1:0-915 GCF_050300555.1 Arcobacter sp.
AAAAGTGAACCTTCTTTCAAGGATATTGTTGAGGATCAGCTAAGGATTAATTCGGAAGTTGGCAAGAAGTTACTTGCCAATGAAAGGATACTGGAAAGCATCGACTGTAAGATGAACAATTTGATAGTGGCAGTCCATAACCATCAGCACTTCAACAAAGTGTTGGAGATGAACATCAGAGATGGCAGTTTTGAACTTAAACCAGCTCTCATCAACATGGTGCAGCAAAGCCCATTCTGCGGCAAGGCCTTGGAGGATGCTAATGCTCATCTCCAATATTTCTTGGAGATTTACATCACATTCACCATCTGAGGAGTAACTCAGGATGTAGTACGCCTTTGCCTATTTCCATTTTCATTATTAGAAAAGGTGAAACAATGGTTCTATTCCAACAAGGAGGCAATGTCAACCTAGGAGAAATGCTCCAATGTATTTCTCACCATGTTTTTTCTGTTGGGCAAGACCAATGCCCTTCGAGACAGGATCTCTACCTTTCAACAACTCATGGATAAAACTATTGCCGAGGCATGGGAACGCCTGCAGGATTATATCTCTGCAATGCCCCCATCACGGCATGGAGGAGTGGTTCATTATCCAAAGATTCTATCATTGGTTGATTCGCTCAACCCAGGAGCATATAGATGCTGCTGCTGAAGGTTCTTTCTTCACTCTCATTATGGAGGAAGCTCAAAAACTGATTGAGAAGATGGCCTCTAACCAGAGCTGGGATGAGGAGCGCACTTGGACCCGCACACGTAAGGTTCACCAGCTTGAAGAGATGGACATGCTCACCACCAAAATTTATCTTCTTATGAAGAAGCTTGAGAACCCAGGCCTTGATCATCTCAAAATGGTCGATGCCCGAGTGACCTATGAAGAGTGCGAAGAAACAGGCCACATGGGTGTCAATTGCCC
>NZ_JBNKXY010000061.1:0-915 GCF_050300555.1 Arcobacter sp.
AAGTCATCGCCTTTGTGCGATTTCTTTTCGTAGCCCCTTGTATTTTAGGGGTGCCTCTTTTTTCATCGGAGGTCTATTTTCTTATCCCCTTGTATTTTAGAAGTGCCTCTTTTTTCATCAGATGTTTTTTTCTTAGAACCTTGTGTTTTAGGGGCGCCTTTTTTTTCATCAGAGGTCTTCTTTCTTAGCCACTTGTGTTTTAGGAGTGCCTCTTTTTTTATCGGATGTCTTTTGTCTTGAGCCCCTTGCGTTTTAGGGTTGCCTCTTTTTGCATCAAATGCCCTTTATTTTGAGCATTTACGTTTTTGGGTTGCCTCTTTTTTCATCAGAGGTCTTTTGGATAAGCCCCTATGCGTTTTTTGGAGTTGCCTATTTTTTCATCGGAGGTCTTTTGGAATAAGCCCCTTTGCGTTTTTCGGGATTGCCTCTTTTTTATCGTAGGTCTTTTGAATAAGCCCCTTTGCGTTTTTGGGGTTGCCTCTTTTTTCATCAGAGGTCTTTTTTGATGTGCCCCTTGGCATTTTTTATTGTCTCTTTTTCATCGGATGTCTTTTTTTATGCGCCCTTTGCATTTTTTTGTAGGCTCTTTTTTCATTGAAGGTCTTTTTTTATGAGCCCCTTTGCATTTTTTTTTGTTGCCTCTTTTTTCATCGGTGGTCTTTTTTGATGAGCCAATGAACGAGGGGTCTAAGGGCACACCTCTGTTCATGGCTCCGCATGTTTGCACAAAAGAGCTTATCGAATGTCAAGCTAACCTTGTTAGCTATTTTGACCCTGCTTTGACATGAATTTTGGGGAAACGAAGTTTTATTAATGCTTCAGGGTACATAAGCTCCACCTCGTTAAAAAACTCACACCCTTGCGGGCTTCCCCTGTCAGGAAAAGAGTACGGGCTTTGAAAAGTAAGTGTGCAAT
>NZ_JBNKXY010000062.1:0-912 GCF_050300555.1 Arcobacter sp.
GCCAAGTTGCACACTATTTATCATCTCCAAATGCTCGACATCACTATGATGACTGTCTGGTGCATGTAAGTGTTATAAATATTTTCTCATTTCAAGTGTTTCAAACAATATAGTAAAAAATCTAATGACCTAGTGTTCATGTGCAGTTTAAATCACACAACTGACAAAAAAAGAGACTTGGGTATGCGAACCCAAATCTTATAAACCAAATAGAATTGAACCCACAAATTAATGAGAACAATCTAAAGTATAAGAATATGAGGCCAAAGAGTAAAATCATCAAAAAAAGACTCACCACTTAAAACAAAACTGTTGTATCAACCTACTTAGGTCGGACCATGTTGCGGTTCCAAAACAAAGCTTGTATCATGGCCCCATATAATTTCAAGTAAGTTAATTAATTTGTTCTTAATGTAACTTCTACCTTCTTATTTGTATATGATCATTATTACTTGATGAACTAATAAGACAATAATTTGTCTATGTGTTTGTGTAGCCGTCATTGGATTTTAGCAATAATATGTCCGAAGGGGGTAAGATCTTTATATTGGACCCTCTTGACGTCAACAAATCTACTTACAAGGAATTCATCAATTGTATTTGGTAAACAACATATCAACCATGTGTTCATCACAAATCTTGTTATAACTATAGTTACTAATGATGATCCTTTCCGTAACAGTGGGTACAAATGGTACATGAGCCAATGTGGGAAACACTCTCCAAAACATAAAGATAAGATGCATGTTCGCTACAGATTTCCGGTATTAACATATACATCACTGTAGCCTATATATTTATTAAATATGCATTGCCATATGTACTAACATATTTATTTTTCTATTAATGTGTAAAAAGAAGGCTCCAGGTATTGTTCATTGAGGTTATTACATGTGCTACTACTTACACGCC
>NZ_JBNKXY010000063.1:0-910 GCF_050300555.1 Arcobacter sp.
CAAGCCACCTAACTCAGAGCTGAGATGGTGCTTCAAATTTCGTACTAAAAATTGTGAAATTTCTATAGGCCACTCCTTCTGTCCAATTGAGCTGAAAAATAGTGTGCTTCCTATTTAAGTGATACAGAATCAGAAAAAAATATCAAAAAATACGAGCAAAAAGTGCAAAATTTGGTTTTCTACTAGTGTTCTGACCACGTCGTGAGCTCCATCTAGCATTCGTGCTGATCGTGTTTTGTTGTTTTTTTCTTTGTGATATGTTGTGCCTTCCTAGTCGGGTCTGCCCATGGGAAGAGGCCCAAATTCAACTTCTAAGGCACCTAACACGGAGCTGGGATGGTGGTTTAAATTTCACGCAAAAAATTGTGTAATTTCTACAGGCCACACCTTCCGTCCAATTGAGCTGAAAATTGTTATGCTTCCAATTTAAGTAATACGGAATCAGAAAAAATATCAAACAAATAAGAAGAAAAAGTGCAAAATTTCGATTTCTACTAGTGGCCTGACCCCGTGGTGAGCTCCGTTGAGCTTTCAAGCTGACCGTGTTGTGCTGTTTCTCTCTTTGTGATCTGATGTCCCTTCCTAGTCGGGTTTGTCCGTGGGAAGAGGCTCAAATTCGGCTTCGAAGGCACCTAACTCAGAGCCGGGATGGTGCTTTAAATTTGGTGCTAAAAATTGTGGAATTTCTATAGGCCACACCTTCTGTCTAATTGATATGAAAATTGGTGTGGTTCCTATTTAAGTAATACGGAATCAGAAAAATATCAAAAAATAAGAGCAAAAAGTGCAAAATTTGGATTTCAACAAGTGCCATGGCCCCGTGGCGGGCTCCGTTGAACTTTCGTGCTGATCGTATTGTGTTTTTCTTTCTTTGTGATCTGTTGTGCCTCCTAGTCGGGTTTTCCATGAG
>NZ_JBNKXY010000064.1:0-911 GCF_050300555.1 Arcobacter sp.
ACCGTTTGGAGAAAAGATGAAGTCACTTCCTTGCATAACCATTCCTTTAGTGGAGGTACCCCATTTCGATGAAAATGAATTTGTATCATGGAAATCTCAAATGTCTACTTATTTACGTGAAATGAATCCTCAAGTTTGATGGATGGTAGATCTAGGCCTTTTTCATGCCTTGGAGGATTGTCCTCAAACACAAGCATAAATGAAATGCTTATATCTCAAAGCCCACACATCTCATGGTTTATCTAGTGCCTTGAGTGCAGAAATAAAAGATGAAATGAAAATGAAGTATGGTTGGCTTGAAAGAGCTAATCTTCTTTGGAAGGTGCTTGAGCAAATGTATGGCTCAAGCAATAGCAAGAGATCATCATCAAGTGCTCCAGAGAATATCTCATTATCATCTACACATTTTGATCAAGATCAAGAAGAGCAATCAAGTGTTCAAAAAGAAGAATTAAATTATGCCAGTCTGGGAAAACCGGATGGTCCGGTTTCCCAAACCGGAGTGTCCAATTTTGGCAAAATAGTAATTGTCTTGGATAAAGAAGATGATTGTTCTACATCAAGTTCCAACATCGATGATGATGATAACATAGATGGTGAGTATGATGAGCAAGAGTTCTTGATGGAATTTAAGAAACACATAAGCAAGCATATGAAATTGCAAAAGAGACATGGGGATCTCCTATGTTCACATAAAGAGCTTATTGACTCATATGCATTGCTAGAATCAACTTATGATGTTATGGTAACAAAGGTGAAAAATACTATTGATTTATCTTGTGCTAACTCTTGTTGCTCACAAGCAAAACCATCATGTGATGAGTATGTACCTGTAGAAACTTGTGATGATTTAATTGCAAGTGAAAATGATGAGCTCAAGAGAGAGAATGAACCGCTAAGGATGGAGTTAA
>NZ_JBNKXY010000065.1:0-910 GCF_050300555.1 Arcobacter sp.
CTAAGCCCCCTAACTCAGAGCTGAGATGGTGCTTCAAATTTCATACTAAAAATTGTGAAATTTCTATAGGCCACTCCTTCTGTCCAATTGAGCTGAACAATAGTGCACTTCCTATTTAAGTGATACAGAATTAGAAAAAAATATAAAAAAAACAAGCAAAAAGTGCAAAATTTGGATTTCTACTAGTGCCCTAACCCCGTGGTGGGCTCCGTTGAGCTTTCGTGCTGATCGTGTTTTGCTGTTTCTTTCTTTGTGATCTACTGTGCCTTCCATGTAGGATTTCCCCATGGGAGGAGGCCCAAATTCAAATTCTAAGGCACCTAACTCAGAGCCGGGGTGATGCTTTAAATTTCAAGCTAAAACTTGTGGAATTTCAATAGACCACACCTTCCATCCAATTGAGCTGAAAAATGGTGTGCTTCCTTAAGTGATACAGAATCACAACAAAATATCAAAAAATAGGAGCAAAAAGTGCAAAATTTGGATTTCTACTGGTGGTCTGACCCCGTGGTGAGCTCCGTTGGGCTTTCGTGCAGATCGTGCTGTGCTGTTTCTTTCTTTGTGATCTGCTGTGCCTTCCTAGATGGGTTTACCCACGGGAAGAGGCTCAAATTCGACTTTAAGGCACCTAACTCAGACCCGGGATGGTGCTTTAAATTTCATGCTAAAATTGTGGAATTTCTATAGGCCACATCTTCTTTCCAATTGAGCTGAAAATTGTTGTGCTTTCTATTTAAGTGATATAGAATTGGAAAAAATATCAAAAAATAAGAGCAAAATGTGCAAAATTCGGATTTCCAATAGTGCCATGACCCCATGGTAGCTCCGTTTAGCTTTCGTGTTGATCGTGTTGTGGTGTTTCTTTCCTTGTGATCTGCTGTGCCTTCCTAGTCGGGTTTGCCCATGGGAA
>NZ_JBNKXY010000066.1:0-901 GCF_050300555.1 Arcobacter sp.
TCCCTGGCGGTCCGACCGCCGGCTACTGGTTTTTTTTTCTTCATTTCAGCAGCCACACAAACTCATTCCAAATTCTTTCTTCATTTCAGCACGGGTAAAATCCTCTAACCACTTCAACTTCCTTCCAAGAATACAATATAACTCCACAATATCTCTAAGCACTTGAATTTTGATGGTCCAAAAGATGATCCTTGATCTCTTGAGGATGAATATGAGCAATAATAACAAGATATGATAAAATGCATATGACAAGAATATGAACCACACGATGATTTTAAAAAAATTTCAAGAAAATCGCCACATCGTGGAGAGATGAAAGGTTTTGGAAATATATGAGTATGAAGTACCTTTAGGAACCAATATATATATATATATATAAATATATGATTCTAAGGATAATACTCACTAGATGCCATACGACGATAAGAACGGTTAAATGCATTTTCAAGGCGAAGAACAAAATCCTGTAACTTTCATAAGAATGAATATTCGAAGAAACTTTGAATATAAAAAAGGTTCAAGATACCCAATTCTACAAACTTGGTACAAGAACTTTTCTCAAAAACTGATCCAACAAGATTCCAAAAGGAGGGTGAAATTGAGCTGAAAACAATAATCTTTTACCTTCTTAGTAGCTGAAAAATCCAAAGAAGGGAAAGAAGCACTTGAGACTCCAAATAAACCTTGCAAAACATTTAAGTAGGCCATAGAAACTCTTTCGAACTCAGATTATAACTTTTCAATAAGAGAAACTCAAATTTTGACTTTTTGACCAAAGAGAGGCAAATTAAGACTAGTATGTCATCTATTCTTGATTTGTTCACATACATAGGGCTACAAGACACATGAAAGTGTAGTGCTCCCCCTAAATGTGTGAATCCTTCTCAAATACAAAGAAAAG
>NZ_JBNKXY010000067.1:0-902 GCF_050300555.1 Arcobacter sp.
GGTACTGAGCTCAAGCAATGGTGGTCGTCAGTGGGTGCAGCAGCAAGCAGCAAAAAATAGCAGCTCTGCTGCGTGCTCTCTGTCTCCTTCTGCTCGTGAGGAAGAAGATGGGGAAAAGAAAAGAAAAAGAAGAAGAGCTGGCTGGGCCAAGCTATTGGGCTGCACAAGGCTGAACAGGGCTGGGCTGCGTGGAGAAGGTGAAAGCTAGTGGGCTGCAGAAAACTAACGGGCCGGATTTTGTTTTCATTTCTAATTTATTTATCTATACTCTTTTGCTAATCTTTTATAATTAATTACTTTAATAGTTATTAATTAAGCTAATTGGAAGATAATTTCAGAATTGAAAGTTCATGATGTTACAATGGACACAATTAAATAGTGTAATTCATGGGGTACAAAATGCAATATGCTGCATGAAACAGGATCAATCTACTCATATTAACTCTCATAAGCTATTTTACTAAATTACACATAGTCTTTCTATTTAGTTAGAAATTTAATTAAGCACAATAGAATTTATAACATGCAATTTATGGATCTAATAATGCTCTCTAATTTTATGTAGGTACTAAACAGTGCAAGAAAGACTCCTACCAGGAATTAATATTTTTATAAACATATTCCATTTTCTACAATTTTTTTATTATAGGATCAAAAATTAAATCCTAGAAATTATTCTAGCCAGAAAATAAATATGATCAATTTTGTATAGGCTAATGACCATGATGTGAACATGTATGCAAAGTTTGGAAATTTATATTTTTATAGATTTTTGTAATTAAATACTCCAAGATTTGAATTCTTATAATTTTCTACAATGCAATAATGCACAAAATAGAATTTGGTCAAGCCTATTGCAAAGATCTACTCAAAAGGATTCTAATGAAATTTAATTCATATTT
>NZ_JBNKXY010000068.1:0-892 GCF_050300555.1 Arcobacter sp.
CGTGTGTCTTGTTGTCAGGTTATTCCCTTACAAGGTGACTATTGATTCGAATCTCCGCGACACCCTCGGATATGGGTGAGGCTTGTTCGCTGTGTACAAACGTAGAAGTGATACACCATTATGTCATATGAGATTATGATTATGTTAATTATGACTACTTGGTAGTCGAAAATGATTATACTAAAAATGGTTGATTGAGTTACCATGCATGTTTAGCATAGGTTGTTAATCTTTTATTATTAATGTTTATCAACTTAATTTGGCTAATCTTGATTAAAAGTGATTAGTAGTAGGTGCTAGTAGGCTGGAGTCCGCTGTTTCACTTGAAGCCTTGCATGTCTAGAATTCGCGGCCTTCGGGTCGCGACGGATAAGTCTTGCTGAGCGTAGTCGTTCAATCTTTGCTCTTGTTTTTTTATCTGTGTGCAGGTGAGGATCTTCCTACTTCTTCTGGCAACGCCGATGAGGGCTGTCAGTGGGAGATCCAGACCGAGGAGGACCAGTGCACCCGGAATAATTGTTTATTAATTTCTGAATTATTCAATTCATTCCAAATTCAAAAATTTGTGTAGGATTCATTTGAACTCGAAAAATTATGAAATAAATTTTGTTGGAAATGTTTAAATCTGTTCTATCAAATAAAAATATTACAAAAATAATTCATGAACTAATATTTTCTGTTAATTTTTAATCCATTTAAATTAGTTTAAATTTTTAGAAAATTCTTAGGAAGTGTTATAAAATCCCTAAAATTGTGAAAATTGTTTCTAAACTCAAATTGGAAATTCCTCTAGCTTGTCGAGGTTGTGTAGCTCCTGCTCGTGGTATTTTGTTAGGGTTAGCCTCCTGCTTCCCGTTATTTAGTCCGGAGGTTAATTCCTTTAGCGGTTTTT
>NZ_JBNKXY010000069.1:0-890 GCF_050300555.1 Arcobacter sp.
TCTATGAACCTTGCACTACGACCATGTTGACATGCACAAGATAACTCCCACAATTTAAGAAGTTATAGCACTCACAAAGTGGCTAACTGATAAGAAATTTTCAGCAAAACTTGCTAAGTCTGAATTCTGGGTTATGTAGCCATCTTTGGACTCTTGAAACAATTGTCTCCCCAGATCCAAAATTTATGCAAATTTGCACACTTGTAGATCATGATATCAGGAACAAATTCTATTTTGGAAGTGGAGACTAACTCGGTCTATATTAATTATGAAAAATCGACAACCGAGCCTAATGGTCCACACTAATCCAGAATTTGAAAACTTCGAATTTGATTCTAGACTTGGAATTTGATCAACACTTAGGGTCTCTCAAACATGTTATTAACATAATCATGTGGTTTAGAGACATGGGGTGTTACAAGTATGGTATTATGAGAAATAAATTTTGAATAGTATTGGGTCTGTGTGCCCACTTCGATGATTCAAAGCCACTTTTCTAAATACCTATGAAAGTTGCATTTCTATTGCGACACATGTTGTTAGTTCTTCAATGATAACAATTAAGTAATCAAGAATTCCGTCTTTCAAAAATTTAAAGAAAAAGTTGTCATTTGAGATGAAGAACAACATCAACCCCATAAGAAAAATATGTTTCTTTATTATTAAGAACAATAAGAAAAGCCATGAAAGAACTCTCTCATTTGAAAGACTTGAAGTCAAGTAAGATGAATTAGGTTCAATGAGTAGCAATAAGTTTTATAGATTAGAAAAACTTCCTAAAGGAGACATCACAGTGGATTGTATGAGTCTACAACTGCAGACGTGGTTCTGTAGGAAACTTTGAGATTTAAGATAAAACTCATGGCAAGAAATTAGAGGATGTCGATTCT
>NZ_JBNKXY010000070.1:0-889 GCF_050300555.1 Arcobacter sp.
CTTCACTAGCTCTTGCTTCTTTCCTTGCGGAGGCGAAGCGGACCTTCACAAACTTTCCCACGGCTCACCACAACCTTGGGAGCTCTAGGGCGACGCCTAGCCGTCTAGGAGGCTTCACCTCCAAGAGTAACAAATGCCACAAAGATTACTTCACAAAGATCAAGTGCTCAAATGCTCAAAGGGCTCACAAAGAGGATTCTCTCAACCCAAACTTGGATTTCTCACAAATCACTCAAACCTCACAAAGAGGTGTTGGGGAGAGCTCACAAAGACTTAGAAATGAGTATATTTCGTGGATGGCACCAGCACCCTCCATAGGAGGGAGGGGGAAGCTTTTATACCTGTCCCCCAAAAACTAGATATTGGAAACTAGCCAGTAAAAATCAAAACATCCAGTTTTAGAATCTGGAACATCCGGTATTTGAAAACTAGCCGTTGGAGCTCATCTGCCCAAACTGGACCCTCCGATTTGGAAAACCGGACCATTCGATTTTCATATAGAAAACCTAGGTGCAATTCATTATCTAAAATTGTTCTAAGATTATTCTAGGCATGATGAAGGGTGTAGATACATAATATCTCTATTGCAACAATAAAAATATAAAAATTCATAAAATATGGTTCTGCCAAAATTGGAACATTCGGTTTTCATAGGCAAACCCTATGTTATGAATCCGATCGATTTAGCAAGGAAATTTAGAGATATTACATGTGATTGATTTATGACATGAATGAAAATAATGCACCAAATTTTTCTACAAACATTCAATGTGAAAATTTTAAGTTTCATATCAATAGTAAAGCAAGGGCAAATTTGTAAAGCTTTGCTGCAAAACAGGTCCTTTTTTGTAAGGGCACAAATGTCTTTTCGTATGAAATTTAACACCAT
>NZ_JBNKXY010000071.1:0-887 GCF_050300555.1 Arcobacter sp.
CAGTGCCCCGCTGGGCTGGGCTGCCAGGCCGTGGCCCAGCCGGCGTTCGGCCGACCGCGCGTGGCAGGCCGCCGCGCCCCGTGGGCTCTAGCCTCGGGCCGGTTTCGGCCCGGTACTGTGCTGAGGATTTTAAATGTTTTTCTAATTGTTTTAAATCGCAGAAATTGGTTCAAACTTCCAAAATTCGTAGAAACTTGTAGGAAGGTCTAAAAATTTCAAACAAAATTTTGTATGAGTCCTTTTGGACCACTCTTCTCAGTGGGCTTGTCCGAGCTCACTTTTGCGCGGTAAATTTTGGTACAAAATTCCAAGAACTCAGAAACTAAATTAATTTTTCACAAATATCTATGCTTGAAATTAATCTAAAATTTTGCATGCATGGCCACATCACTTCCAGTAGCTCACGCAAAAAGTTTCAGAATTTATTCTTGCTTAGAATAATTCCTAGGATTTAATCTCTGTTTCTGCAGTAAAGAAATTACAGAAAATAGTTTAGAATTAGAAAAATAATGATTCTTGGTGTAGATGTCCCTTGCATTGTTTAGGACCTGCATAAAATCAGAGAGCATGATTAGATGTATAAATCCTAAATTAATGAATTTCTAAGTTAGAATTAAATTATTAAAATAATAAAAAGGCTAGGGGTAAAGTAGTAAATGGCTAGAAGAGGTTAGTATAGGTAAATTGTGCATCTTACCGCTCTTTGCACTCCATGCATTGCATTGGTATTCATGGCTCATACGTGCATCTTTGCGATAGATCACGCGGAACACGGACGCGAGGAACCTCCGGAGCCAGCATCAGTCGAGACCACTGACTTCAAGCAAGACCAAGGCAAGCCCCGGTGCATCTAAACACAATCCTTGAATTCTTTCATTTCTTTTTCT
>NZ_JBNKXY010000072.1:0-885 GCF_050300555.1 Arcobacter sp.
CTGTATCTCTCTCTCTCACACACACTCTCGTTACATGATGTAGCCAATGTGCAACGGAGAGGCCGCGCGCAGTGGTGGGTAAGCGCAATGACGATGCCGGCAAGTGGCGACGTCTTTTTCATCTTCTTCTGAGAGGAAGACGAGTTAACCACTGAAGTTGGCAACTTACGAGTAGTAGATTGGGGATTATTTGCAAAAATTCCAAGCCAAGTAGATTGGAGATTATTTGCAAAAATTTCAAGCATGGTGTGAGAAGTGTTTTTCGTAACAGATGTAAATAGCGTTAGATCTAAAATTGATAGATCAAATTTAATATGTATATCATGTGCACCATGTGCATCTGATATGTTTCCTTGAGCTAATACTTATACTTGCTCTAAATCTCGTACCGCTGGCACAGTTAGGGTTTTGACAAGGTGAAACATTTCTGATTTAGACTTAAATCAATTGAAGCGATTTCAAACGAGTGAAAATTGAAACATTTTAGAGGTGAATCAGTTTGAAGCGTTTTAAGTTTTTGTATTGTAACCATGAAACGGTAAAATAGGTGTTTTAATTGATTCTGATTTACTTCCTTTTCATTTTCACTGAATCTGAAACGTTTCAATAAATGAACCAAACAATTTCACAAGTTGATTCTAATTTGATCGAGAATCATTTCTTAAGAGAAACTGAAACATTTCTGATTCACAGTGAATCTGGAACCGTACCAAATACATCCTAAATCCTCAAACTTTATTATTTTGTTTTTGTTCGTTTAATCCATATGGATCAACTTGTGAATTTTTTCCGATGGTTAGACTTGTGATTTTTAATCCAACTCATCCCAAGTAAAAAAAATCAATACCATTTCGGATCTAATCCAGACTGGGTTTAGATCGGAAG
>NZ_JBNKXY010000073.1:0-878 GCF_050300555.1 Arcobacter sp.
GCGATGGCGCTGCCGAGGCAACTTGGCCGCTGTAACACCCCTGGTGGTACTGTAGCAGCTACAGTATATCTGCAGTGCCATCTATAGTACTTATATAGTGTTTGCTATAGTATAAACCTAATTCAATGAAGATGATATTTTCTACAAATGGAGTTGGATCATTTTAAGTCAATTTGAAAGTTTAAATTTTCAAACTCCTATGCATTGTGGACCATTAAGTTCAGTCTAGAATTTTTTAGAATTATTTGGAGCCGAATTAGGCCACACTCCCAAAAGAGAAAGTGTGGTCCATAATATGATCTACATGTGTGCAAATCTTCAGAAATTCTAGAGCTCAGGAAGTAATTGTTTCAAGTGTCCAAATAGAGCTTCATGGATCAGTTTCTAGACGACATATTTGGCTGAATCTGACTTAACGATTATCACATTTGGAAAATTCATATCTTCTTGGAGATTGGGAGATAGTGTATGCATGTCAACCTCATGAGAGAGCAATGTCTATAGCTCAGTTTGGAATACTATTTATCAATTTTGGATCAGTGGTGAATTCGTGTTAGAGGTCCCAACATCCCTAAGTGGCCAGCTATTTTGAGTATGAATTTCACTAAGTCATTTTTACCACTTGTAAAGAAACTTCCAATATTTGAATACAAGTGAGTAAATGTAAAATTATATTCAAGTGTATCTTATAAACATGGAATTTTAGAGAATTTATCAGATTTTTCCAAAAAGGTTTGAACCCCTTTAAAATTCATGGAAATTCAAATTTGAATTTGTTCCAGAATTTGTAACTTGAAATCCTGAGGGAATTTGATGTTGTGCCAAAAAGAAAAGTTATTCCTTATATTTCAAACTATCATTATGCAAAATTTGGCGAA
>NZ_JBNKXY010000074.1:0-869 GCF_050300555.1 Arcobacter sp.
TTAAGAATCTGCTTATTCACTTAACGCACGATATTAGTCATTTAATCAAGTTGTCATTCAATACACCAAAATCCACTAGGGGCCTAGATGCACTTTCAATCTCCCCTTTTTGGTGATTGATGACAATCCTTGATTAAAGCTTACAAAATATATTCAATAAGCATTTGGATCCATACATATAGAGTTAGCTCCCCCTAAATATGTGCATATTGAATAGAATTCAAATTTGGCCTAAAGATACCATTTTTGCACATTTTTTAAAGGAAATCCAAGAGAGCTCCCCCTATATCTATGCATCCGATAAGTGCAACAATTTTATGTGTGTGAACATGTAATACATGATGCACATGACAGGAGGATCACAACAATTAAAATTTGAAGAAACATATGCTAAGTCTACCAAAACTAGACAGTCCGGTTTGGAAAACCGGATCATCCGATTTTTCCAGACTCAACATATTTACAAGAAAACATACACCATTCATCTCAGGCATGTATTAACAGCATATTTAGGCATACATAAGACATGATCGAGCATAAACTCATTAAAGTTCATAAAAGAGGTTCAAAGCATTACAAGCCACATAACACAGAGTTTCACACATTACAAATATTTTTCAAGTCCACTGAAACAAGAGGTGAAAATATAGATGAAAAATTCTACTGGGAAAACCATACAGTCCGGTTTGCAAAACCAAACAGTTCGGTTTTTCCAGACATAACAGAAATAGAAAATATTAAAAAAAGATTGAAGCAGGCATGAAGGGTGTGAAAGAACATCAACGATTTTGCATTATCAGCCCAACTTCTCTGCACAAAAGAGAAAAAAGGATATCAATGCAGAACCGTTGAAGTTCTCCTTGAAGCAC
>NZ_JBNKXY010000075.1:0-868 GCF_050300555.1 Arcobacter sp.
AACCAGTCATAAGCAGAATAGAGAAAGCTTTGGTCAAACAGCATCATGGTCCGCCGAAAAGAGAAACTATTAAAATTGAATACTCTCTCTCTATCCTTGAATATTTATAGTTATCATTCATCTTATTAAAAAATAAAGTTATAAAAAATAAATATAATATAATTTATTACATAAATAGTTTAAGTATATTTTTGATTTTTCATAACTTTAAAATTTTAATAAAATAATTGGTCAAAGATGACTTAAAATTCAAACGTGGTATCATTTAGGGATAGAGAAAGTACTTTATATCACTAGTTTAAAAATGAACTAAGCTAGTAAAAGAAAACGGATAAAGTATCTACTAACTAGTTTATCAAAGAAGCCCATGAATATCCAAGAGAGCCTCATAAATTCTTCCTAAATCAAATTAACAAAATTTATTTAAAAACATCTCCAACAGCTCCTCAAAATAATTCATAATTTTTCAACATTCTAGAAACCTTTATTGTTGCATTTATTCCATTCTAGCAATGGCTGGTCCTTCGGATGCAATGAAACCTGAGAGGTTTGGTGGTGTAAAAACTTTCGTCGTTGGCAAAACAAAGTCAAGTTTTGGCTTCTTGTGATAGAACCACCTCAAAAATGAGGGGTCCGTCTTCCAGGATCCAGATCGGGTGATTCTCGATGAAGCGAGAATGCAGCAAACACACATACGAAGCATACAAATTCAAAATTTCATTGAAAGTTAAGTTATTACACTTTAGTTTAAAGATTACAAGGATGAGAAGTAGAAGGTGCTTCAAAAGATAGAACATATTTGCAAAAGTGTTTAACTCGATGTTAAAAGAGTAATCACCTCACCCTAGAGATGAAAACCTTTTTCGAC
>NZ_JBNKXY010000076.1:0-861 GCF_050300555.1 Arcobacter sp.
GCCCAGTGGCACAATGACATTTTTATTTTCCTTTTGAATTAATTTAAAGTTCAATTCAAATCTAGTTTGAACTTCTGAAATTCATAGAAACTTGACCAAGTTAGATAAAATTATAAATCCAATTCTACAATTTGAATTCAAACATAATCTCTGAAATAAAATTGTAAAATAATTTTATTTAATTATTATTTACATATTCAATTGTTAATCTATGATAATTAATTATCCATAATTCCAAAATTCATGGAAATTTAACCAAAATTAGTTCTAAGCTATCCAAACCTAGAAAACTTGTTAGAACCCCCTGTTCATGAGTTATGACCATGGTATTTCCCTTTTGACCTTGTTTAAGTAATAACCTTAAGTAATTAATTTTTCTTTTAAAGAACGTAACAAGGTTTCAACATGAACACTTAGTGCTGATCCTAAAGCATAAGATCACCTCATGGTTGGTCATGAGTGGTGTTAGGAAGAACCAACCCCCTTAAGCTATGTTCTTAAGTGTAGTTAGCTAATAGGAGTTATTGAAGAAAATGAAGGAGATAAGTTATTAATCACCTTAAAGCTTATGAACCGTGTCGCTCTTACCCTCCCTATCACCATGCCTTACGTTAACTTTATGCATCATACCGCATAGGTACTGACCCCATTGGAGTGGAGAGCACGTCAAGCTTCGATGAAGCTAACTTTTCTTCTTCTCTCTAACAAGGCAAGCACCTTGCATCCTCCTTGAATAGGATTTTTACTTTATAATATTTACTTTATGTCATGATTGTGTACTTAAGTATAGTAGTTTGATGGAACCCTAGCTGCACTAAGAACACGCTTACTAGACCACTTTGATTACAACTATGAAAGAAA
>NZ_JBNKXY010000077.1:0-858 GCF_050300555.1 Arcobacter sp.
CTCATTTTTTATATTTTTATCTTTTGATAATTTTTTTTTTATTAAATACAATCTTCTTTCATATTAAATATGGTATATAATTGGTTATTTTTTACATTATTTTTATTTATTTTTAGTTTGTTTGGTATTATATATAATAATAAAAATTTAATAATTACTTTAATAATAATAGAAATATTACTTTTTTCTGTAATTTTAAATTTTATATTTTTTTCCATAAGTTTAAATCTTTTATACGGCTATTTTTATTCAATATTAGTTTTAGGTATAGCAGCAGCAGAAACTACACTAGGGCTGACTTTAGTTATAAGTTTTTTTAAATCCACTAGAAAGGATCTCCAGATTAACCGCCTAGTTGGTACAAGTTTATAAAAAAAATATCATGACTAGATTAATATTTATAGTTTATAAAAATTTAATAAGATTTTTTATGTTAAGTTTATTTATTTATTTAAATTTGTTATTTTTTACTAATAATTTTAACGAGGAGCTTACACCTTTTATTATATATAATTACTTTATAAAATATACAAGTACCGGTAATGATACTATTTTTTATTTTTTTCTTAGTAATAATTTTTATTATAACCAAGTTTTTGAATATTATTATTGTGTGTTATGTACTTATTATGATATGTTTTATTTTTTAATAATAGCTTTTTTAATTTCATTGGTTTTTTTTGTAGTTTCTTTTTTTTTTTTTACAATCAAAATAATTAATATTATAGTCAAATTCTTTACTTTTTTCCCAACTGTGAAAGTCATAATTGGAATTTGTAAGTGGTTTTTCACAGATAAAACAGCACTCGGAATTAAAACGGTGACGAAGAAGATGGAGTTGAAATCCTCGATTTACTA
>NZ_JBNKXY010000078.1:0-853 GCF_050300555.1 Arcobacter sp.
GTGTATGTATATTTAGCTTTTGTGTGAACTTGATATATGTTATTAGATGCAGATTGTGTTTTATTTTACAAACTGTATGCAGATTGTGTCTTCTTTTACAAACTGAATACAAATTGTGTTTTCTATCCGTCAGTAATGGGTGAGATGATGTCAGCACATTCGTCACTACTGTGGACTCTAGTAGCAATGGACGGATGATGTCAACACACCCATCGCTGCTAGGAGCCACAGCAGCAATAGGCAATCTGACATCGGATTACCAGTTACTGCTAGACAGATTTAGGTTTAGACATTTATAGATACATGTAGACATTCACAAATACAAGTTCATCAAGCTATAATCATTAGACACATAGATAGAAATTGATTAAATACATCATCAAACACATGTTCACATAGACAAGTATTCATGATCGAACACCATACATGTTTCATACACAATACAACTTTCCTATATACAAGTTGATACATCTATGGACATCTAGTAATTTTCAAAAAAAAAATTATTCATTTCTGCCTGCTATGCTCACCCTTGCAGTATGTAATCACATAGCGCAAGAAATTAGGTCATGTGACCATCACGACTATGGAACCGTCCACACGGCGATATATATTCATGCATGAGGAAGTGACAAATCCTTGTTGGAATTGTCAGAAGTTCTTCATCCGTAAGCTGCCCCTTTGATTTTGCAGGTGCCTAGACAAATCAAAATAAAAAAAATATGAAATGACTAATTGAAAAAGCTAAACCAAAAGTTGAACCCATAATTGAAGTTTGAGATACTTATGTCAGCACCATAATCAAGGACTTGCTTTGTATATTTCCCATTGGTGTTGCATATCATGTACCAGT
>NZ_JBNKXY010000079.1:0-851 GCF_050300555.1 Arcobacter sp.
CCCTATCTATAGTTTTTCAGCTCCGGATGGGAAGTATCTGGAGCCAGCTACATCATTACACCCTATCGAAGCTAAGGGGTATGAGATTCGCCCGGATTTCATATCCTTGATCAGAGAGTTGAATTTTGTTGAAGGTTTGGATGAAAATCCATACAAGCATCTGAAAGATTTTGAGGAGATATGTGCCACCCTCATGATATCAGAAATGAATCATGAGACACTTAAGTGGAAGGTCTTTTCATTCTCGCTAACGGGATGGGCAAAGCAGTGCTACAAGCTCCATGTTAGCAGTTGTCATGGAAGTTGGGTTATCTTAAAAGATCATTTCTATTTCATCTTCTTCCTATTGTCCATGATTATTGATCTTCACAATGAAGTTCTTAATTTTGCTCAAAAGGAAGGAGAGAGTTTGGGAGCAGCCTAGTCCAGATAAAATCAACTTGCTTTGTCGGGTCCAGAGTTATCTATTCCAGATGCTATGTTTATGCAGCATTTTGTGCACCAGTTGGGTACAAAATCTACTAAATATCTGGATATGACTTCTGGGGGAGTCTTTGTTCATTGCACAGTTGAAGAGGGGAAGTTGATCTTGGATAGAATCATCTCGGTCACTCCACTTGAATATCTGCATTTCAATGCTCCACTAATTTCTGAGGATGAGCTGATAATCATTTATCTGGACACCTCAGATATCTCAGTCTTACCAGCAAAGCAATAATTGCTTCAACTCACTGCACCGGGAATAGGCTCAGAAGAAAAAATTGAAGACCCCACTCCATTTCCCTTGTCAATCGAAGAAGATCGCTTCGATGATGACATTGGGACCTCATCAAATGCTCCTCCCTATGACT
>NZ_JBNKXY010000080.1:0-850 GCF_050300555.1 Arcobacter sp.
ACCTCACTCACAGAAAGTGGGACTGACTCACATAAGTACTTGCTTATAATAGTAAATTGCGGCGGTGGCCACGAGTACACAAAATTAATTTCTCGTGTATCTGTGGATGTCATTATTTTCTTTTTGTAGAGCCTACTATGACCCGGCTCGCTTGCCATTACTGAACGTATCTCTTGAGCAGTCTCAATCGATTGCATGTTGTCCCACCTCGCTCGCCGAACTTGGGAGAATTCATATTAAAAAGTTTCATACAAACATTTATTTTATACAATGTCATGGAGAGAGTAGTCCTCACCAGCTAGGGTACCAAGGTCTTGCTGGTTGGTTTGATATCACAATAGAAACTGATGCATATCGTGAGTATTCCTAACTTGTGAGGTCAGTTTCTCCATAATTTGTTTTTAAAATGATATATGCTACTTTGATCATTAGTAGCAATGGGCATGGTGACGCCTCCTCCCACTTGTTGCTACTGAGGATCACAACATAACTTTTGTACTTTTTTGCTTGTGAAATTCTTGCATCTTTATGACATGAAATATGTAAACAATCTCTAGGTTCAAATTGATACTTCTACAATGTCATTATATAAGTAGAAGTACGTAGCATTGTCATCTACTTCTTTAGTACTGCATACACTACAACAACTATGCACACACACACAAGCTTCTCGATCCATTTTAGGTGATCAACAATCTTCTCCATCCTATCTCTCAGCACGGCCACTGAGGAATAACTTGAATAGCTGTAGGAGGCGAAGAAACTACGGGAATAGGTGGCATCTGCTCCATCATGTCCTCCCATTGCAAGAGCTGGCAACCTATGGCCTGAAACACAAGATTGACTACAC
>NZ_JBNKXY010000081.1:0-846 GCF_050300555.1 Arcobacter sp.
AACCATCTGCTGAATCCAGCGCAATTTAAAGCAGCATGGGCATTGATGTGTGATGAGTTCAACTTGCATGATAGAGTGACAATGCAGGCACTGTACAATGAGAGGCGTATGTGGATAGCGGCACACTTCAAAAAAGTTTTTTTCAGGACAATCTAGTCAAAACAAAGAAATGAGAGCGTGAACTCAATGGTGAAAGGAGGATATCTGGACAACTCAAAGTCAATGGATGAGTTTGTGAAACACTTCTAGGATGCCCTGGTTCACATCCATGACAACAAAGGTAGAGAAAAATACTACTCACAGGTGTAGTTTCTTTTATATTCTTGTTCAGCTTTTAAATCAAATGAGTTAGTGTTTGACATAAAATAGCTAAGCTCCCCCCTCTGTTTTTGTTTTTACATCGAATGACTTAGTGTATACATAAAATGGCTGAGAAACTATTTCTGTTTTGGATATATGTTGGAAAAATTGCCCAGCTATAAAAAATGGCTTACAAATGAATTGCAAAGAGTGCCTTAGAATACAATAATGGTAAAAAATGACTTACAAGTGAAGCATGAATAAGATCTTTGGCTTTGCATCGCATGCGTATGTACTTCAATAACTGCTTATCATCTTCCCGTAGCAACATAGAGATCTATAAAAACAAAAAAAAGTGAGATGGCCTGAAGGTGTAAAAATGATGAAGTAGGTAAAATGACTTAGCTGGAAAATTGCTTAAGTTATAAAATGACTAAGAGTGTGGAATGACTTAAAGGGTAAAATTAAAGTTGTAAAATGGCTTACAGTGTAGAATAACTGAGTGAATAAAATGGCTAACAATGTATAATGGCTGAGGGTGTAAAA
>NZ_JBNKXY010000082.1:0-843 GCF_050300555.1 Arcobacter sp.
CCACCATAGCTGGCTTTGATTGCGCCGCTCTGCCCGGCACCCTACATCGGATGTCACACCCCGGTTCTGAGAAACGAAATAGAAGCCTCTATACATGTGCCTAGGATGTTCAAATCACACGTATAGCAACAATATGGTGAACATATATAATATCTCGTTAAATTACAAGCTAAGATCATACAAAATGACCCTTGGGTCAGAAAGAAGATTAAAATTAAGCAGCGATAGAAATCTAAGCACGGATGGAACCTCCATAAGCACAACCGAAGGAGAGGCATGCCTAGTCTTCATCTTCTAGCTCCTGCTGGTACCTTTGATTTGAATCCAACTTTTGGTTCGACCTAAAGCAACTATAGAGTCAAGTTTGAGTAGACTTATGATTGCTACTCTATAAGTATAGGGAAATTATGACATGTAGGCTAACAAAAGGGAGGCCAGACTCAGTTTTATATGTAGAAGATAGTGGTTAACAACTATGCCTTAAGTATACTAGTACTAAGTAGCAACTCAACCTCTTCAAGCTAACGATCGTGCCACGGAGTCTCACCGTGACCGACCCACAACCTAATAAAGCCCACTTCAACACAACCCAACCCAAGACTTAACCATTACCCATCCTAGGTATGGCGAGTGTGAGCCATCTATCATTTAGAAAGAGAAGAGTATGAGACCATAAAATTTTATAAAACCAAGAAATAAGAGTAAGGTGATAGTTTTGAAAATAATTTGGAATATAGATATCCTTAAGAGCGACTGTTCTAGCTAGGCTGGCGTCCTACAGTCAACATAGCTCTGATACCACTTGTCATACCCCGGTTCTAAGAAACAGAACCGAAGCCTCCA
>NZ_JBNKXY010000083.1:0-843 GCF_050300555.1 Arcobacter sp.
TCCTCAATCCATTCGTGTTGAAATTCCAGTTGGTGCTTCGCAGTTAATTCAAAAATTAAAAGAATATAATATTGATTTTGATGCACATCCAGCTCCACAGAAAAGTATCTTTATTACAATTGCAAGTAACCTTTTATTGCCATTAGTTTTTATTGGTAGTTTAATTTTCTTTTTTCAAAACTCAGATAATTTTTCACCAAATTCAAGCTCCTCTCCAATGAATTTAGGAAAATCACCTGCAAGATTTGATCAAAAACCCGATACAGGGATTTCATTTGATGATATCGCAGGTATTGATGAAGCTAAAGCAGAATTTGAAGAAATTGTTTCATTCTTAAAAGAACCTGAACGTTATACAGTAGTTGGAGCAAAAATTCCAAAAGGAGTTTTATTAGTAGGACCTCCTGGGACAGGAAAAACCTTATTAGCGAAAGCAATTGCAAACGAAGCAAATGTTCCTTTCTATAGTGTAGCCGGTTCAGAATTCGTCGAAATGTTTATTGGTATCGGCGCTTCTCGTATTCGTGATCTTTTTAAAAAAGCGTCAGAAAATTCACCATGTATTGTATTTATCGATGAAATTGATGCAGTTGGTCGAGAACGGGGTGCTGGTATTGGTGGTGGCAACGATGAACGGGAACAAACATTAAACCAACTATTAACAGAAATGGATGGTTTTAAAGAAAATAAAGGTGTAATTGTAGTAGGGGCTACAAACCGAGTAGATATATTAGATGCTGCTTTATTACGACCAGGTCGATTTGATCGGCAAATTACAGTTGGATTACCCGACCGCTTAGGAAGAATTGGAATTTTAAAAGTTCATGCTAAAAATAAACCATT
>NZ_JBNKXY010000084.1:0-841 GCF_050300555.1 Arcobacter sp.
CTGGACGCAACCCGATTGGGCTAGACATGATACATGATGGCCTAAAGGCCAAAAACGGTGGTGCAGCAACAAGACAGATTCTAGACGTCCAATTATTTCGACAATCCCCGTTTATTCCAGATGAATTTGTATATGGAACTTATTCCATTGGAAAGGTTATCTCCTTGATTTTCTAAAGAGTCCAAGAACGCCCCAATTGGATGTCGTATGTGACCTGGGCATCAGTTTTGATATGGACAGCTCCTGGATGAGTTGGACTCTGGATATTTAAATTGTTTCAGCAATTCTTGTCTAATCCAATTTTAGTTGGACCTGGGACTAGTGCCATTGGAATGGTTATCTTGTCCTCTTTCTGTGCATATCTAGAACGTCCAAATATGATTTGTTATGCATCATGTGCGTCAATTTGAAGCCAAGGTGGTCTTAACTATGAGTTGGACTCGAAGTCAAACTTGCAAGAGCGAAAGAAGAAGGGGACACACAATAATTGAGACTTATCTAGTGGTTGCAACATGGAGGAAGAGACAGAGTAATACCATTTATATGTGGCAAGGAGGAGAGGTATACATTAGAAATAAATAAGTAACATATATAGTATACAAGGAATGATCGGACTGTGCATTGATGAATGAAATAAAGGAGAATAATTATGACATATGTTTTATGGATAGGAAATATTGTATATATGTGGTTAATAGAAAATGATTTTTGTTTCAGTGATTGTGGACGACTCTAATTTTAGGTGACTATGAGACTGGTTGCGTTGAAAATCTTATCTTCTTATCTTTCCATACATATGAAGAATGCTCAAATTAGAGGTTGTATGCGCCCTGTGCGGTAA
>NZ_JBNKXY010000085.1:0-840 GCF_050300555.1 Arcobacter sp.
CGCGTCCTGTGGCCGGCTAGGCCGATAGTGGGCCGCGCTGCCCCAACCTGTTTTGGCGCTATGGCCGGGCCGCAGCAGGGCGAGCGGGCCAAGCTCGGTTTCGGCCTACAAGCCATTTAAAAATTAAAAATTCCTTTTCTATTTTTATTCGGTTTCGAACTGAATTCAAACTTCAAAATTCTTTATCTAAATATCTAGAGCTCCAAAAATTATGAAATTAGTTCCGTTGGATTCATAATTTTCTAATCTATCCAATAAAATTATTTAGAAAAATAGAAACATTTTCCTTGAGTCAATTTCTGTTAAAACTCAAATAACTCTTCGTTAATTAATATACGTCTGTTGTCATCGCATGTAGGATCCACCGTCAGAGGACTCATTCCGAAGGAGGAGAAGGTCGAGCAGGAGGTTCCCGGAGGTCCACAAGCCCCAAGTTTTGAGGAGCTTAACCCTGAGCAAGGCAAGCCCCGGTGCATATAGCTCCTATACAAGGATTAACATGACTTGCTTTACTTATCTTAATTGCATGTGATGTATTGTGCACTATGTGTAGGATCTTGTTTGATGATGGTGATAGGTTGCATGATAGTACCCTTTCGTAGACTATCCTTGGTGTAGATGTATTACTTTTACGACTAGATGTGCTATGCTTAGTGATAGCCATCGATAGAAGACGATTGGTAGGTCCCACTCGCATGTAGGACCTCTTTTTTCAAGAATTAGAAAGATATCTTGGATATGATGAGTAGAGGCTATATTTATGTTCGTATTTGTTGTTGTGACTAAGCGGGATAAATAGGTGAAAGTGGATCACTCAGAAGGGAAGGATGGGGAAAGGGT
>NZ_JBNKXY010000086.1:0-835 GCF_050300555.1 Arcobacter sp.
AAAAAGAGGAAGAAAAATAAAAGCTCAAAGAGTCTCTTCAAATAAAGGGGAAGTCAATATTTTGAGAGGAGAAAAACACTTCAACTTCAAAAATATCCTTTTTTATATGATTCCATTTTCTCCCCCTCCATCATACCATTTTGAAAACCTTTTCTAAATCATTGAGAAAATTTTCTTAACTCTTTTTGGACCATCCTTTAGCTTGGCAATATACATGACTTGAGTTGTACCCTTTTCCTTTACCCATGAGCTCCACATATTTAGCCTTTAGAGGGTAGGATGAAAACGAACATTTGTTCAGCCGAGGTGAGGGACGACAAAAACGGTGCCTGAGTGACTAATGTTGAGGAACCATAGTATCATATTCTCATTGATTTTTTCAAAAAAAGGCTAAGTAGGAGAGACACGGACAAAAGGTTCCACCTTTCAACCGCCCAAAGCCAGGTAAAAAATTCCACAAAAGCTCCATGAGGTAAGTAGGGACCGCAAGGTATGGCCACATTGATTCATTTGGTAAGTTTGAGCATGGGTCTACACTTGTGTTATCTCAAATTTCTTTTATTGCTTCAGGTTTGGCTTTGCTCAAGGACGAGCAAAAATTTAAGCTTGTGGGATGTGTTGGCTCTCATAAAATGTTGATTTCATGCGCCAACATGTCAAGTAAATGTATGAAATAACCATGTATACACCTTGTCTACTAACCTAGTTCTATGATTTTAGTGTTTATTTGATTTCAGGAACATAGGTGCTAAATTGGAGCATTTCAAGAAATCACAAGGAAATTTAGAATTCCACCAAAAAAATGTCACCCCGGGGATGTACGTGGCACGAGGAG
>NZ_JBNKXY010000087.1:0-833 GCF_050300555.1 Arcobacter sp.
CCTATCTCTTGCAATAGGATTCATAAGGATAGACCAAAAAGTTATCTTAATGCAACTAGGGTATCAATACAACTCTTATAACCTAATGCATATCCAAGAATCATAATTAAGATATAAAGATAAAAAAAATTCAAGGATGGTGGTTAGATGCACCGGGGCTTGCCTTGATCCTAAGCAATGTTAGTATCCTCACAACTTGATGCTTGTGGATCTCCGAACACCCATTGAATTTGATCCACGTGATTTTTCATCTTCGGCCCTACGTGATCTACCCGTATATGTAAAAGATGGCATAATTAAAATAGTGCAATGCATGGGGTGTAAAGTGCATTATGATACATGATCATGAGCACCTTAACCATATTAACCCTTTTAAGTTCTTTTACTAAAATGGCTCCTAGCATTTTTAATACTTTAGCAATTTAATGACGGCTTAGAAAATTAATAACATGCACTACATGCATCTAATCTTGCTCTCTCATTTTCTACAGGTTCTATACAGTGCAAGGAAGTTTCCTACCAAGAATTAATATTTTTCTAATCATATTCTATTTTCTACAATTTATTTATTACAAGAACATAAATTAAATCCTAGAAATTATTCTAAGCAAGAAATAATTATAATTAATTTTTTACAAGCTAAAGAATATGAGATGATCATGTATGAATTTTTTTGATGTATGAACATGCATTTATTTTTGTAATTAATTTCATCAATATTTTCATTATCGGAATTGTATACAATGCATTAATGCATAAAATAGAATGTGGTCAATCCTACTGCAAAGATCTACTCAAGAGTATTCTACGAAGATTTATTTTGCATTTTTTGT
>NZ_JBNKXY010000088.1:0-831 GCF_050300555.1 Arcobacter sp.
ATGAGTCTGCACTTTCCTCATTTCGTTCCTAGCTTTTCCAGTTATCTCGTCACTTGTCTTGCCCGTATCACTACCGTCGTCATGACTGCTAGTAAGTATTGCTTCCATTAGTTAGGTTTTTATTGAGTCAATAAAAAGAACTCCCACAACACATGGTTAGGTTATACATCCTCCTTTGCTTGAGATTAGTTGCAACCACTTGTGCATGACCCCTTTTTGATAAACCGAACTGATTAATGTAGTTATGCCTTGGTAGACACAAAATCTCATGTGATTAAAAATTCAAAAGTAACCATGTCTAGGTTGTTGGGAGGTGTGATATCTGAGTTAGTGTTAATCTTGATGAACCTTGATTTTGAGATTGATCGGAGTTGAATGAATTCAAAAAGGTTTCTCAACAACATATACATTCCTACCAAAGCCAAATATTATCCACATAGCAACTCTTGTTTGTGTTGTGCTTTGTTAAGGGATGTGTCCATTTGAGTTTTGATTTTTTTAAATAATTTACCACCCACATTAATTGCTAGCCTCACCCAAAAATATTGGCGTGCATACCTCCACTCCGGAATATGCGTCTACCACCGATATATCCACAACTCCCCCATCTCCATAATCATGGTTTAGCCATATTGGCATGCATAACTCCATTTCGAAATATGCGTCCACCACCAGTATATTGAAGCCATTTGAAAAAAAGTTTTTGAAGAAGTGATTTTCTCCTCAAATATCATCAAAACCCCTGAGTCCTCAAGAGATGGAGCAAAAGAAAAAAGAAAAAGGAAAGCTCCAAGAGTCTCTTCAAATAAAAGGGGAAGTCAATATTTCGAG
>NZ_JBNKXY010000089.1:0-828 GCF_050300555.1 Arcobacter sp.
CATCTTCTTGTTTGGTGTCCGAAGTGTACACCACATTCTAATAGGTCTTTCATTGTAACCATGTTTTTTCCTTGTTTTATGTTTATTTGGGTTTAGCCTCTGTGCCCCTTAATGTTTTCACACAACCCAGACTAGGATTGACACATGTGAGGTTTCTATAAAAATAGAACCGTGATTTTATCTAAGTTAACTTTAATTTTTCTTGAAGTGTATATTTTTTAACAAAAAATAATTCCACATCTTATTATATATAATAAAAAAAATAAAATTAAATATAAACAAGTTTAAATATAACATGCTGTTTAACTTAAAAATTTTATTTAATTTATTTCTAGAAAAAATAAAACTTGTTTTAACCAAAATAGGATCTAAAAATTTTTTTAAAAAAATAGTTTTAAACAGTATATAGTCATTAAAACATAAACACAAAACAGACCCCTGACCTTTAAAACCATCAAAAATAGGTTTTAATTTTAAATTATATTTAATTGCTATACGGTGGTTAGAGTTTTGTAAAATATTAATTAAATATTTTTTATTTAATACTTGAGTTCTACATATATAAACATATTTATAATTTTTTAAAAGACTTTGAGTTTTTTTTTTTTTTAATAATTTTCACTTTATTTTTTTTTTTAAAATAAATTATAAAAAAAATACTAGCTTGTTAATGGATGAAATCAGCCGTATATATACTAGCTTGTTGCATTTTCTTCTTTTCTTTTTATTTTTAAGAAAAATTAATACAACAATTAAAATAAGAAGAAAAACACCAAAAGCAATAGTAATTAAAGGGAAATAAGTTGCCAGATAATCAGTCTCTCCAAA
>NZ_JBNKXY010000090.1:0-825 GCF_050300555.1 Arcobacter sp.
TATGTTTAACTAATCTGGAATATGGGCTTGAAAATGAAAAATACAAAGTTTCAGCCAGTTATTGCCGCAAACTGTCATTTTTCGGTAAAACTGAAGGCTACCCCTTTGAATTTTGAGTCGCAATTTGATTTTTTTTAAAACCATAAAAAATTATATATGGGATAATTATGTGTAACCGATCTGGAATTTGGGCTTTACGACCGAGAAATATGAAGTTTCGGTCAGTTTTTGCTACAAAGTGGCATTTTTCAGTAAAACCAAAGGCTAACACCTTTGAATTTTGAGCTAAAATTTGATTTTTTTTTTACCCGTAAAAACTTATATATGAGACCATTATGTGTAACCGATTTAGAATTTGGGCTTTACGACCAAGAAATACAGAGTTTCGGTCAATTTTTGTCGCAAACCGACATTTTTTGATAAAACCGAAGGCTAACCCCTTTGGATTTTGAGACAAAATTTGAATTTTTTTATAACCCATAAAAACTTATATACGAGACCATTATGTGTAACTGTGATGTCCCACCCTTAAGTAAGGATCATCAGTCCTAACCAGGATCATTACGGGGTGTTATTACCGAAATAATAACGCATAATATATCACATACAAGAACTAAACATATGAAATGTTCTGAAAGATAAAGTTTATTACAATTTAAGTTTTGAATTCGATTACAGAGTTTTGAGTAGAAGATAGAGAATAAAAACATTTTATGGAAGCGAAAACATTCGACGATCGAGAATGGCACATTGCCCTAGAGATGTCGACCTCAAGAATGGCTCACGCCAAAAGAGAGAGGGAGATAGCACACCTGCAAAACAATA
>NZ_JBNKXY010000091.1:0-823 GCF_050300555.1 Arcobacter sp.
CACGAAATAGCAAATCTCCTCTGAATAATACGCTTTGGGGAGACATGACGGTGACTTGGTCTCTAACAGACCCTGTTATTTGAGATTGATCCAACATTCTTCCCCTTCATCTCAATAGACCAAGACTAATATTAAAAAAATTAAAGACTTAGAACTAAGATTAATATCATTTCTTAATAAATCAGTGTATAGAGTACATATGGTCAGTTATGTACTATCAGACTTAACAACTACCATATATCTTTCTATTTTGAAATAGAAACTTATACTTATTTTTGGACCCTTAGTATCCAAGAATCATCAACTTTACCATAAACCCATGTCGGTTGTGGTTCTCTGAACGCACTGGGCGACAAGTCTTTAATTAGCAGATCTGCAAATTCTTGTTTACTCAAGACTTATTATTTGATTTTAGATATTCTCTTTTCACAACATAAGCTTAATCTTAATTACGATGTGTTTGGCATGAACACACGATTTGTTGCCATAGAAGTAAAGTATTATCAACTCTTTTGGCAGCATGACTTATGTGGATATTCAAAACTGTCTTCCACTCTTAATCCGGATGAACAATTTGTGAATTCTTAGTGCCTGCTCAAAGGCCTCATATTATACTTATGAGCTCCATGTATATTATCGATAACACATTGACCCATTTGTTTGGAGTCTTTCCACAATTTAACTCCTTCTTCAAGTATGAATGATGTGGATTCTATTACACATCTTGCAGAGACTTATTCTAAACAGCCCCAGTACTTAAGGGCATACATTCTTATTTATCTTATCATGAGGCTTTCTATGTCTTACAGTAATGTAGGACTTC
>NZ_JBNKXY010000092.1:0-821 GCF_050300555.1 Arcobacter sp.
CACATGATTTTGGCAACCGCAGCAACAGTTACGGCCATTCGAAGATGGCACTCATGAGGAGTGTTAGCGGATCGCATGGAAATCTGATTCTTTGACGGTTTGAACTCCGGAATGGGTTTAGAAATGATGAAGATTATGATTTTTAAGATTGTCATTTTGCTTGATGGATTAGGTAGCTTGATGATATGCACACACAACCTAATCATCCTCACAAAAATAAAAGAAATAATCCGCTATTGCAAATTATTTGGATACGTTGGCAACACACTCTCGACAATCGTTTCTATTATTTTAAAGTAAGTTAGTGTACCTGTAGAAAATGGATAAAGCATCTCCATCATGGGCTTTTCACTAACATCCCCATATAATGAGCTTTTCAAATCATCCCCCTAGTGGGTTTTTCACTAACAAGTTCCTACACGTAAGTATAAACAATCAAATAATATTCATAAACAGAAAAGAAGCATACACAAGTACTAATAGTCCTACTAAAATGACAAAAAACAAAATAAGTCCATAAACAACAAAATAAGGTTAACACGCCAAAAATCATTTCATACATTCATTGATGCAATTCTAAAGAGGTATATGAACAAATATGTTAGCTTGCCACCTTAAGAGACTACTATAGTCCTTATATGGGCTAAGCATTCCTTATCAACAACGTTGTTGTAATTTTTAGATGCTTTAGTGTGTGTTTAACCCCAACCTGACTCTGATACCAACTGTGATAACCACCTCAAGAATGAGGGGTTTGCCTCCCAAGATCATATCGGGGGATTCTCGATGAAGTGAGAATACGCAAACACAACACATAAAAG
>NZ_JBNKXY010000093.1:0-819 GCF_050300555.1 Arcobacter sp.
TTACCTTTAGCTATATTTGACAAATGTGTCAAATACATTGGTATGAGGAGGCTTAAAGATTTGCAAGGTTTAGGGGGAGAACTCATATAAATAATCCTGATAAAGTGCATCACATTGTACTCTTTTTATTTATGAGTTTTATAAGAATTTCTCATTGAAAGATTTTTAATGAGGCAATGTGTACACATGTATATATCTATCTCTTTATTTTTCCCACATGATTTTTAAAGGACTAGGCGACTAATTGACAACTGTTCAAAGGGTGGGAGATCAATAAGGAAGAGTTCCATTTGTCTCAAAACAATCTATCATTTTTTATTCAAACACTTTTAGGATGTGTTTGGTTGGAATGAGAGGTATGATGAGGCGACGTCATCTAAGAGTTATTCCTCTCTTCTTTTACAGGTGTTGGGTTCAGCTGACCAGAGATATCTTTAACAGGGATTGAAAAACCGAACCGAGCTAAAAATTGGTCTCCACTGGTTTAGCGAAAACACAAATATCGACAAAACTGGTCAAAAACTAATGTAAAATCCAAAATTTGGTTTAAAAAACCAAAAATCGAGCGGTTTTATCAAAAAAGGTGATTTTTTCCGGTTTATCGAACAACTTTTTGGGTTTTGACAGAAAATTCAATTTTCAAAATTTTGAAAAAGAAAACCGAAAAGCGAGTGGTTTTTCAGTTTATCGATCGGTTTTCAGCTGGTTCTTTATTCAAAAATCAAATTTTAAATGACAAACGGTAAACCGATGGGTTTTCTTTCTGATTTATCGCTCGATTCTTTCAGTTTATCGCTCGATTTTTGTGGTTTTGTTTTT
>NZ_JBNKXY010000094.1:0-819 GCF_050300555.1 Arcobacter sp.
GGTACTTGTTCTTGATAGTAACTTCATTTAGGGAATAGTAATCAACGCACATTCTCTGCATACCATCCTTCTTCAGAACAAAAATAACAGGTGCTCCCCAGGATGATGCACTAGGGCGGATATATCCTTTATCTAATAATTCTTGAAGTTGTTCCTTAAGCTCGGCTAATTGATTAGCGGCCATTCTATATGGTCTCTTGAAAATAGGTGCAGTATCAGGAACTAGTTCAATCACAAAATCAATTTCATGGTCTGGTGGCATACCTGGCAACTCTTTTGGAAAGACAACCGGAAATTCAGAGATGGTCCTGACGTCCATGGTTGAGGCAGCATCAAGTTGATTCAACACTACTCGATTGGAGGCGGCTTTGTCTGTGACCAAGTTTTCTGCCACATATTCCATTTCCTTACCACTGCTAGTTGTCAGTCTCACTGCCTTCTTAGCACAGTCAATCAATCCATTATGCTTGCTTAGCTAGTCCATTCCAATAATCATGTCAATTCCTTTTGACTCAAGAACTATGAGGTTGGCTAAGAATTCTACCCCCCTTATAAGAATGCTAACCTTAGTGCAAACATGCCTTGCATGCATATCTCCTCCAGGAGAACTAACAATCATCTGATTCTTTAGCATGGATAAGGGCAGGTTATGTTTTTGCACAAAATTAGCAGCTACGAATGAATGAGATACTCCATAATCAAATAAGACAGTTACATTATTATCATTGACCAGAATCATACCAATGATAACGTCCGGAGCTTCTTGAGCATCTTCTACTGCCACATGATTCACATGAGCACGAGCTTGATTCTGCCTTG
>NZ_JBNKXY010000095.1:0-821 GCF_050300555.1 Arcobacter sp.
TTCAGAATGGTTAAGAAATTATGTTGTGGGGTAAATTTTGGATAATTAATTTTAAGAATTAAGTGGCTTTTTCACCAATTTTAAAATTTTAGTGTTGTTTTTTATTAAATTGGATCCAATGTAAAATTTTAATCAAAAAAGTTGATTGTTAAGAGTTTAAGGTTGATAATAAGAGCAGCAAATTGTTACTGTTTTAGTTATCTAAAAATTTTTATGCTTCTGCTGGGACTAGTTTTAGTCAAAATTAAGTTTGATAAGTTACTAAGCTCAATAGTGAGCCTATCTTTGAGGAAAGCTTGTCCTTGTTAATTCATGTTTCTGATCAAAATTGGATCTGATGTGTGGATTCAATTGAGTAAGTATGGTAATTGGTATTATCATGAGATTTTGCTAAGAATGAGATTCATCATCGCATTTATTATGTATGATATTTGTTATTATAATAATATTCTAGTATAATTTATTTTCATCATTGTCATGATACAATAAGTGTGATAATTATCATTTTGATGACAATTTAGAAGTGGTTACAATTGTCATGTAACTATATTTTGATGAGCATGATAATAATTATGACTGAGTACTAAGATAAATGATTTATTGAGTTGATTCTGAGAATTTTAATTCTACCGATTGGTAGAATAGAATCAAACATTGTACTCAATTTGAGTGAGATATTTTATCTTCTAACCAATGTTGGTGGTAAATTTATCATGATTAATTTTTCATGTCCATGAGTCTTATCAGAAATTAATTCTATATCTGTCCAATGGTGATTTAGAATTATACTCTCACAGTTTTCAGTTTGTTTTAGTAAACAT
>NZ_JBNKXY010000096.1:0-816 GCF_050300555.1 Arcobacter sp.
AAAACCGAGCACGCGAACGTAGTCTATTATATATATATATATTCCCAATATATGGAGCTCTCACGTTCGACGAAAATTTGTAAAAATTTCTATATTAATTAAAGAAAAAAAGAAAAAAATTACTCACCGCTTTCATTATAAAAAAAACTAGACTAAAACACCCATCCACATAATTATAAATTACACATCATTGTCATTATAAATTTTTAAAAAAAATCTCACATTAATCAGAGAAAAAGTAATATATATATATATATATATATAAATATATTGCCAAAATATGGAGCTCTCACGTTTGCTGAAAATCGTAGAAATTCACACATTAATTGGAGAGAAAAAAGAAAGAAAATCACCAACCACTGTCATTATGAAAAAACTAGACTAAAATACCCCTCCACATAATTATAAATTACCCACCATTGCCATTATAATTTTTAAGAAATTCTCACATTAATTAAAGAAAAAAGAAAGAAAATTACCCACCACTGCCATTATAAAAAAACTAGACTAAAATACGTTCCACATAATTTTAAACAACCCATCGCTGTTATTATAAATTTTAATAAAACTAGACAAAATATTCTTCCACATGTATTTTAAATTGACCATTTTTAAAAATTTAATTTCTTTTTATAAATTACAGAACTCCATCATTATGCAAAGTTAGACGTGAAGAAATGTTTACATATTTTTAAAAATTACTCACTATTGTTATTACATAAAACTATTGTAACACTCCTAACAACAACAACAATAGGTTGGGAGGCGTTACCACGCTACAAGACAATAATAAAACAAAGGCAATAGAAATATAGG
>NZ_JBNKXY010000097.1:0-810 GCF_050300555.1 Arcobacter sp.
AGTTATATAAGTTTAGAACCAGCTCTTACTGGTGAACAAGCAAATAACATATTAAAAGAGTTTAACAAAAAAATAGGGCCAGATCCAGCTAGTATCAATGCAGCTATGATAGGTGGAATTGCAGCAAATAATGCATCAGGAATGTGTTGTGGAATATCCCAAAACTCATATAAGACTCTAAAATCAATAAAACTTATAATGGCTGATGGAACAAGACTTGATACAGCCTCTGAAAAATCTAAAAAAAGATTTAAACATCAACATAAAGAGTTTTTGGATAACTTAAAAGAACTGGCAAAAAAGACAAAACAAGATAAAGAGTTAAAAGCTCTGATTGAGCGAAAATTTAAAATTAAAAACACCTGTGGATACTCTTTAAATGCACTAGTTGATTATGAAGATGAGTTTGATATCTTATCTCACTTAATTATCGGAAGTGAAGGTACTTTAGCCTTTATTGAAGAGGTTACTTACAATACTGTTGAGGATTATCCAAATAAAGCAAGTGCCTTAATATTTTTTGAAAATATCAAAGATGCTTGTGATGCAGTATCTAAAATAAAACTTGCTAAAGATGACAATAAAATTATCGTTGATGCAGTTGAACTTATGGATAATAAAGCACTTAAATCTGTTCAAGATAAAGAGGGAATGCCAAGTTATCTTAAAGAGTTTGATAACGAAGTAACTGCTCTATTAGTAGAGACTAGAGCAAATCTAAAAAAAGATTTAAAAACACAAACAAAAGATATTGAAACTATTTTAAGTGAATTTAAAACAGTAAGACCTATCAAATTTACTTCAAAAGTA
>NZ_JBNKXY010000098.1:0-810 GCF_050300555.1 Arcobacter sp.
GGTCAACCTGTCAGTGGCACAGGGAGAGCGTGGGCGCGAGCGGGCAAGCGCGCGTGGGCCGACCCGAGAGGAGAAGGGAATTGGGCCGCCCGACTGCACAGTACCGTTTTAGAATTGTTTAAATTATTTTAAATTTAAATGAGTTTAAACTAGTTTGAGGCAGGGGAGGGTCTAGCTGGCTCCAAAAATTTCAAATAAAATATGGATGGAAAGAGCTCGAGGCAAGGAACATCTTTTCCCATAGGAACTTGTCCAGATTTGAAATGGAACTCGAATGAAAATTTGGGGAAGGTTCTATGAGTTGGATTTGAATATAATTTGCTGAAATTTCTCCGGGTCTTAGAACTTGATGAAATTTGCCTAGCCAAATCCTTGCCACACCTTAGGGCCAAGCAAAAAGAATTTGCCTCAAATAGGGCTCATAGATTTGAATTCCTTTAAAAAAAGAAGATTTGAGTTGATTTCATAATGGTTTGAAAACTAGCCTCGAGTTTGAAATGCCACTTGTGGGTTTTGGCTTGTATTAGCATCTAGTTATTTGCTAATGACCTTAATTAAGGTTTTTCGTAACACGGGGTGTTACATTTTAAAACTTTTTTATCAATAGAATAAAATTTGCTATTGAATTTTAGAAAGAGATATCAATTTATTTAGGCAAAATATTATTTTCTAAATTATTAAGTTGATTTAGGCTATTTATAATTGTTTGTTGCATTTCATGCCATTGCATAATTTACTTTGATATTGTTGTATGCTAGTAGATCTATTTTGCGAGTAGAATTCGTTCGAACTCGAAGTAGACGTAAAGGT
>NZ_JBNKXY010000099.1:0-806 GCF_050300555.1 Arcobacter sp.
AAAATTGAAGGGCCAGGACACAATAATCCAGAAAATCCAGAAATGGGCACAGATTTGGATAATTAAATAATAGCATCAAGTTATTAGTTACCCAAACAAAACAGAGAGAGGATATCACGTATTCACTTTTATAACCACACGTGATGTTGCAGTATTTCAAAATATATTTTTTTACGTGAATTCACATATTGATAAGTTATTCAAAAAGTGAAAGAGGATCGATTAGTTCATCACCATGGGTGTTATTGTGTGGAGGGACGATGTGCGTGAGACAGTGGTGAAAGAGAACGACGGTGGTGAGTGGAGCTCCGATGGCGTGGTGCTCTAGCTAGGAAGGAGGCAAAATTGAGATGAGGTTGAGTGGTGGAGAGAGTGGCTAAGGTTGAGATGATCTTTTTATAGCAGTGAAGAGTGAGAGTCAGACGGTTCGGAGAGGGTAGCCTCCGGCGCTGGTGTGGATTTAATACTTCAGTTTTGACTCGAGAGGGGAGGCGACAGGACAAAGCGTTGCCGGAAGATGAAACAGAGGCAACGAGCTTGTCTTGGCTCAATGGGAAGGAAGTGCGACACGATGCAATGGTATGATGATGTCGGCCAGAGGAGAGGAAGCACTGGGGAGGGAAAAGGGAGAAAATGACGCCAGTTGGGGTGACGTGAATCTTACTGGGCCAAAAAATAAAAAAAATCCATGCGGTTAATTCAGTTGCTATAAATGGATGATGAAGATTTAAATCAGCGATGAGTTAATTTTTTTTTAAAAAAAATATATGCAAGTGAGATGTAGTTTTATTCATCTCATCACGTAG
>NZ_JBNKXY010000100.1:0-805 GCF_050300555.1 Arcobacter sp.
CCTCATCACTTTCTGACTCGGAACTCTCATCACTTGAGTTCCATTATTGGCCAACATGAGCTTGACCATAAGGCTTCTTTTTAGTGTATTTATTATCTTTCTTGTAACATTTGTCAAGCTTCTTTCTTTTGTCATTATCTTCTTTCTTCCTCTTATATGTGCATTGGGCAATAAAGTGTCCATTCTTATCGTAATTGTAGCACACTCTCTTTGGCCTTGGCTTCTCTTCCCTTTCTCCCTTGTAAGATCTTCTCTTCTTGATGAACTTTTTGAATTTCTTAATAAATAAAGTCATTTCATATTCTCTTTCACTGTCTTCTTCTTCCTCTTCTTTACTAGGTGAAGGATCGGAGAAGACGACTAGAGAGTGGGTGAATGAGAGACAATCAAAATTTCTCGATAAAACTTGGTCTATATCCTAAAATCAATCCGACGCGTATATCTTCTCACTCAGTCTAGACTACATAGCTATAAACAACCTACTAGCCCTCGAAACCGGGTTAGAAAATATTGAATCACAGTGGAAGCACGAATCGATGCTAGCAAGAACACGTGCGAGACTGACGATAAAAATCAAACCAAAACTCAGTTTATATCCTCACAGATATTTCACCGAACATCTGGTGAGCGCGTTCGAAAAACCACCACAGAAGAGCGATTTGAACCACGAAACCTCTTTTCTTTTGATCCGGTGACTCAAGAGCTATATCGATTTCTCCCTGTAACGATACACACACATTCAATAGCCTGACTTAGAGGTGACAGAACCTAAGAACAGCAAACAAAGCTTATTCCAGACTTGGTC
>NZ_JBNKXY010000101.1:0-801 GCF_050300555.1 Arcobacter sp.
CCAAAATGGTCGTGCTTGAAGCCGACCTGTTTAGCATGACTCATCAGGGCGGGGCTACCGGGGCAGTCATGGGTGGAGCCAGGCCTTTTTGGTGGTGTGAGACACCAATAAATCTTCCTTTTGGTTGTGTCAGATACCAATAAATCTTGGTATATGATTTATTTTGTGTTATTTGCATGATGATATTGTATGTAATTAAGGCTACTCCTAGTGGGAGTTTCATTTTCAATAAATGAGGTGCCACGTATGATTTTTGATGACATGGTAAAGAATTTATGAAGAAAGAGAGAAGATGAGTTTTATCTAAATGAAATCGAGTGTACAATGTTTTTAAAAAATAAAACCTTATGAAACTAGTATGGTGGTCAATAAATTTCATTTTATCACATAGACAACCAATAGAATAACATAAAAATTAGTGTTATGAAACTCTAAAATGAAATCATATATTTTAGTTAATGTTTTATTTACAATTTTAAAATATTTTTGATGATATGTCATTCTTAAAAATAATGAAATAAAATACTCCATGATCATTCACATTGAAAATTTTATGACATTAATTAACTTGTCATATCAGATTTAACGATGACATGACATTGTATTTATAAAGAAATAAATAAAATCAGTCTCATGGGGTGAGTCCGATCCAACTCATTTTCAATATCTTGAAAACTTTGTGAAACTATTACTGTGAGTTATTTCATTTTATGACAGACTTTCTCTTCATCATTTGACTATAAAACTTTATAACACTTAGATGCAGTGATTAGTTTATGAAACCGTGACATAAAATTATAC
>NZ_JBNKXY010000102.1:0-800 GCF_050300555.1 Arcobacter sp.
GCGGTGACCGCGCCGCGTCGCGGGCTGGCTAGGCCATTTCTGGTCATGGGCTAGGCCAGCGCTGCAATGCTATGGGCTGGATTCGGCCCAACACTGTTCATAGGTTTTCTTTTATCTGAATTGGTTATTCATTTAAATATTTTAGAAATTCATTTAAACTTCCAAAATTCATAGAAAATCGTAGAAACTTCATAAAATGCAAATTTATTTTTTGTTAGAATCCTTTTGAAGAGCTGCAGTAAACTTGAAAAATCAATAAATTTCGCAATGGTATTTTGTACAAAATTTCATAAGTCCAAATATTGCACAAATTATTCACAGAAATCTATGCAAATTCAAATCTTGAAATTTTGCATGCCAACTCCACTGTGGATCAGTAGCTTGTACAAAAATACTTAGCTTTTGTTGCTGCCTAGATTATTATTTAATAATTAATCTAGTGCTTGCAGTCTTTAATTCATATTAAATTATCCCTGCAAGGAAAATTATCAAACTTTGGCATGATCACTCCTTTAGATGTCCTCAATCAGTATAAAATAAGAATTCATCAAATGGTACTCCAATCTTATGTTATTAACTTTTAAAGTGCTTAACTCAATTGTTAGTTAACATAAAACTAAAAGAAAAATATGAACTAAGTTTTGTTATAATTTTTTTTAGATAATCTATCACTTAAAAATAGGCCACGTGTATTTTACAAGTGAAACCATGAATCCTCTTTAAATCCCTTCAACCTTATATATTGTCGTGCGTTGCATACCATGTAGGACCCGTCGTTGCCAGAAGCTACCCATCAGAGG
>NZ_JBNKXY010000103.1:0-800 GCF_050300555.1 Arcobacter sp.
GATTGAAAAAGGACACTCCATGGGTCAAAAAAATCCCAGTAAAATATGGGTCGAAAGGGCCTGAGATAAGGAACAAGTTTCCTTATAGATACTTCTCCAGATTCGAAATAGAATTTGAACTAAAATTTGGAAAACTTCTATGAGTTGAAATTCACTAGAAAATCCAATGGAAAATCGTGAAACTTTGAATTTTGAAGAAATTTGATGAAACAGTACTGGCATAGGTGTTTTGAGAGTGCAAGGGCAATTCTGTCCTATTTTATGTTTTAAAAGAGTTAAATATACTATTTAACACATTATGAAGGGGTATGTGCATTTTTATCGGTGTGTCAATATACTGAAGTGCATTATGACGAAGTCCACTTTATAGAGTGCACTAGTTGATATCTCCACGCGTTGTTGCAGAAGCACAACATATATTTTTATTGATTTGAAGTATGTAGTTTAGGAAAAGGTTACAACAGAAATGTTACTGAGATATAGTTGATGAGGTTAAATATGGGAAATCAAACATACTTGTCATTCAACATATGGTAGTGAGAACACATGATGGGACTGAAAAGCATTGGCAGAGAACACTCTTGGAGCATTAGAAATATTGGAGGTGGAGGTTGAACCAATATGAGGTCTCTAATATAAATTTGTTGTTTGTGCAGGGCATTCAACTGAAACAGAATAGTCGATGTGAACACATAAATGAAACCACAAAGAAGTCATTCTAGTAGAATTTTGAAGCTCCGTAACAGGATTAAAGATCATTATGAATTGGAAAAAGGTAGAGGTAAGGTTGATACTATCGG
>NZ_JBNKXY010000104.1:0-795 GCF_050300555.1 Arcobacter sp.
AGATATACAAAACAAAAAATAAAAATAAAAAACCATATTTTTCATATTTATGTACACTATGATCAAGGATGAGGTGTCTATAAGTGAGAAATTTGTAGGTCTCACGATGAAACCAACATCAAAATCAATCTCGGCTCTTCAAAAGCTCGAGATTAGAAAGATGAATCTTTCATCCGTCAAAATCCCAAAAAAAGAAAAGAAAAAGAAAAAATACCTTGTTTCTTCCACCTAGACGTTTCTAGCCCAACGTGTAAACCCACAACATCCAAATATTCCCTTGCATAAACCTTTCATATTAATTAATTTTCAAATCCACACAGTAGCCTTCTTTGCACCAATCATCAACAATGCTAATTAATTATCTTTCTAATTCTGTCCAAATCTATGTCATAACATGCAATAAAGCAAGAAATTAGTATCATTCATGAATATTTTGTGTGTAAAAAGCAACAAAGCAATATTTTATGTTTTTTGTCAATATCAGGTCTAAAAATACTCAATTTTACAAAGATGAAATTTTCATCCCTCAAAATCCTAAGAAAAAAGAAAAGAAAAATTTAAAATATATGGTTCTTTTCACCCAAGCGTTTCTAGCCCCTGTGTACCCACACAACATGCAAATATTCTCTATAATAAATTATTTATGTCATAATTATTCTATTTTAGTATATTCATGGACCATTGGTCAATATAATATTAATTAATTTTCCTTCAATTTCTTTTCAAATTCATGCAATAACCTTCTTTGTGTCAATCGTCAACAATGATAATTAATTCTACTTCCATTCCTATCCA
>NZ_JBNKXY010000105.1:0-789 GCF_050300555.1 Arcobacter sp.
TCAACATAAATACTCCATAGATCAATTACAAACAACAAAAATAGCGTCTCTATGCTCCAACTCGATATCTGACGAAAACAATAACACAAGACCTTACTGAAACAGCAGCAGCGCTGCTGCTATTTCTTTTATATCTTTGAAACCACAAAGGTAATGATAGCAAGAAAAACTCCACAAGCATATACTTTCACTCAGCTACAACTTTGGTATTCAACGGATAACCAAATTTTGCCATCTACTATTTTTAATCAAGCCCACAATAGAAAACTGTATTCTGAACACAGACAGCCAGGTACCCAACTTCAAAACTTCATAACACGCAAACTGCTGTACAAAAATTCGTGTTTAAATACTCTATGGAAAGAAGAAGATATATACTATAAAACATTTCATATAAGTAATACCAGATACGGTCTCTAAATAGATTTAAAACACGTCGCAAAACTGAACGTTCTCACGGAACAAGTGTTCAGTCTGAACCCAGCGCCTAATGGACAAGTAGACCTTAAAAAAAATCATAACTTGAGATTTACTCCGTGAAAAATAACGTATGAGTACTCGTTGGAAATATATTGAATAGATCTACATCTTTCATGTTGGAGTCCTACACAGATTCTGCTTCAAAGGTTCCCTAAAATGACCTTGAACAGATTTTGCACTGAATCAACTATTCTGACAATGAAAACTGACAGCAATCTTTACAAATTCATATCTCCCAGACTATCCAACCAAAATTAGCAAATAAATATTCCCTAGAAAGGTATTGAAAATATCTACAACTTTCACTTC
>NZ_JBNKXY010000106.1:0-789 GCF_050300555.1 Arcobacter sp.
TAGCTCTACCACTTATACTTCCATACCCGTTGGCAAAGTTTCCTATTTTAATGGAACTAGTTATAACCAATGGAAGCATTGCATGAAAAAATATTTACACTCTATTTTACCTGAGGTATGGCAAGTTATTTGTGATAGTGTAGATTTTTTGGATGATGATGAGCAACTAACACCAGATCAACTATAAAAGATTCATCGCAATGCTCAAACAATCTCCATCCTCACCTCATCAATTAAAAAGAAAGAATTCAATCATGTAGATGGTTTTGATGTGGTCAAGGATGTTTGAACAACACTTCGGATGACCCATGAGGGATCCAAGCCCGTGAGAAAGGCCAATGTTAAAAAGACCAACTCAACCGTTTCATCATGTACGATGATGAAACGCCTCATACGATGTTCAACTGGCTAAAGAAGTTAGTCAACAAAGCAAGAGCCCTATGGTCCAAGAAGTGGAACGATCGCATTTTGATGGAAATATGACGATGGCATACACTCCAATGAACTACAATGTTGTGGCATTGATCCTCCAAAATCCCGCCTATAAGAAGCTAACATCCGATAATGTGCTTGGAAGGATCATAAACCATGAGAAATAATAATAATAATAATAATAATAATAATAATAATAATAATAATAATAATAATAATAATAATAAGAAGAAGAAGAAGAAGAAGAAGAAGAAGAAGAAGAAGAAGAATTACAAGAAGTCTTATGGTGAAGCTCACATTGGCAAGGAGTGGGACTTTGAGGAGAGCTCTGACTCTGATAGTGATGGTGTTGCCACT
>NZ_JBNKXY010000107.1:0-788 GCF_050300555.1 Arcobacter sp.
CACATGCATTAGCTGTCATGTATAACAATCAATTAACATCTATTTCACCAAAAATTATATTTGAAAATACTTTAAATGATGATTTTCTATTCTTCAATGCATTCGAAATTTTCAAAAAATTGAACCCAAAATATTTCAGTGATCCGGAATGTGAAAAGTACATTGCCATTTATAAAGAAAAATTTGAATAAAAATATGAGGCTATAGGACATGAACTAAGGAACAACTTTCCTTATTGGAACTTTCTCTCAAACTTCATGGATTTTGAATTAAACCATAGATTCCTTTTCAGATTTGAATCCAAAAAGGGTTGGACACTTATGGACATTGTGTTCACTAGTATAAATTCACCAGTGCACAAACTTGGACAAGGAGTTCTCCAAGATGGTCTACAAACCTTGCTCTTCGATCTGGTTGACATGTATAGACTATCTCACAAGATTGAAGAAGTTATAGAATTTCAAAGAAGGTTAAGCGTTAAGCTAAACTGAAAAATTTTGAGTCTGAAATTATATGCTTGATTAGTCTTGTTTGGATCCTTAAAACAAATACTTTCCTAGCTCTAATTTTTTTAAAAAAATTTGCACACTTATATAACATGTCATCAGGAACAATTTCTCTTTTTAAAGTGTGGTCCAATTCAATTCCAATAAATTCTAAAAAATTGCTGACTGAGTTAATTAATTCACACTATACAGAAGCTTATAAACTTCGAATTCAAATCCTGATTTTGAAATCCATTAAAATCTTAGGGTCTCTTAAACACGTGATTAACATAATATTACAGA
>NZ_JBNKXY010000108.1:0-787 GCF_050300555.1 Arcobacter sp.
CCTGTTGATCATACGTTGCAGGTCAATTTTCAAGAAGGGGAGTCTTGCTTGTTGTAATGTGCTTCGGTGGATGTTCCAGACTTGTGTTCAAACAGATTTGAGAAAGCACTACTTACGAACATTAACAATGATGCAAAACCTGATGGTTTGCAGCTAGGAAGGGGAGAAGGGGATAGAGTGCTTGCATATTAAGTTTACGCTTACTGAAGATGTATTTGAGTCGAGGACAACTCAAATGCCAGAAAGGGAGAATGATGAGGACATTACCAACATGGATACACCCACAGTAGTGGCTTATGATTCAAAGGTGAAACTATTCTTTAGCATCATTATATTTAATACATGTGATGAATGGACGCTGCACCATGATATGTGTTCAATGTCATTTGTATAAGTACTTACATGGATCAAAGAAGGCGTGGATCATGCATGGAAAGGATGGATTATGAAACACCTAGATTGGGGACCAAATACAAGTGCTCCCTACGCTCCCACCAGGTCACCACGTTACTTGTGCTATAAGGAAACAAGGAGACCAAGTCTAATACGACTTGGAAAGGTTGATTTGGATTCCAGAAACAGTATGCACCAAAATCATCACCGAGATCTCATATGGACTCCGTTTTTGACGTTCTTTATATGGATTTAAAGATAAGTGGATAACTTTTCCAATGGATCTTGTCTCACGTCTGAACACCATCCTATTCCATGCGAAATGTCAAAACAATGAGGCATACAGAATCTGTCAGGGTGTAGTCTTGCCATATTCTGGCCTGATGGGCTATGT
>NZ_JBNKXY010000109.1:0-787 GCF_050300555.1 Arcobacter sp.
TTCCATCTACGGTCTGGATCCTCCGATGTACTTTGCGCACGTTAATTTGTTATGTTTTTTAGTTAATTTGTTTTGAGGCCATCAAGTATTGTTTCACGAATGGCATGAACAATAGAATACTATCTGTTTTTATTTTTTCTATATTTTTTACTTGGTTGTTAATACCTAATAGATATGTTGTTTTTTGATAATATGTAATTTGAGAAAATGAACATATAACGTGAAACAATTAGTAACAAACAATGATTGACTATTTCTTTTTTATAGTTACGATGATTGTTTGTTATTTTTTACGTTTACATCTAATAGTGCATTATGTTTTCCCTAATTTGTTATTCATAATTGTATATTACATAGAAATGGCAATAAGATTTTTCAATATCTTTATAAAATTGGTACGTAAAAATACATGCTGAGTAATTGCTAAGCATATATAATATCTACATAGTATTGTACATTTTAACTGTTATGCATTAAGGTACAAATAAAGCAAAATTTGAAATTGTATATTCTGTGCTGTAATCAATGTGCATTAAAAATTAACCATGTGATTTTGTAGTTCTAACAATAACAACAAGAAGAAAAAAATGAAGAGATCCTTGATTTTCTTCTTGTTCTAGAACTGGGGGCTCAGAGCGTAGAATAATAAAAAATATTAAAAACTAGCCCGTGCAGATGCGTAGGTTGGCCTACTAGTTACAAGACAAAAGCATAACTCTCTAACAAAGACTGCAACCAACACACCAGCTAAAAACACATACAGTAACCTCTTGGCGATGACAGCAGA
>NZ_JBNKXY010000110.1:0-787 GCF_050300555.1 Arcobacter sp.
CTTAATTGAAAAAATGACACATGTTAGTTGGTTTCTCTTCACCCAAATGAAGAAAAGTTTATCTATGGCAAAGGTATGGATAGTGTTGTTTTTAAATAAATGTCTTTATGCATCTAGGCCTTTGCATGATTAGTGTGTTTTGAGCTTGCAACCTCTTCAAGAAAGATTAAGTATTTGTTACTTAATTTGGTTAAGACTCTAGATATTTGGTTGATACCTCAACTAAGGAACTTGACATTTGTTAGTCAAGATTATGTCTTCATGAAAAGAGATAAGAACCAAATATACCAGATGAATACTCTTGAATGTTGCATGCTTCTAAGTGCCTTAGTGTAATCTTTTAAAAATCTATCTAGAATTGCTAGGTTGTGTGGTTTTTAAAATATTTTCTTCTTTTGATCTTTGTGACCATGTCCACTCATTCATGGCTATAGTTCACCTTGGTTGCTTGTTGGCTAGCCATGAGTGAAAAGACGCTTCTCAGGTCCAATAATCTCAAATTCTCAATCTTTCAACAATTCCTTGATTTATCTCCATGAAAATCCTCTCTAGGAATATCTTAATTCTATCCTTCTCATCCTATCTTTAGCTCTCCAATGAATTCTTTGCAAGATATAGGAATCTTCTCTTAATCCTCCATAAATTATCGAATCATCCCTAAAGAAGAAAAATCTTTTAGACGGGATCTTCACTGTCTGTCAGTGAAGACCGGTCAGACCGGTCTTTATGACCGACTCATGACTCCTTGGTTCCAGAATAGTTTCTCTCTTCTCAAACTCTTTCTCCA
>NZ_JBNKXY010000111.1:0-782 GCF_050300555.1 Arcobacter sp.
GGAAGAGTTAACAGTTGGTGAAGGCCTTATGTACCAAGAATACCCAGTGAAAATCTTGGATACCTCAGAGAAAGTCACCTGGAATAATCGATACAAGATGTGCAAAGTGCAATAGAGTAATCATACTAAAGAAGAAGCTACATGGGAAAAAGAAGATCAGCTGAAGGCAGAGTTCCCCGATATCTTTTCCATTCTGTCTGAATCTCTGGGGCGAGATTCATCCTAAGGGGGTAGGTTTGTAACACCTCAATTTTTAGAAAAAAATTAAAACTTGCCAAGTTAATGCATTTCACCTAAATAATAATTTGATAGGATTGCATTTCATGGCATGCATATTTTTATTTCTGAGCCCTAGGTCGATTTCGATTTTTGAAAAGATTTACTTTCCGCTTTGAAATCTTTTATTTCTTTAATCAATTTAAAAGTCTTCCGTTTAAAGTCTTGATTTAAATTTGATTATTTATATCAAATTCCAAATCCTTTGCAGTCTAGAAATTCTTTCCTCAAGTTCTTGTGCTCCAAAATTCACTCAAGTCCACATTCTTGCCTTCCCAAATTTTCTGCAATTTTTTGGGAATTTTCCCCAAATATTTCTACCACCAGAATCCCTTTATTCAATTTCTAATCCTATTTTAATCCAGAAATTAATTAAAAATTGATTTTCTTTTACTTCCTTGGATTTCAGCCCGAGCAACGATTTCGGCCCGGCCTCCTTCCTTTCCGCCCGGCCCGTGTCATCTGCCACCGGCCCACTCCCCCTCCTCCTCTCTTGGGCCGCCTCC
>NZ_JBNKXY010000112.1:0-782 GCF_050300555.1 Arcobacter sp.
AAAATCTCTTCCCGAGATTTGCAAAGGAGAAAGGTTCCAAAAGGGACAGCGAACAGTCGCACGTTCCCTCTCTACGGCAACTCGAAGTCTGGATGGCGAGAACGGAGGAAATCTTCACTCTCCCATGTTGCTTCTTCTTTTGTATGGTTGCTCCATTGGATCTTGTAGAATTTGATCGTCTTACGCCTTGTGACACGACTCTTTTGATCCAATATCTTGATCGGATGTTCAGGATGTGTCAAATCCGTGTCGAGCGGTGCCACTAACGGTAATACAATATCCACGGGTGGCTTCAAACACTTCTTTAGCTGAGATACGTGGAAGATGTCGTGAACTCCTACCAATGATGGTGGTAACTCCAACTTGTATGCCATCTTCCCACACTTCTCAAGAATTGGAAATGATCCAATATAATGAGGTGATAGCTTCCCTTTCACTCCAAATCTCTTCACACCCTTCATTGGCGAAACCTTTAAGTACGCGTGGTCTCCAACCTCAAACTGTAAAGGTCAGCATCTCTTATTTGCATAGCTCTCTTGACATGACTTTGCAGCTTTTAAGTTGTCTTGAATACAACGTACTATTGCTTCGGCCTCCTCAACAATGTCTACACCAAATATAGCTTTTTTCTCCTGGCTCAATCCAATTGACCGGTGTGCGGCATTGTCATCCATATAATGCCTCGAATTGTGCCATTTTCAAACTTTTTTGGTAGCTGTTATTGTATGAAAACTCAGCCCATGGCAAATTCTTATCCCCACTACCAGGATGTTCCATCACGC
>NZ_JBNKXY010000113.1:0-781 GCF_050300555.1 Arcobacter sp.
TGCTCAACATTGCAATCATGATAGGTTATCTAGCATGGTCTAGCAAAAGAGTTTCACATCTCATTTCTACTCACCCTAGCATAATGACAAGCATAATCAACCAAATACAAGCTAGTATAACAATTGAAGCAAGGTTAACTTAGTTGAATATGAAGAAAATATAAGAGAAAAGCAAAAGATACAAATATACAAGATGAAACACAAACTACCCCTCAAACCAAGCCATATGGATAGCAAATACCAGTTTTCCCCCCGCAAAGCAGCAAAGCGAGAAGCATCAAGGGGTTTGGTGAAAATATCAGCCAACTGTCTCTCTGTGTCAATATATCTCATCTCGATATCTCTCTTTGCTACATGATCTCTCAAGAAGTGTTGTCTCACTTTGAGGTATTTCATTCTTTTGTGGAAGACTGGGTTTTTGGCTACAGAGATGGCACTGGTGTTGTTGCACATGAGGGGAACTCTCTCAAAGATCACTCCAAAGTCTCTCATGGTGTGCACAATCCATAGGATTTGGGAGCAGCAGCTACATACTCAGCCTCTGTGGTGGATTGAGCAACTGAAGATTATTTTTTAGAAGACCAACAAATGAGTGAAGATTAAAGAAAATGGTATGTACCAAAAGTGCTCTTTTGGTCAATCCTACAACCCGCAAAATCAGCATCGGAAAAAACAATAAGATCAAGTGAAGAAGAAACAGAATACCAAATCCCAAACTTAGGAGTGCGTTTGAGGTACCTGAAGATTCGCTGACCTGCTATCCGATGTGAGGAGCGTGGGG
>NZ_JBNKXY010000114.1:0-781 GCF_050300555.1 Arcobacter sp.
GCTAGGCTGGGCCGGCTTCAAAGAAAATTGGGTTTTGGCCCATGGTCACATTGAGAAGGGAAAATGTTTTCTATTTTTTCAAAGGTTTCTATAAAGAGCTGACCACTACAAATTCAAATCAAATTTAACCTTCACATAGTTCCTACTTACAAAATAAAATTCTAGAGCACTCATCAATCAAAATAAAATATGCAGCAGCATGAATGCAACAAATATAATTATTTATTTAAATAAATAATTTTTAAGGTTTTTATATTGTATGGAAAATAGGGTGTTATAATTACATGACATGTAAAATGGAGCACTTAATTACTAACCTAACAGTGCCCGAACTAAACCTGACATGCCTTAGGGAAAGGGAACAACAACTTAATGAAAGACTAAAACACTAACAAACTGATATTTAAAACAAAATTTACATTGTTATTTAAAACATTTCTTTAAAAGTTAAAACGAAACATGCCAATTTGTTGTTTAATTTGCAGGCTAATTATTTAAAATTAAATCAATCAAAATTAAAATATGAAACTGGTATAGCCACGGCAAATAATTGGGCACAAAGGAGCATAGCCTTCCGAAATGAAACGGAACAGGTGTTCCGAGTACGCCAATTATACAAAGAGTCAATTTCATTATATAATTGGTATTATTTCAAAATTTTTATAAAACATGTTTCAAGCATTCAATACAATATTTTCAGGAGAGCAGGTTGAGCAGGCCAAGAAACTTTATGATAGTTTATCAGTAGAGCAACGATTTTGGTTATCCGGATACCTGGCAG
>NZ_JBNKXY010000115.1:0-779 GCF_050300555.1 Arcobacter sp.
CGTTGCTATTGTGAACTTTATATATATAGCGCCATCGTCTTCCCCTGAGCTGAGTGCACAGTGAGTTCATGACTCTGTCCGTACGGTGGATAGAAAAAATTGAAACACAAGGGGGGGAGGTTTTGATTTTATTTTTCTTGGAGGATTCACTTCTAGAAGGTAAATCCATATCGCTTCTTAAGTTTTGTTGTTGTTTAGGTGTGTATTTGAAGGTGTGTTTAGGGTCAAAAGTTAATCTAGGATTTTGTAAATATGCAGATGGAGGACCGATCATGGATGTACAAGTTGGGTGATGTGTTGGCTCATTTCAAAGGAGTATCAATATTTTTGGAAGCCGTCGTACAACACGCTACACGTGAGAAAAAAGAGACAATATATTGTCCTTGTAAAGTATGCAACAACAATATGATATATCTGTACAAAGATCATGAAATTATATGTGAACACTTGGTTCAGAGTGGTTTCATAGATAATTACTTCATCTGGAGCAAGCACGGTGAGACACAACTAAGGACGGAAAGCAACATATATGAGAGGGAAGAAGATGGAGGTGAGGATGATGTAGGTGAGAATGATGAAGGTCTTGATTTGGAGGAGCTGATACGGAATGTTGCACCTGATGTGTTGCTACAATGTAGAAATAAGGGTTTTGATAATTTTGAGACACTTAATAAAGCATCGAGAGACCTTTACAAGGAGTGTAAAGGGTGACATAAGGAGCACACGGGGTTGTGGATGATACTTGAACTACTGAAACTAAAAGCTAGCAACAGGTGATT
>NZ_JBNKXY010000116.1:0-773 GCF_050300555.1 Arcobacter sp.
AAGAAAGTGATGCGGATGCAAGAATTGAGCAAATCTATAATCTTTATAACTATTGATGGTTCATGAGTTCTTGGATGTTGAGGACATTATCTTTGAAATATGCTATTCAATGGATATATGAAATTTTTTCTTTGCCTCATCGCATCCATATAAACAAGGTAATCTCTTTCCTCATGTTAAATTGTTGTGCATAGTCTCTTTATGTTAAAATTTTCTATATGCACTTATCTAGGGGGAGCTTTATCTTGTTTTGAGTTTTGATAGCATCTAAATTTTTGAAATTTTTTGTCTATATGCTATTGGAACTCTTCTCCGAGTCATCTTTATACCTTGTGTATCTTGTTGGCTCAAACCTTTTAAATATCACTTCTTTGTGTTGTCATCGATTACCAAAAAGGAAGAGATTGAAGCATCTAGACCCTCATTTGTGTTTTGTTAATTAATGACGACCCTTATTTTTGGACTAACAAATTTCTTGAGATGGTTATAGTGTTAGTCGAAATAAGGAAAATATTTTCTCAGAGATGTTGATTACGGATGACTCAAGACAAAGGTATTTTCATAGGGTTTTCTATTTTACCGGTCAAGATGATTAGTGGAGAAATGACCAGATTATTAGAATAGATGTCATACTATTAGAGGGGTTGTTGAACCTTTGCTTGAATCATCTATAGTTGCACTGTGCTCAAGTCCCTATTCTTGTGAGAGATTTGTCCAAAATACTGAGTGAGCACCACCTTTCTACTGATTTGCTTTGAATATCTAAAGAGAGT
>NZ_JBNKXY010000117.1:0-774 GCF_050300555.1 Arcobacter sp.
GTTGACTGAGTTATTTCTTGGCCCATGAAATCTTTAAGTCTATTCATGATTTTCAATTTTTTTAGTGTTATTTTCCAATATTTACTGCAATTTCCTAATGGTTGCATAATCAATTATTATGTTACTAGAAAATTATGTAAAATTGCTGAGAAATTCCTGATGGTGTCTCTGAACAAATGGAACCAACAGGAAATTTATTCGGAGATTTTAAAGGTTGATTTTCATGCCATGTGCAAAGTTATGGATTATCCTTTGAACTTAATGAGAATTTATTTGAAGACTCTGGGATTATTTATAACATATTATGATTAAACTTAATTTTAGAGTGTCATCCATGGTCTCTTAGTGTCTATTTTTTCATGATTTCCTTCATTATGATATTACCTTCTAGGTCTTAATGATTTTGAGCAGTAATTTAATAGTAATTAGAAGAAAGTCTTGAATGTGTGACATTGGTTATGGGATAATCCATGTCAAATGCCTTGTCTGCCTATTGTTAGGTTGACATTCAAACAAATTATTTATTTGGCAATAATTTTGATGGGTCTTATGTATAATATTTTTAAATGGCATGCTTTTGGCTAAATTTAGATTCGGCTATTATGCTAGAGTTGAGTCCATGATGATTAATTTTGGATAAAATTGATTTTATGCTAAGATGAATTTGGCCATAATTACTTGAGTTCCAGTGCACAATTATTTAAGTGATGCAACAGCTACATGCATCTTCCAAAGTATCTAGGAGCAGTAGCTACATACTCGGCCTCTGTGGTA
>NZ_JBNKXY010000118.1:0-767 GCF_050300555.1 Arcobacter sp.
TTTTGGCACATATACTTTTCAACATGAGTTGAGTAATTTAATATGAAATCAAACCCATTCAGTGAGTGTCCAACTTTGTTACTGAATCTGGCATACATCGCCCTTCGATCATTTCCAAGACTAAGAAAATCAATGCATAACGTCAGCAAAGATAAGTGATAAGTTAAAACCCTATTAGGATGAATAGGTCCTAAACTCACCTAATAATAGGGCATGTTATTTGGTTTCTGGCTCATGTATCTTTCGTTCGTGATTTTAGCAATATAACACCGTTGTTCTCCGATCACATGTCTGATATCGATGTGCTGAAGAACAACAGGGTTACACTGCTAAAATTAAGAACAAAAGATACACGAGAGTCAGAGACCAGATAACACGCAACAATCGTCATTTTCATATTGTCCAAAATACGTTGGACAATTCAAAAACCATGCATCTCACAAGTTAATGTGAGAAGCATCGTTTTTAATAGGTGATGCATAGGTCCACTAAACGTGCTACACCTATTGTTTCCTAAATAATGTCTATAATATAAACAAAAATAAATAATTACACTTAATTATAGAGGAATAAAATGTATACATACAATAACTAAAGTCATGAATTCATATCTAATAATACAAAAATGTACTTAGAAAAAATATTCACATCTAACATTCAAATTAAATGCATATCTAACATTGAAATTACCATTCAAATATATTTCATATCTAAATTCAAATTAACTTCAATTTCATCTAACATTCAAATGCAACATCATATCTTAT
>NZ_JBNKXY010000119.1:0-765 GCF_050300555.1 Arcobacter sp.
GGGGTTGGTTTAAATTATCTTCCTATCTCTAAAAGTCGTTTGATATTTATAATTAGTGAATTTCTGACTGGGGGTGTTATTTAATGTTAAATCCACTTATAAAACAAGTTCCGGTAGTGGATCAAGCTTATGGTTTTACAAAAACTGCTATGAAAGTTTATAACTCAACATCACCAGTCGAAGCAGTTAAAGTAGCAGCTGTATCAATCATAGACGATTACGCACCACCACAAATAAAATATCCTGTTAAATGTGGGATACTCCTTGCTCAAGTTGGACTTGCTGTTTCAAGCGGTGGTAATCCTTGGGCAGTTGCGATGGCAATTGGTTCGGTTCGTCAAATTATTGATTAATACTAAAAGCAAATGAAAGACTTATAAAAATCAAAGTCTTTCATTAATCTAAATTTTTTATCTTTTATTTTATTTCTTTATAAGCTTGCTTTTCAGTGCTCCAAAAGTCAGTTTTTCTTTTTGTTGTTTGTTTATATTTGATGATGAAGAAGAAGAGAAAGATGATGATGATCTCCCTCTATTCTCCAATGGTTATTAATGGATACAAACTTAAGAAGTAACAATAGACAATGGAACTTATTGTGCTGGAATGTCAGAGGTATTAACTCTTCTTCCAAATGGAATTCCATCAAGAGCATAATCAAGGAAAAAGAATTGTGATATGATTTGTCTGCAAGAGATGAAAAGAGAACAATTTGATCAAAATTATATAAAGAATTTTTGCACTCATGCTTTCGACAAAAGATCGGAA
>NZ_JBNKXY010000120.1:0-759 GCF_050300555.1 Arcobacter sp.
ACACATATATATATTTCATTCCTTCACTGTTGGTACATGCCAAGGGCAAAATTGAGGCACTGTAGCTGCTACAGTGATGGGGTGTGATAGTTTGAGTGTTAAATCTAATTATCTAATCATTTTCTATCACATCATCTCATCTTGTTCAATTTTGTTTCTATCCAGTTTGGTATTCTGATCATATCTTCTACATACAAACTCAGATTCTTGTGTTCTTATACTTTGTGGAAAGCTTAGAAAGTTTCTACAACTTTCGTATTCAGAAGTTTCACAGAAAAAATCATTTTGGTGGTCATAAGTTTAATAGATCCAAATCTGTTCTAGAATCAGGATTTTCTTAGTAGTCTGTATTTCAGGGTCAATATCTCTTGCTTCCTTTATCCAAATAAGGCTTACCATATACTGAAATTGAAGAGAAGAAAGATCTACAACATTTCTATTGTAAGTTTTGACGTTTAAAGAGGTTTACATTGTCAAATCAGCTGTAGAATATTTAGCAGAGAATCTGTATCAGGCTGATAAGATATTTGTTGATTGCTTTGAATTGTATTCTAATTCTATAGCACTTTCGACAAAAAAAAGAGAAGTAAAAGGCAAGTGTAAATATAAAAGAGCCGCACAAGAAAAAAAACAAAAAATCAGAAGTGCTTGCATCATTTGTGTCCTTTATACTTCGATATATGTCTTGTTAGCTTGAACTACTATTGAGAATACGTTTAGCCCAGCAACTTTGACAAGTACTTTGGATACTTATTCAAC
>NZ_JBNKXY010000121.1:0-759 GCF_050300555.1 Arcobacter sp.
CATAAAAAATATGCATCGGCATGAATTTCAACAAACATAATTATTTATTTACTTTAAAAAAATTCTAGAGTTTTGTTTCCATGTGAAAATCAGGGTGTTACATGGGACAATGTTAGAAACCCAATCTGCATAGCGACATGGCTGTATGAACCCAGCTTGCAGTAACCGATCCGCCTCCTCCTTCACCCTTTTGACAATTTCTGGTTTGAAGTTTCGGGCTCTCTGTTTATACGGTATAAAACTAGCTTTAATCAGTAACCGATGTTCGATGAGCTCCCTACTTAACCCGGGCATCTCGGTGTAATCCCAAGAAAAACAACACGTCTATGCCTTCAACAACTCAATTATTTCCTATTTTTGTCTCATGTTTAGATGTGCACTTACATATGTAGGCCGAGGAATGACTCCATCACCTATTTCTACTTTTTCTAAGTCGTCCATAGAGGAAAAACCTCAGCCAAGCTTTCCTAACTCATATAAGTCCTTGACCACGCCCATGGCATCATCCGTATATGAACGATACTCCGCTCTGTGCCTACCCAGCCACTCAAGATCTTTGCTAACTGTCATCATCTATCAAAAATCATGAGCCAACTGGGTCGCACCGATTGCAAGTTTTACACTTATTAGAACAAACCCATCCTTGCCAGCACTAATGTAGTCATACCCTATCAAGTCCTTGCTGGATAAGCACTCCATCTTCCCACCCAGGATGTCGACTTGAGATTCGGCCACAGCAACGCACACCACCTCATCAGC
>NZ_JBNKXY010000122.1:0-757 GCF_050300555.1 Arcobacter sp.
GCTTGTAAATTTCATCCTCTTTTTTTCTTTTCTCCTTTTGAAACATGGAGCTTCTTTATATCCGGTTTCACCTCTTTTGCTTTTCAATCCTTGATCCTTTTTTTCTTTTTTTTCTCTCTCTTTTTTTCTTTTTTTTGAGGATCATTCTTTTGCTGGGAGAGATTTCACTCATTGGAATTTTCTAGGAGAATCACTTGGTAAATAGGATCAAAGTTGGGACAAGGAATGATAAGGGTTTGATATGGAGTTTGTGGAATGCTTGGTGAATTATGCCTTCTTCGATTAGAATAGGGCATTACCAAGCATGAGTGAATGAAGGCTAGAAAACAAAGTTTAATGAAGGAATAATCAACTCGGATTTTGCCACAAACTCTAGAGAATTAATATTTGTAAAAACTTGACAAAAGTGTAAGCATGGTAAAGCAAATCTTTTCATTCATATTTGGCTCTGGGTGGTGTATAGGTAAGCTTGAGATTAGGGAAAGGCAAGCCCGACATGTGAATAACCAAGCAAGCAACATGAACTCAAAGGTGACGTGATCAAGGTTATATTGCACCGTCAACACCTAGGCAAGACATTCCCTAATATATTTTGCCCGAGAAACAAAATTGTAAAGTTGGATTCAAAATTCAAGAGCAATGTAGGCTAGCATGGTTTTCATCAAGATAAGTCACATTAAACAGAGTTTTGTGAAGTGATCATGGTCAAAAGTGGAGTCATGGGTAACAAGATAATACTTCAAAAAATCAAAATTTT
>NZ_JBNKXY010000123.1:0-745 GCF_050300555.1 Arcobacter sp.
TCTCAATTATAAATTATATAGTGAGATACACTTGCATACCTGCTTATTTGAAGTCTGAAAACCACGTTGTTTGTTATCAGATTCAACCTCTATCTAACATTCCTTAAGCTTTATATTTTTTTGTATTGTAAGTATAATCCTGTAAATTATCAAAACTTGTTCCAATTTTTTAAAAAAAATCATGTCATAAAATTATAATCTGCAATAGTACATTTAATGACAATACCTTCGTATCTGAAATATCATCATTATACTCTCCATCTTGTGACGAATACATCAATGATTTCTCTGTCTTTCTTATGAGAGATTGTTTCCATCTTTGTCTTTTTGTACATTTTTTTCTTTTTCCCTTGAAAATTGAACGGCTTAACCCATCTATATCAACCTGAATCACAACAAAAACAATGTCAATTTCACCAAAACACCAATCGAAAAAACATTAAATATTGTTTGTACCTCATTGTTCACGTGTTGTTGTTCATCTATTTTTTGGTCGTTGATTTCTCCTTTTTTCATTGGTTTCTCCTTCATTCATCTTACTTGCGATTATTTATCCTTCTAGACAATCGCTCTCCAGTGGCAAGAAAAGCTTCCAGCTTTTCCTCTTTTATTGATTTGGTGTTGCTTTCAGCTTTAATTTTTTCATTCTTCAGGTCCACCATTTCATTATCTTCATCCGTATCACTCTCTACAATATATTTTTGACGCTTCCTTTTCAGAATTTGGTGATCACTCATGAAGCTAT
>NZ_JBNKXY010000124.1:0-743 GCF_050300555.1 Arcobacter sp.
AGCATTAGCACAAACAAAATTAATAGAGTTGAGTGAGCATGTGCACTTTTGTGTAAGAGGTTGAAAGTGTCTTACCGATGTTACCACAACCGAATGAGATATTTGTAGCATGGCATGTTCATCTTGTAGATTGTCATGAGAGCACTTGAGCACCTCATGATCCTTTTGCAACTTCACATGCTTGCTAGTGAGCACTTCAAGTTGAGTCTTGAGATTAGCATTCTCCTTTTCTAGTGAATCTACACAAGAGGAGACATTAGTAGCACAAGCATATTTCTTTTTCTAAATTTTCATATTTATCAATCAAGGAGGTATGAGAGTGCTTGAGTTTCTCATGCTCTTCATGTAGAGCCTTGAGCTCTTCAATTTTGCCAATGAGATACTCTTCTTGTTGTTCAAGTTGCAACTCTTGTTCTTTATTTCTTTCATTGAGCCTCTTGATTTTGATTATATCTTTCTTGCTTAGCTTATCAAACTCAAGATCATCTTTGTCTTCTTTTTCATCTTCTTCTTCTTTGCTCTCAACCCTCGGGGGCTTCTTCTTTTTCTTACCTTTAGCCACAAGGCACTTCCCATGACTTGTAGAAGGCAGAGAGCTAGTTTGAAAAGTTGAATTTTGATTTGATCGATGACGCTTCTTTCGCTGGAGTCTTGAGCCAGCTGACTTAGCCATACCGGTCTGACCGGTTTTTACAACCAGTCTGACCGGTTTGGTCAGACAATCAACTTCTCTTGAGTCTTGT
>NZ_JBNKXY010000125.1:0-739 GCF_050300555.1 Arcobacter sp.
ACAAAGAACTAAAAATAGTCTTCTTTATTTGTAATTTGTTCAATAGCATTCATGGGATTTGACATAACAAGTATGACATGGTTGAAATCAAACATGATGCTAAACTACCAGACAATGATGATTTTATTCTTGCACATCAAGTCGAACATGTGTATTATTTAAAATACCCATGTCAAAAGCTAGCTGCTTGGCGGGTAGTGTACAAAGTGAATCCCCGTGAATGGTTACATACTCCTACCAATGTTGCCTATCATTTTGATGATGAACAGGTTGATGAGATCTATCAAGAAGAAGAATTGCCAACCTCTTTTGTTATCGAGCCTGGTGCAGCACTCGATTCCTTAGTTGGAGATGGTGCCGATGTCACCATTCTTTAGAAACAAAAATGACAACAAGTGAAGAAAAAACATACTAGGTGGTCTACTTTAGAACGGAGAAGACAACTTCATATTGATCCTGATGAATTTTGACAAGTATTTTTTTGTATTACTTTGATGCTCAATGATTACTAATTTATTTGTCAACGTGTTATTTTTGTATTATTTTGATGCTCAATGATTATTACTTTATATAATTGGTTACAATAACTTATATTTTTTAGTTTAATAGGATGAACCGCAAGCTAAAGCAGGTCGCGGTGTGGGCGAGCAAGGCCAACAAGTCACTTTTTCAGGGGAGTTCTTCCAACTACAGTAGGTGAGAAGCCATGTTAAGGTGTGCATGTGATGAGGAGGAGGAG
>NZ_JBNKXY010000126.1:0-738 GCF_050300555.1 Arcobacter sp.
AAGGATTTCATAAAATGGCAAAAGTTGTAGGAATTGATTTAGGTACAACGAACTCGGTAGTAGCTGCAATTGAAGGTGGGCAACCTACTGTAATTATTAATGCTGAAGGTTTACGAACAACTCCTTCAATTGTTGCTTATACAAAAAAACAAGAACTTTTAGTGGGTCAGATTGCAAAACGTCAAGCAGTAATTAATCCAGAAAATACGTTCTTTTCTGTAAAAAGATTTATTGGATCAAAAGAGAAAGAAGTTTCCGCAGAGTCAAAGCGATTACCATATAGTGTAGATAAAGATCAAAATGAAAATATTAAAATAAAATGTCCTGCGCTAAACAAAGATTTTAGCCCGGAAGAAATTTCTGCTCAGGTACTGAGAAAATTGATTAACGATGCTACAGATTACTTAGGTCAAGAAGTGACACAGGCAGTTATTACAGTACCAGCTTATTTTAATGACTCACAGCGACAAGCTACAATGGATGCTGGAAAAATTGCTGGCGTTGAAGTTTTACGAATTATTAATGAGCCGACAGCTGCTTCTTTAGCTTACGGATTAGATAAAAAACAAAATGAAACAATTCTAGTTTTTGATTTAGGTGGTGGAACATTTGATGTTTCCATTTTAGAAGTTGGTGATGGAATTTTTGAAGTTTTATCAACAGCTGGTGATACAAATTTAGGTGGTGATGATTTTGATAATGTTTTAGTAAATTGGTTAATCAAAGACTTTAAAGAAA
>NZ_JBNKXY010000127.1:0-736 GCF_050300555.1 Arcobacter sp.
ACACATGGCCGACTGGCCAAGGTGATGTGGCCGGCCGGCCACACCTTGGCTCGGTTGAGCCCGTGCTTTCTGCCATGTCATTTTCTCGTGTCATATTATCTGTGACCATGCCTTATTTTGGACATAATGAAGATATGCACGGAGTTTCTATCATCTGATGTTCCTGAAATGGTAGATCAACAAAACTCATGGAACACATTAGTAATAAGCACCTATCTTCTATATCTTGCATAAAATATAGGTATGTTGGTGGTAAATATATGCATTTTATGACTGCCAACACCCTTGCACACTTAGAGTTTTGTTCGTCCCTGAGAAAAAGAAAAGAATTAAATCCTGGGGACATAAGCAAGAACTCTAGTGTCGTAATTGCTCGAGAATAAAGAACACAACTTACAACTCATACCTGGGCTCTGTGGATGTGTCTAAGTCTTGAACCATATGATGTTGAAAGATTAGAACAACTATGTCACTTTACCTCGAGATCAGTGCTTGTAATCACATGGTTTACCTTACCTTCCCTTTTCTCAAGCTTTATCACTCAATCACTCATCCTCCCAGTCACTCTTTTCCTCTCATCTAATATTTTTGTGGTGGTTCACTCTCAACAGGTACCTATGCTACACCATGTATATTGTAAAAGCAAAGGAAAATTCTAAAGAGTTTGTGTGGCAAATAATCATGGTTGATGGAGAATGGTGTAGTGAATGGGGGTAAGAAAGGGAAAAATTAATTA
>NZ_JBNKXY010000128.1:0-735 GCF_050300555.1 Arcobacter sp.
ACGATAGTATTGTACTATAGTTTCATAGTTTAGCACTATTTGTCATCATGACAAGTCGTCACTTGTGCATTGTCTTTTTAGGATTTAAATTTTATTGATAAAAGATTGTTTTTCTCGATTTCTAATAAAACTCTATCTCTATCTCTCTTCTCATTTAATTTTTCTCGTTTTATATGCATTTTCTACTTTTACACTCTTTCTTAATTCTCGTGCCCAACTTCTAAAACGTTAAACATTAGAGCATGTAAACTACTGAGTTGATAGAACAGTTCTCTAAATATAAGAGACGACTTAAAAGTCTACACAGTACAATAGAGTCTTTTGAATCAGTTTTGTAATAAATGCAGTTAAGACACAATATATATAAAAATTATGATGAGTCAGTCTTTTCATAAAAAGTCAGTATCTTATATTTTTTTACTTACCCCCTAGTGTCAGCTCAAGAGACGACTTAAAAGTCAAGATTATACATGCATCATATATACCTGTATGTTTCTTTTTTTCTAGGCTTTACTTAAATCATTTGATTTTTTAGAACATGCCGGAGCGCATTTTTCATTAAGAAGAAAGCAGTTACATACAGACAAGCTATGGAGCACCTAGCTCAAGCACAAAGAAAAAAGAAGAAGAAGAAAAGCGAAACAAGAGCAAGAAGCACAGACCACAAACTAGCAACAAGGGCACGAACCCTAGAGGCCACACCACAAGACGAAAGTCGACTACTCGCACCATCCA
>NZ_JBNKXY010000129.1:0-734 GCF_050300555.1 Arcobacter sp.
ACCTGAAAGTCAGGATCCCCTATTTTCTTGTATTTGATGATCTTTTTTGTATGTGAGCTATATATTTTCCTGTATTATTCACTATTTCATGTATGATGGATGGTTTCAATGTATTGTGTGTAATTTTTTATTTTATCTTTGTCATTTTTGTTGTAAAAGCAAATTACCTGTTGTGGCGGGTTTAGGGTAATTTGATTTTTTTTGAAGTAAAAATAAAGAGGACTAAAAATGAAAATTGTCCATGAATAATTTTTCTTATTTTCAAGAATAACTTTCCTAGTTGTCTTCTTAATTTTTTTCCTTATTTCTTAATCTTAATTAATTTTTATAGTTCCAAGAATAACTTTCCCTATTTCTTATTCTTAATTATTTTCCTAATGGACTTTCCAATAATTATTAATTACTTTCCTTATTTCTTATTCTTTGCATGTGCATGTTTGCTTTCCTATTCTATATGATTGCCTTCTAATTTTCTTTTCTACTTCCAATTGAATAATTGTTTTTTCCTTTGTACTTTTCTTGGTTCGCAAAAAAAGGTGGAAAACTGATGAATTATATATGTAGAATAGTATTGTATAGAAATTTTTTGGCTACTTTTTCATTTTTTGTAAGAACCACTGTTGTCCAATTAACCGGCCGGTAAATGGCCAATTTATTGGTTGAAATCGGTCTTAGTTCGAATGAATTGGAAAATCAATTTTCCATCGGTTTTCGATCAATTTTTCTGATTTTTC
>NZ_JBNKXY010000130.1:0-730 GCF_050300555.1 Arcobacter sp.
GCTTTGGGGATGTGTTGTCGGTCATCGAACGTCAATTTCATATGCCAACATGTCGAGTATATGCAAAAAATAACTATTACTTGGATCCGCTTGTGCATAGTTATTTCTTTGTGGGTTATCTGTCTGGCTTTTATAGTTCTATTCTCATTAGGTTTAGTTGAGGATAGGGTTATAGAGGTTGGGGTTTCCTTCTATAAGTTGTAGGAGGATTATCGGAATTACTCACGAATGAAGTGTCCAAGATTAATTCTGATCTTGAAGGTTTGCATCTTTGCATGGATTGTTGTGGTACCCATAGGAGTGGCAGTCCTGTTAGGGCTTCATAATTCACTATAGCCTCTTGTGTGAATTCCTTTTTGTGCTATAGGTTGATCAGGCGGCCTAAGTCTATCCTTCAAGACAGTCCCAAAATCTAAGGTACGTGTATGCATTTGTATAATTGCATTTGAGTTATCCTACTCGTCCGTAGGTTAAACTTTGGTGAACCCAGGGTTTCCTGCTCACACCACACCGACCAACCCAAACCCGAACTTTCAACAACCGTATTACCAAACCATGTCTTACGGTCCCAACATACAACCACGGGTACGGGTGTTCCTCACGGTTCTATTCCCAATATCTTTTTCCCTAGAACACCAGCCTATGAGACACCTAACCCACAGGTAGGAGACAATGAGGGGGTTAGAGATCAGATTGCTAGAACCTTATGGGAGTTTGGGTTCACGCCTAG
>NZ_JBNKXY010000131.1:0-728 GCF_050300555.1 Arcobacter sp.
CTCCAAAGAAGATGGGGGAAAAATATCAGTTAGAATAAATACAAAAAGGGTTAATTATAAGAAAAATGATAAAGACATAATCAATGTATTATCAGATGGAGAACAAAAAGATAATATTTCAGATGTGCAGGTATTATTTTTAAATATTTTATCTTAAATTTTGTTATTTTGACAAATATTTTGAAACTAATATTTAATTTTTGACAGAATTGTACAGATCTTATAGATGGTAAGCTGGAGCCTAGATCTGACAATGAACAATGTATTTCTCATGATTCAAATAAGCAGGTATGTGTATAAGTATACGTTGTATTTGGGTCAGATTTTTTTCCTTAATTATTAAAATAATTTATTTTAATGCAGGTTTCTCAATTTAAAAATGTGCAAAATGCTAAACGAGAATCGGCTGAAGAGAGAATCGTTCAAAAGAGAAGAAGTAAAAGTGTGAAAATCAGTAAAGATACTTCATTTATCCATATATCAGATGTGCTTGATACAACAGTGAATAAACAGGTATAGATGACATTATGATGGATGTTGATTTATTTTATGCAAAAAAAATTTTAGCAACTTCTCTCTTTATTTACAGATGTTTAGTTCAAGGTCTTTATATACTAATTTAATTTATATTATAACAAATAATTATAAATATAAATTTTCAATAATTTCTTGTAGTTGCAAATTCTAGCACGCGCTGAGCGCGGGGGTAGGCCGGCTAGTTAGTAAGT
>NZ_JBNKXY010000132.1:0-723 GCF_050300555.1 Arcobacter sp.
AAAAAATAAAACTATACAATTAAGATAGAGATATCTTAATTGTAAACTTAGCCCCTTTATAATTTTTACCCTCATAATTATACTTATAGTTTTCAACTAATATTTCACCATTTAATTGTTTTTCAACAATCTCTTGACTCATATATAGACCTATTCCCGTACCTTGTGATTTATGTTTGGTAGTAAAATACGGTTCAAATATTCTGTTAATTATAGTTTCATCTCTTCCATTTCCATTATCATAAATCTCTATTAGTAAATTATTTCTCTTTTTAAAAGCGTTTATAAAAATATATTTTTTCTCTTCTTTTTTCTCTAATAATACATCCCTAGAGTTATTTAAAATATTAATCAATACTTGAATTAGCCCATTATTAGAAGTCATAAAAGTGATATCATCAATACTTTTTATTATAGTTATACCTTTTGATGCATATTGAGGACTAAGTAGATTAAATGTTTTGTCAAAAATATCTTTAATATTAACCATTGAAAGGTTCTGTTCATTTGGATTAAAGAAGTTTCTAAAGTCGTCAATAGTTTGGGATAAATATTGAGTAGATTCATTTATATTATCCATTGTAGAGAGTAACTCTTCTTCACCTAGTGTTCCCATCTCTTTTTTTAATTTAATACCTGTAGATGCAGTAGAAATTACAGATAAAGGCTGTCTCCATTGGTGAGCAATATTTCCTATCATCTCACCCATAGCTGCCATTTTAC
>NZ_JBNKXY010000133.1:0-720 GCF_050300555.1 Arcobacter sp.
GTCAGTTAACTTGATTTGGTACATTTGCATTGGAAATTTGTAAGTTTCTTCACATAAGTGATTCACGTAAATTAAATAAAGATCAAAACAAAGATGTGAAGAAACTTACAAATTTACAACACAAATATACCAAAATAATTTGACTGACTTAAAGTACATCACAAAATAAAATTTTGGAGATTTTTCTCATAAATTTATCAATTTTCTTCGTGGGTTTAAAATTTGGAGGAAAGATAGAAAACTATGAACTTGGAAGAATTTTAATTCAAATTTTGTAGCACCTTTTGAGATGATTCCAATTAAAACAGTTGCATCTAATCTTGATCTTCCAAAAAAATCAATGTAATTTTTGTACCTTTTGAATTATTTAAGAAAGAATAGAAAAGGGAGAGTTTTTATAGGTTCCACTGGGGCAAGAGTTTGGGGACTTAAAAAATACATTTAGGTCCTTGCTATGCTAGAATGTTAATAATAATAAAAAAATCCTTTCCGTCCATTGAAGGAATGGCTAGGGCCTATCCGCCCTTTTAACTGGCGGTAAAATGATATTTTGTTAATTTTTTGAAATGAGGTCTTTTTGAGCTATTTTTGTTTTTTTACCATTTTTTAAAAAATGGGCTTGTGGAGAGGGACGGCCTAGCGGTCCACTGGGCGTGATTTTTTCTTTGTATTTTGACCCCTTTTTAAAGAAAAATTGAGAAATGAAGCCATCCAATCCCC
>NZ_JBNKXY010000134.1:0-722 GCF_050300555.1 Arcobacter sp.
AATTTGGAATGTGACTAAAATTCACTAAATTTTAAACCTTTTTCTTAATAGATTAAAAATTTCCTTTTAGATTATTCTAGAGAATTTATTTTATTAGGCAAAAGATTATTTTCTAAGTTATTAAATTAATTTAGGCTTTTATATATTTGTTTGATGCATTCATGTTGCCATGCATTTTTTCTGTTGTATTGATGCGTGCTCTAGTTTTGAATTCGAGTAGAAATCATTCAAGCTAGTTTGAATTCATTCTTGAATTCAATTTTGAGAAGTAGGACAACTGTTGGAATCTCCTAAAAATTTCTTCTGGATCAAATCTCTTTTATTCGTCGTTATTCCATTCCTTCCTTTCACTCACACTATTAAATCTATATTTTCCTTCACGTCAATCTTTCCTTACCCAAGCTATCCAGGATTAATCCATCACCACCTTGACCAACCCTACCTTGACTCTACCTTTTCCACAAGACTTTTTCCAAGGATTTCGATACAGCGAAATAATTCCTAAAAAGTTCTTGTGAAGCCTTTTTGTATTTAAGCATATGTCCTTTCTTTTTATTAAAAAGAAATGCAACATTTTTCTTTATAAAAATAACACCAAGTTATATTTTGAGATCATTTACATTGGAAGCTCTTGTTCCTTCATTTTCATTAGGAATAAATGAAATATTCTCTTTATGAAAATAATTCCAAGTTCTCCTTGGAAATCATTTGATAACTAAACC
>NZ_JBNKXY010000135.1:0-716 GCF_050300555.1 Arcobacter sp.
TATTCCTTGAGCCAAACACCCATGATTTTGAGGAAGTGGATGTCCTCGATTTCCTTGAGTTATAGTGATTATATCCACAGGTTTGTGTCACCTAAATAGCATAGTTATCCCTAGATTAGGATTTCTTTTCAAAATTTTCTTTCAAAATTTCTAAAATAAATAATTTTAAAGGCATTAGGATTAGATCATGCCTTCTTAGTAAGATTTCCCTTTCCATTCAAAAAAATTAATTAATAAAAATGGCTCTCTATCTTTATTCTACAAAAATTGAAAGTTGGAAGCAAATATTTATATCTCACTTGGTGTGCTTTTGAGCACCAAGTGAGAAAATCTTCACTAATACTATGATGCAGGGGAAGAAACAAAGTTGTGCCGAAAAGCAGAGGAAAAATAGAAAAAATTGGTGGCCACCCGGCCAAGTTATCTGGCGGTCGGCCAGGTAATGTGGCCTTCTGGCCCCTGCCAAATTTCCCTGAACATTTACTCCTCTAGAAAGTGTGTGGTGACACTATATTACACTGTATTGGTCGGTAAGTCATGGTAATGATTTAAAACTTCTAAAATTTTCAATTTTTGAAGTACTTTCTTATTATACATGTCTTTATTTTATCCATGATCACCATGTGCTAAACATTTAAAACTCTGTTTAATGTGACTTATCTTGATGAAAACCATGCTAGCCTACATTGCTCTTGAATTTTGAATCCAACTTCGCA
>NZ_JBNKXY010000136.1:0-715 GCF_050300555.1 Arcobacter sp.
AGTGTAGGTTACCTTCCTCGACTCATCTGCTTTGCGGAGCGGGGTGTTTGCTTTCCGTCTCTACTTTTCTTTATAGGGGTGCTTGTTTGTAACTTTTTTTATTTTTTCATTAGCTTTCGATATATATGATCTCAAAAGTGAGAAGTTGAAAGCACTTTTCTATGAGCTTCTCAACTTCTCATTTTTAGGGGTCATCCAACTTTTGTATCTCCCAAAAGGTAATAAAAAAAGTGACAAAAAAACTAAAACAAATAGACATGTTTGCATCCATTGCAATATTTATTTAAAACTGGTTTTTAGAAACTGTGATCGCGTCTAAACAGATCAATTTTTATTCTAGTTTTTAGAATTTAGATCTCGAGCTTTTAAAAACTTATTAGTTGGTCATATCTAACTAAAACCAGCTTTTATCTGAAAAAGACCCACAAACCTTAAAAACTTAAGGATAATTACAAAGTTTTTATAAACTGGACTCTAAATACCCCACATTATTTAAAAAAATTACCCTTTTAAATATTGATTTACAATTATAGAAAACTGGTATCCAAACACACATGCCTAGTTTTTTTAGAAACCAACTTTTAAAAAACTCTAAAAACTAGTTTTTAAGAAACTAGAATGAATTCAAACAACATCTCTTACATTAAATTAACTTAAAAAGTTGCTACTATGGGCCTTGCTATATATAGGAGCACATGTGCAAGGACTCATCACG
>NZ_JBNKXY010000137.1:0-707 GCF_050300555.1 Arcobacter sp.
AATATAATGAAGAAGTTTCGTATTTTAGTATATACAAGGCAAAAAAGACTATCAAGAGAAATTATTCAATCAGTTTCAGTTAAGAGTTCGTGTTCCGGAGCACAATTTCTACCGCCGTTTAAAAGTGGAAGTAGCGTAAAAGGACGGAGCAGAATTAGTAAAATAGGGAATGGGAAGCTTCGGAATTTATTATTTATGAGCAGTTTTAATACTTGTAAATACAACAAAGCTTGCAGAGCAATTTATGAGCGATTAGTCGCTAAAGGAAAGAGTAAAAAACTAGCCCTAATAGCAGTTTGTAATAAGTTATTAAAACAAGCATTTGCTATTGCAAAATCAGGATTGGTTTACGATCAAACTTACCGAAGTGTTTTAGAGATAAATTAATGAGTTTTTATTTGTTTTTTACCACAGTACTTTGTTGGCAACTGGTTTTTTTATTTATAAGTGACTTAAATTCAATTCCATTTTATTGTTTAAAGTATCTACTTTGAAATAAAACGGTTCAGCTCTATTTATTTCGTTGTAATTATGTTCAAAATCAAATCCACTGTCGTATTTTTTCCACGAACCTTTATCCGATTCCAATTCCGCACTTTTAAGAATTTGCTCTACAATATTTTCCTCATCGGGTTCTTTATATTCAATTGTCAGTCCGATAGAATAATCAGAGTCAAAAGCACCTTCAGTATGTTCGATTAAGTTTT
>NZ_JBNKXY010000138.1:0-705 GCF_050300555.1 Arcobacter sp.
ACAATGCGCTGGCACTCGGGCCACGTGGGCCTCTTTGGTCGATGGGCTGGGCCAACAGTGCCGGCCGCGGGCCACAATGGAGCCTAGCACTGTGCAGCAGGATGAAATTCCCTTCCAATTGTTTTAAATATCCAAATTATTTCCAAACTATGAAAATCAATAGAAATGTGTACAAATGTCCAAAAATTATAAAGTAAATTTTGTGTGAAACCTCTTGAGTTGATATTTGCATTAGGATTGGAAAAATCTTTAGTTGTGCATTGTTGCATCATATAAAATCACAATAATTCAAACAATAAAGTATTTATTCACAAAAATTTATACAATTTTACACATTGGATTTTTGCATACATGTGCACACCATGATAGTTAAGTTATGCAAAAATTAATTACATTTCTCTCCTGTTCAGAATAAGTTCTAGGATTTAATTTCTGTCCTACAATAAATAAATTGTAGTAATTATAATATGCATAGGAAAATATTCATTTGTAGTAGAATGCTTCCTTATACTATATAGAACCTGTATAAAATCAGAGAAGTGGTTTAGACTCACATAATGCATATTAGTAATTTTCTAAAGTTTAATTGCTTTGTTAATGAATAAAGAAAAGGCTAGGGGTAAATTAGTAAATGGATTGTAAGGGCTAATATGGCTAAGTTGTGCATGTGCATGTAGCATACCACTCTTTGCATCCCACGAATTG
>NZ_JBNKXY010000139.1:0-703 GCF_050300555.1 Arcobacter sp.
AGGGTTTTGCGAAATATACTCTCTTTCTAATCTAGAGTGCCTACTGTTAAATGTTTCTAACTTCTTTTATGTAGATAGACAACATATGGCCATATTGGTCTTTTTTAAAAGGGTTCTATTATATTATTTATTTAGTCATAGAAAATGAGTGTGACATTTATCTTTAATAACTCAAAATCCCAATCCAAAAGAGTGAAGGCATGGTAAAAACTAATATGAATCCTCTCTAACTATATAAAAATGATTCACTAAAAATTTTAAATATACTTATCTTGATATATAAAGTGTATATATCATCAGTTGTCACATCATCTTTCGAATCCACTATAATTTTTTATAGCATATCTCTTGACATATAGGATACGCACATTATCATCTGCCCCATGATTTTCCTCTATTTTTTAGTATATATAATTTATACAAAAAATTAACATAAATAATAATTAAATACGTAGAATGTACACATCATTTTATTAATAATAATTATTTTAAATAACCATAATTCTCTTAACATACATTGTGTACACATTATCTGTCCCACCACTTTATTCTATTTTTTATTTTTCTACAAATTCTAAAAAATATATAGATAGTAATTATTTTAAAATCCTGCAGCTATCCCACCTAGTTTTGTTAGTTCATATACACAAAAACATGCATGTGCACAAGATTAGCCGTAAAAATATACTCAGTTCGCGTTCCC
>NZ_JBNKXY010000140.1:0-703 GCF_050300555.1 Arcobacter sp.
ACTGACCAATATAAATATGTATCTTGATTTTGAAAGTGGTATCTGAGGTGGCTTATCACAAGTATCAACACATTATGCTAAAGCAAATAACAAATACAGCAAGATTTATGATAAAAATGAAGAAGACAGTTATATTATGTATTATGACGCAAATAATTTATATGGTGGTGCTATGAGTTCATATTTGCCTACTAAAGATTTCAAATACAGTGATGAAGAATGGACGAAAGAGAAAATATTAAAATTGAAAGATGATGCTGATAAAGGATACTACTTTATTGTAGACTTACATTATCCTGAGAATCTGCATAAATCGCATAATGGTTATGCACTATGCAGCGAGAACAAATCTATTTCAAATAACCTCCTAAGTACAAAGCAAAGTGAATCCAGAAAAGAGACGAAAATAAAAAAAATTGGTTTGTTCATTTGAAGATAAAAGGGAATATGGTATACATTATCGATATTTGAAACAAGCGCTTCAACTGGGACTGAAAATTACAAAAGTTCATAAAACCATTGAATTTACACAATCTGACTTCATGTCTATATGGATATACACCTTTTCTTAGCATTAAATCAAATTCTTCATCATTAACAAAATAATCACTCATATTTTTAAATATTTTTCTCTTGTCTTCAATAGTTTTGCAATCCGATTTAAGGTTATTTGTTAAGCTTTCTAAAGATGTTGATAAGAAGG
>NZ_JBNKXY010000141.1:0-702 GCF_050300555.1 Arcobacter sp.
AATGTCGTACTCCACACCGTCACTTGAGCCGCCTAATCCACCTCCACCTGAGATGCCTCCTGCACCCTCCACTCCCCCCTAAGCCACCTGCCCATCGGAGTCTCCACCTCCACCTCCACCTGAGTCATATGCTCCACCTCCCCCTGAGCCACCTGCTCCACCAGAGTCTCCACCTCCACCTCCACCTAAGTCATGTGCTCCACCTCCACCTAGTCGTGTGCTCCACGTGAGCCATCTCATCGCTGTGCAGCACCCCAAGAAGCTGCTCCTGTCACTGTCAAGAGGCCGTTGTGCCCTGCAAGGAAAAACATAAGAAATGTCAAATAAAACATAATAATGAATTGATATGATCAAGTGTAGATGAAAATGGAATTAAATTATACTATTACTACAAACAAGAAAGCGGATGTGTCTGACTGTGCCTACGAGGAGGAAGAAGAACCCTCGCCCTGCTTACATTTCCCTTTCCCTTTCATTTTAGACGAAAGATGGTGAAACATCTAGACATAATTAAAAAAGGGTTAGTATACAATTTTATAGGATAAAAATATTATATTATAACAATAATAAATAATTTACATATCAAAAGTCATCAGCATCAGAATCTGCTTCCATGACACATGCATCAAGTCGTTCACGTCTTTCTTATCTTTCAAGAAGACACTTTGATTTTCAAAGGCGTTTCTTTGAAGGACATGCTTC
>NZ_JBNKXY010000142.1:0-699 GCF_050300555.1 Arcobacter sp.
ATGTACATCATCATCTACTCCATCATCTTACTCAAAATTTTTATTATCTATAAATTATTAAAAATATATAGATAATAATTATTTTAAAATTCCACAGCTACACGTAGGTTACCAACTAGTGTGTGTGTGTATATATATATATATATAGATAATAAATTTTTTGAGTAAGGCGATGGAGTAGATGATGATGTACATCATGTATTTTAAGAGAATTACAGATATTTAAAATAATTATTAAAATATATATATATATATATTCTATATACTTATATTTCTATGACCTATTATAAGTCATTAATTTTAATTCTCTCAACATGAAAGTTTGCCGTCACATCGTCTCATGCCATGCCATCTTTCTCTATTGAAAAATATTTCTGAAAATTTAAATACCATGCCACATAACCTTATGCCATGCCATCTCTCTCCATTAAAAAATAATTATAAAATTTAAAGAAAATCAACTCTTGTCATGTTATCTTACTTCATTGAAAAATAATTCTGAAAATTCAAGTAGCATGTCACATCACCTCATGCCACATCACCTTACTCTGCTGAAAAATAATTCTAAAATATCAAGGAGCATGTCACATCACATTTCTCCATTGAAAAAATAATTCTAAAAATTCAAGAAAATCACCTCATCGCACATCACATTTCTCCATTGAAAAATAATTCAAAAACTATAAAAAAATATATTAT
>NZ_JBNKXY010000143.1:0-697 GCF_050300555.1 Arcobacter sp.
CTACACCACCTGTCAACACAGCAATATCTTCTAACATCTCTTTTCTTCTATCACCAAATCCTGGAGCTTTAACAGCCGCCACCTTTAGAGAGCCTCTCAAACGGTTAACAACCAAAGCAGCCAACGCTTCACCATCAACATCTTCTGAGATGATTAATAATGGTTTTCCAGTTTGTGCAGCACTTTCAAGAACTGGTAATAATTCCTTCATTGCTGATATTTTCTTATCATAAATCAGAATATAAGGATTATCCAATTCTGCTTCCATTTTTTCTGTGTTGGTTACAAAGTATGGAGAAAGATATCCTCTGTCAAATTCCATACCTTCAACAGTTTTAACTTCTGTATCAGTACCTTTTGCTTCTTCAACAGTGATTACTCCATCTTTTCCAACTTTTTCCATTGCATCAGCGATCATAGCGCCTATTTCGCCATCGTTGTTAGCAGAAATAGTGGCTACCTGAGCAATTTCATTAGAATCTTTGATTGGTTTTGATTGCTTTTTAAGGTCTTCAACAACAGCTATAACAGCTTTATCGATACCTCTTTTAAGATCCATTGGGTTGGCACCAGCAGCAACGTTTTTTAAACCCTGAGTAACGATGGCTTGAGCCAAAATAGTAGCAGTAGTTGTTCCGTCTCCTGCATCATCAGCAGTTTTTGAAGCAACTTCTTTTACCATTTGCGCCCCCATGTT
>NZ_JBNKXY010000144.1:0-696 GCF_050300555.1 Arcobacter sp.
TTTTTTTGAATTCTTAGAATTATTTTTCAATGGAGAAAGATGATGTGGCATACTACTTGAATTTTTAAAAATATTTTTAATGGAGAAAGATGACATGGTATGAGATGATGTGACATACTTACATGTTGAGAGAATTAAAATTAATGACTTGTAGTATGTCATAGAAATATAAGTATATAAGATTAGAAAGTAAGAATAACAATTAGCCTAAAAAACTATAAAGGCTAGAATTCAATACAACACATTCATTAAAAAGGATCAAAACCAGCTTCAAAAAAATATTTCTTTTTTTTGAAAAATCGAATTGCTATCAGACATGTACATGCCTCCTTTCAATCCTTTGTTATGTTGTAAGATATTTTCTGAAATCATACATTATTCTGTTAGATTAAAATGTGATATGCAAATTTTTTAGTAAAGTTCCTATAAAATTATCATGTAGAAGTGAAATCTTGCACCCTACGGCGTAAACAGTCTCGTACTCCCTTCGTTCACATTTAAATATCATTCTAAAATCAGATTTTTCTTTTTAAAAAAATCTTTCCAAAATTTTAAAATAAATTATTTTAATGGCGTTAGGATTAGATCATGCATTCTTAGTAAGATTTTCCTTTCCATTCAAAAAATAATAATAATGTAGCTCTTTATCTTTATTCTACAAAAGTTGAAAGTAAGTATTTATATCTCACTTGGTGT
>NZ_JBNKXY010000145.1:0-692 GCF_050300555.1 Arcobacter sp.
ACCGACTCGAAGGCACTATGTTGCTAAATTTGATATAGGTCAAGAGTCTCCACCACCACCTTCTCCATCGAGACAGAGAAATCTAGGAAAGAAGAATCAACGTGGTACAGATTCCCCAGTTAATAAAAAATCAAAATAAATTGTATGTTTGACAATGTGGTTCTGGATATATATTGTACATAGACAATACTGCTTGACAATGTGGTTGTAGATATGTATTGTACATATGTTTGATAATGTTTCAAGTTCTGTTGAATGTTCAGAATAAAGATTTATGTATAATCTATTTATCTGCATAGTTATCAGCAGCTGGTGAAAACTAGAACCACTGCTGATACTAAAGACTCATCAACGATTCTAATATCCAATCATTGCTGATAATAGCTCACATCACCAGCGGTTCTAAAACCGCTACTGATAACCTTGGATTATCAGCAGTGACTTATCTACAGCGGTTCAGAAATCACATCTGATGGCAGTCTAGAACTGCTGCAGATGATCTTCTCTATAGTAGTGGGAGCAGACGAATTAAGGAAAAAAATGATGATCAATTGTTTTTATCAAAATATAAATGAATAAATATAAAAAAGTTTACGCATCACACGACAATAGTATTATCCTAAATTCATTACCGTTTGGGCATCAGCATCCGTGTAGAACCAAGATAGGCTTATCCCTGATTAGCTTCTTTA
>NZ_JBNKXY010000146.1:0-690 GCF_050300555.1 Arcobacter sp.
AGAAATATAAGTATGTAGGATATCAAATGGTAAAAAAGAAAAAAATGCTTCTATGTCCTCTTTATAAAAACACTTCTCAATTTTGTACTTAGAAATTAAAAGCACAAAAGATATAGCTTTTCATGACTTCTTCACTCATTTTTACATTGGGACTATAAGAGACTGTTTTGCCAAACATTTTTTTCCTAGAGAATCTGTGTTTTTAGAGAAAAAAGAGAAGAATCAAAATGGTCATTTTTTAGATTTCGTTAGACATTTTTTAAATTTTGTCGCGTGCTACAGTGACTCGGCCATTTTTGCTATAAAGACTCAGCCATTTTTTGCTACAGTGACTCAGTCATTTTTGCTATTGCGACTAAGTCACTTTTTAGATTTTATCAGTCATTTTTAAGATTTCGTCGCACACTACAATGATTCATTCATTTTTTTCACAACGACTCATTCATTTTTAAGAAGCAGTGGCTACAGTGCAGGGTGTTACTCATAGGATCAGCCTGGGTAGCCAGTTGGCAAAAATGAATTCTAAATCTCTGAATTCAGAATTTAGGGCACTGACACGTTTGATGAGAATCTTGATAATGAGAAGAACATTGAGGAAAATAATGAATCATCAAACAGCGAGAGCAATGAAGAAAACGTGTAACGAGTCAAATATGTTGTACCACATGAGTTCATCCAAGCAAAAAATTT
>NZ_JBNKXY010000147.1:0-685 GCF_050300555.1 Arcobacter sp.
GATGGGTACTAGGTGTTCATGGTGAAACCTCATTAACTTTCCAAAAAGAAACCTTAATTGCATAAGGTTTTACTTAACAAGGGCAAAAATGGAAATTTACAAGGTCATAACTCTTGAACAATGGCTCTAATAAGTTTTCTAAGGTTGGGCAGCTTAGAAGTAATTTTGGTCCAATTTTCATGAATTTTGGAGCAATGAATAATTATTTATGAATTACTATCTAATTATGAAAGATTAATAAACAAATCTGTAATTAATTATTAAATAAAAATATTTTAAATTTTATCTCATATATTATGCTTAAATTCAAATTATGGAACTGAAATTACAATTTTATCAAATTTATTTAATTTCCTATGAATTTCAAACGATTTTACACGATTATGAGTAACTATAAAAGAATTTAAATGAATTAAATTGAATTGACAATCTTAATCCAGAATTTGAACTTGGAAAACAATCTTAGATGTAACTTAGTCAAATTCCAAAGTTTGAACCAAAATTGATTGGGTTTGAATCAAATTCGGTTTTGAATTGAATTTGGTTTAAAATAAATCAAATAGAAAATGGAAAACTTCACTGTTCAATTGGGCTCCACAGTGGCCCGACCCGTTGTGGCCTAGCAATGTTTTCGGGCCCACCTGGCCTTTCGGCCCGTGGCCAGAAACAGGGGAGGGAAGCCGTG
>NZ_JBNKXY010000148.1:0-684 GCF_050300555.1 Arcobacter sp.
TATTTGTTTTAATATGAGAATTTTTTATTTTACTCTTTCCTAAAATAGTAACTCCATTTTCAATAATAGTCTCACCTATAATTTCAACACCTGATTCTATATAGATAGTTTCAGGTAGTCTCATAATAACTCCAGCTTTCATAAAAGCTTCTTTTATTCTATTTTGGTGAATAACCTCAGCACAAGCTAGTTCATATTTTGAATTAACACCTTTAAAGTTCTCTTCATTTACTACTATTGGTTTTAGAGTTTTATTACTATTAATGGCCATTTCAACTAAATCCGTAATGTAATACTCTTCTTGAGCATTATCATTTGATAAAAGAGGTAAAGAGTTTAGTAAAAACTCTGTACAAAACTGATAAATCCCGGCATTTGCACTTGTGATTTTCAACTCTTTTTCTGATGCATCTTTTTGTTCAACTATTTTTTTAACTTCACCATTTTCAATTACTACTCTGCCATATCCATCTGCACTTTTTAACTCTAATACTGACATTACAATAGTAGCATCAAGATCAAACTTTTTAAGTTCACTTGCTTGAATTAACGGCATATCACCATTTAAAACTAAAGTTTTCTCATTTGCATCGGAAGCAACAGCACTTTGTTGATCTTTGACAATAACTGTATACCCTCCTTGCTCTAATCTATCTTTTACCAATAAATCTCCTGCATTTAAAT
>NZ_JBNKXY010000149.1:0-682 GCF_050300555.1 Arcobacter sp.
AATAAGCAATGGATCACAAGAAGAATCATTCATGCATGAATCAACATTTGAAGAGCATGGCATAGCAAGTAAATCATCACATGAGGTAGATATGCTAGATTTTGAAACTTTATCTATTTTAGGCATATCATCAATCAAATCACAAGTAATGCCAACATCAACTTTCACTTTGTTGGCTTCTTGAGAGATATGAGAGTTATGAGCTTCCTTAAGCTTCTCATGAGTATACAAAAGATTTTTATGAGATGTCTTTAACTCCTCATAAGATTCTTGAAGAGAAACATGTTTCTTCTTCAAGTTCTTATATCTTTCTTTCATATTACACAACAAGTCATCAAGATTACTTACCATCTCAATAAAATCATCATAAGTTTACTCATCAACGTCGCATACCTTCGGTTCACCTTTTGCAATAAGATAATAAGGTGTGTCGAATAGAGATGGAGCCTCCTTGATGGCAATACCGGCAAGACATAGGCGATAGCTACTACCTCAGATCCCTGAATATCTTCTTATCCACTCTCAACCTTCCCATCTGGTGATACTCCACTTATAGTCCCTTAGTTCCCTCGTCCGGTCTCAAATTAAGGTACTTATGAACTTTATAGCCAACCACTAAAACCAATAAGGATCAAAATCTTGATCTCGCGAGTGGAACCAGCCACTTGACTTCTATCGTGGT
>NZ_JBNKXY010000150.1:0-681 GCF_050300555.1 Arcobacter sp.
AAGCATCAAACCGACTTTGGTCCGCTCGTGGTCCAAGCAGGCGCAACCAAAGAAGAGTAAATTACATAATTTAGTCTTTTTTGAAAATATTTTTTATAAATAGACCCTCTAGAAATATATTTTTGTGAACATAGCAATAGTTTTAAAAAATTAGCTTACCACATTGCTAAGTTCACAAAACTTTAACTCATAAACGGTGATGAATCTAAATATTTCACAACAATAAAACTTGTTCCTTGTACTCTTTCAAACCACCTAAAAATTTATAAAATTTTAAGATGTATAATTAACTAGTATAAGCTTAGCAAAATGCTAAATGATAATGTTTCATAGTGGGGTGAGAGTAAAAGAAAAAATGACCATTTAGCATTTTTAGGCTTAAAACAATTAGTTGTGTATCTCCAAAATTTATAACAATTTGTAGGATGTTTTTAAGAGTACAAGAAATAAAATTTGTTGTTGTAAAATATTTAGTTTAGATTCATCACCCTTTACGAGTTAAATTTATGAGAACTTAGCAATGTGTCAAAAGTTAATTTTTTTTAAAGCTTAAGATTGTTATGTTCATAGATTTTTATTTATTAAACGATAATAAATTTGAATTTTTCACAATGACATAATTTGTTCCTTATACACTTTTCTATCAAATAAAAAATAGGCATAAATTTTAGAGTAATATAA
>NZ_JBNKXY010000151.1:0-681 GCF_050300555.1 Arcobacter sp.
ATCTGGTCCTTCAAAAATAATCTTGTATTATGGAATGATTTGATAACGAGAATTATGCATGTGAGACTTAATGGTCAGGCTAATGTGTTTGTATGGAACCTACATCAATATGGCCAATACACTGTCAAGTCTTTATATATGGTCCTCATTAGTAATGGTGCAGCACACATGAATAAGCAATTATAGAAGTTAAAAGTCCCACTGAAAATTAAAATTATTAAAAATATATGATATACACTACTACAGAGAAGGTCATCTGCAGCGCTTATTCGTAACTACCATTAGATACGGTTTTTGAACCGCCGCAGATGTCATTGCTAATAATATAGGGTTATCAGCAGTAATTCTAGAACCGCTGCTGATATCCATTATCAGTAGTGGTTCTAGAACCGCTGCTAAGAACCACTGCTAATAATAGGTATCAGCATCGGTTCCTATTCTAAAATCACATACAATTCTAGTTCGCATACAATTTATAATTCACATACAATTATAATTGACATACAAGTGCATACACAGTCACAAATTACATACAAACACACATAAACAAGTTTACAAACACAAAATATATATATATATATAATTTATAACATACAAGTTCATGCATCATATTCATATCAAGTTCAGTTGTTCAGCATATATTTATAGCATCAAAATACTTCAATAAAAGATATATCGAGC
>NZ_JBNKXY010000152.1:0-680 GCF_050300555.1 Arcobacter sp.
CTAAAGGACTGAGGGGGTGACCGGAGGGGGTTGAACAGAAACCAAATAAAATTCTTTGTAATAATCGGTCTGTCTTGAATTCAAAATCCCGAATAAACCTCTGTGCTAGAAGGTGATGAATGCACTTTCCAACAGTAAAAAAATGATCCCCAAAAAATTACAAAGCTAGCAGAAGAAGAATGTGATCAAACAGACACTCAGTTATTAAAATATGATAAAAATACTGAACGAACATCGAGCTGAAGCAGACTGTCAGACATTGTTCGGTTGGGCCATACATTGTTCGACTGGGCTATATATTGTCCGGCTAGAGGTCTCTATGAACTCAAACTACAAGTCAGATATTATCCGGGTCAAGCCAGACATTGTCCGGTAGAACCAAACATTGTCTGGTAGGAGGTCTCTGAAAACACGAGTTTCTCTCAAAATCCGCCCATTTTTTCTAAACTTGGTTCTTTAGCTATGAGGCACTAAATCGGATGATACTTGGACACAAGGGTCACCTCAACACAAGAAACAAGTTCCCAAAAGAGGTTTTTCCCAAATTCAAAAATTTCTATTCTGATTTTGGATAAACTCAAAACCTAGGTTTTTGGGGAATGAGGAGAAATTCATGAAATTGAATGGGCTAGAGCCAGGGATTCACATTAAGATTGGAGGTAGATGATGAGGCTCATCCT
>NZ_JBNKXY010000153.1:0-680 GCF_050300555.1 Arcobacter sp.
TCTTTTCACATGTGAGATTCAGTAATGAATTGGCCCAGGTGAACTGACGACCGTTAGATCAATTTCCTGAAGGTCAAAGCTATTGATGACTGCATTAAACAAGAATGGCCAACAACCATTGAATCTATCATTATTCTTCTTTTTGTTGTGCCGCATTATGTTAAAATCTCCCCCAATAATGGTAGGTAGATGTAACACCCCATGTATCTAATCTACAAGGTTATGGTAATCGCATATTTAAGATACCCTAAGAGTTTATTGGAATCCAAAAATCAGGATTCAAATTCGAAGTTTTCAAGTTCTGTATAGTGTTAACTGATTCGCTTAGTCTGAAATTTTTTAGAATTTATTGGAATCAAATTGCACCACACTCCCAAAAGAGAATTCGTTCCTGATGATTTGTTCTATAAGTTTGCAAATCTACAGAAATTATTGAGCTCTAGAGGTATTTGTTTCAAGGGTCCAAATAGAGCTATACAATTCAGCTCCTAGACTTGGAAGTTTTCCTCTAGTTTTTGCTTAATGATTAGCACTTTTGTAAATTCCATATCTTCTTCAATATTGGGATATGGTGTGTGCTAGTCACCTAGATCATATTCCAATCCTTGAAGATCATAATGGAGCTCTTCTTGTCCAAAATGGAGCTTTGATGGATTTGCAATAAGGATTTCAAGTAGTCT
>NZ_JBNKXY010000154.1:0-679 GCF_050300555.1 Arcobacter sp.
GCAAGATGAACCCTCGGGGTATGGCTTCAAATTTCATTGAAAACTGGCTGGCTTTTGTGAAAACTGATAAAACCAGTGGGAGTCGGTTTTACCGGTTCACCAAAAATCGGTCGGTTAAATTTTTTTTAAAAATAGATTTTAAAACATGTAAAAAACTATATTATTTATGATGATTTTTATGTACTTTTTTAAATAAATAAGATTTTTTATGAGTACAAACGACGTGAGTGTATGTAATATTTCTCTATGCATCATACTTATTATATGTTCCATATTGAATAATCATTATATGTGTTGGATAATTATACATGGATACATAACTATATATTGGATAATATATTTGTTGTGTATTAGATGCATGATATACTATTCATTTGTATCTAATATTATTACAAATATTTAGTAAATGTCATACCAAAATTTTTATATTTTTCTATCCATTTTTTATTTTTCCCCTACCTTTCCTCACCTTTAGCTAAAACCGACCAGAAAAACCAGATGGCTAACCGGTCAAACCATATGGCTGGTTGACTTCGGTTCGAACAATTTTGGAAATCAAATTTTACGAGTTTTTGGTCAAACTAGCAAAACTAGTGCCCACCGGCCAACTCCAACCATAAGTTTCCCTCATCGCAACAGAAGTTGTGTGCACATTGACACTGCCACAACCAATGCTAGT
>NZ_JBNKXY010000155.1:0-679 GCF_050300555.1 Arcobacter sp.
GTGACAGAAAAACCTGATCAGGATCTTTTTGTTTGGTTGACAATGAAGGCAGGGTGCTGGAGCACTCCTGGAATGCCGACAACCTTCATTGTTTTTAGATTTAGCTGATTTTGTAAGTTGCAAGGGTCTGTAATCTATAAACTGGCCATTGTGAAAGTTTTTACATTTTTGAAAACCAGACCCATACTCTTTTCCTCACAGGGGAAGCCCACAAGGGTGTGAGGTTTTTAACAAGACATAGCTCTTGTAACCCAAATCACGAATATAAGCTTTGACTCTGTGAAAAAAAATTTAGAGTCCCATACACGTCAAAATATCTAACAAGGTTAGATTAGCATTCAATAGGCTGAAGGCCAAACCATTCAAAGTCGTGGGCAAATCGAGCTCAACAATAGCCCACTGGCTCTGTAACACAATGCTGGAGGAACTAAAGTAAAAAGTGTGGAAGCATAAAATGTTCCAAAAGGAACGAAGCCTGAAAAGCAAGGGGCTCATTTTAAATCGTGGAAGCATCAAATGTTCCAGAAGGAACGAAACCTGAAAAGCAAGGAGCTCATTTAAAATCAAAGAAGCATAAAATGTTCCAGAAGGAATGAAGCTTGAAAAGCAAGGAGGCTCATTTAAAATTACAGATGCAAAATAAAAACGCAAAATGTTCGGAGTGAGCAAACCTCAGAAA
>NZ_JBNKXY010000156.1:0-676 GCF_050300555.1 Arcobacter sp.
GGAGAAACTTGATTCGACACAATTTTTTTTGAATCCAATGGTTAGGTGTCCATTTTGTGCATCAAGGGGTTTGTTGGGTTCCCAACCGCACTTTGCCACGGACAAACCATTTGGCACCCACACAAAAAGATATTGGTGTTTGGTTGATGACAAAAAATATGACAACCACATCCCGCTTTGCTGGGGTGTGCAAAATTTATATCACAATTAAAGATATACCAATTCCATTAACTAAATATAAATTAAACAATTATAATCAAGTAACAATTTACTCAAAAAATAATTTTATGCCTTATTCAAAATATTATAAATAGCTATTTATTTTCTTCTATAAATTTATTATGGAGATGAGCTTAAATCATTCACGTTCTTTTCACGACTTCTTACGACCTCGGATTGTGGAAGACACAAGATTGTATTTCGCATTAAGTCTACAAGATATAAAAGCGAGACAATAGCCAACTATTGAGTTGTCATGGAATGTACAATAAAAGGTAGAGTGTGTGGTAGTTATCAGTGAATGATCATCAAATGAAGCAATAGAAACAGTACCAACTAATCCTGATGGTTCTTGTCGTGATTTAAATTCAACCTGACCAGAATGAAATTACTTAAACGTGCAATGAAACTGAATTTACTTGAAAAACCTAACAATACAATATGTTGATGCTTGCAG
>NZ_JBNKXY010000157.1:0-676 GCF_050300555.1 Arcobacter sp.
AAAACAGTTAATTGTGTATCTCCAAAATTTACAATAATTTGTATGACGTTTTAAAGAGTAAAAGAAACAAATTTTATTGTTATGAAATATTTAGATTCACCATTGTTTACAAGTTAAAGTTTTATGAACTTAGCAATGTATTAAACTGATTTTTAAAATTTAACAGATTGCTATGTTCACAGATTTTTATTTATTAAACGATAATGAATTGGAACTTTTCACAATGACAAAATTTGTTCATTATACACTTTTCTATCAAGGAAAAATGGCATAAATTTTAGAGTAATATAAATAATTATTTTTAATCAAAGAAATACACTAAATGATATAAATCACGTACAGAACAAGACGTCAACATGAGTGAGGCTCTTCAGTTCAAGCAGGGCGCCAATAGCTTTGACGTCATTCTATTTCAGCATGTTCTGACGTGGAGGGAAGGGCGCCGAAGCCATGGGCACCCCTTAGTTTAATAAGGACGCCAATGGGTCTGACGTCCTTTTAAAGGGTTGAGATCTAGAATATGTTTCTAGGTGGATCCATTTGTAAAAAAACGTTTTACAAAAGAGTCAAATTGTGTAATTTACACGCTCCAATCTGTTGACAGTTTCCAGCCCATGTCACTCTCCCATGCTGGCCTTTAAATGCTTTTGATTGGGCTATTGGGGCCGTGAATGGG
>NZ_JBNKXY010000158.1:0-675 GCF_050300555.1 Arcobacter sp.
GAAAAATGTTTCACTATCGGTTTGCTCTACATCAACATTAATTGTGGACAAATCAGGTGCATCAAAATTATATTCATCGTGAGTGTTCACAACACCAAAATCATTACCTTTTCTCTCATTTGCAGAAGTTGTTGGCGCAAGATCAGTGGATAATTTTAACACTTCATGTGACATTATAAGCACTTCATTCTCTTCCGTATAGTCCTCTTTGTTTTGTGCATTGTCCTGCAAAATGTTAGGCATAGAAGAAGATATAATAGGGATATGTTCTGCTAAATCATGTTGATAAAACTTTTCCCTCATAAGTATTTTCATATCTTTCCAAGTTTGGGGTTTATCCAAAACACACAAGTTCTCCCACCAAGTCAAAGCACAAGAGGTTAAAAAACTAACAACAACATTGATTTTTCTCCTATCACACATACGATATTGTGCAATTTTTTTATCCATTATCATTTCCCAATCAAGATATGCATCCATATTGAACCCATTATAAGAAGGTTGAATTTGAAGATTTTTGTCATTACTGAATAAATTATCCTTTTATTGGGTGTGCATATTTATAGAATCATTCATCACTTGTAGCATCTCTCGAAAATCATTACAGAGACCACTTTTGTTGCTACACGTGTCCTTCCCTGCCATTGTTAGTGCAAAATAGGAGATAACACCAAA
>NZ_JBNKXY010000159.1:0-672 GCF_050300555.1 Arcobacter sp.
ACTTAACCACATTAACTCCTTACAAGCCATTTACTAATTTACCCCTAGCATTTTTAGTATTTTAATAAATTAAACACAACTTAGAAATTCAATAATCTAAGATTTATACATCTACTTATGTTCTCTGATTTTATACAAGTACTAAACAGTGCAAGGAACGTCTACACCAAGAATTATCATTTTTCTAGACATATATTATTTTCTACAATTTCTTTACTGCAGAAATAGAGATTAAATCCTAGAAATTATTCTAAGCAGGAAATAATCATGGAACTTTTTGTATAAGCTACTGACAGTGGTATGCACATGCATGAAAAAATTCATAGCATTACAAAGTGTAGATATTTGTAAACAAATATTCTTGTATTTGAGTTCTTAGAATTTTGCACAAGAATTTACTGCATAAAAGCGAGTTTGGTCAAGCCCACTGTGAAGAGTGGTTCAAGAGGATTCATACAAAATTTATTTTGTAAATTTTTGACATTCCTACAAGTTTCTACAAATTTTTGAAATTTGAAACAATTTCTGTAATTTAAAACAATTGAAAAACGTTTAAATCCTCGGGCACAGTACTGGGTCGAAACCGGCCCGAGGCTACAGCCCACGGGGCGTGGTGGCCTGCCACGCGCGGTCGGCCGAAAAGCCGGCTGGGCCACGGCCTGGCAGCCCAGC
>NZ_JBNKXY010000160.1:0-672 GCF_050300555.1 Arcobacter sp.
TACAATCTTTACCCAGTGCATATACTAAATAAATTCTTGAACACTACCAGTACATGAAAAGCCGAGGCCATTCTAGTACAAATATGAATTACACAATTTGCTCCTCAACCAGGTCTCAAAAACAAAAACAAAAAATGCTGCACTTACATGACTAGCTAGCTCAGTCATCCAACAATAACAACCAGGAAATTAAATTATATATTCCCCATGGTGAGATTTCGGAAGTAAAAAACTTAATTCAATTCTTGAATTGACTCAATCTGCTAGGTACTGGAAGGGCAGTTTTGGATATAATTTTTTTAGATAAAGAGGCTTTCGCCCAGTCTCATAAAACGAGATAGTATAACATCTTCAGTTTTTACATCACCACATGGGAGAATGCAAGCCATCAGCCAAAAGCCATATTCCATACCAATCTAGGTTCCCCGGGATAGTTAACCCAAACAAAACTAACAGCTATTACATTTTCATCCCGTTATCAACACTCCATTCCCCATCAGTGCAATTGAAGATTTTGTCCGAGACAACTTCAAGCATTTTCTATTTTCAATGGCTCTTGGATCATAACCATCTCATCATCTCTTCCATTTTCCCCAAAACACTTTTCACACCTGACTAAACTTGCTTACTAAACACAGAATCAATCCATATTAGTCAAATACCCCTCAACAC
>NZ_JBNKXY010000161.1:0-671 GCF_050300555.1 Arcobacter sp.
AAGGGTATAATGCATTCTAGAGTTTCATTCAACTCCTATAACATAAATGCACAAGTCAATAATAACTTAAGGACAGTTATAAAGTAAAATCCCTAGAGGGGGTGATATGCACCAGTGCTTGCCTTTGCTTAGGAACAAATGAAGTTAGTTTTCTTGCGCTTCACGAATGTTGACCCTCAAGCTCTTGGCTTGAACCTTCTTGCTCGACATCATAACCACCTAAGTCGTAATGAGATGCATGATTTAAACAAGACCAATTAACGATGACACGGAAGATCGAACGATGTGGCTCCTAGGTCTTAGCGAAAGAACCTTAACTACTACGACTGCACTTAAAGTTGAAAAGAGCAGGGTTCGGAAGGTAACAAGGCCCAAGACACGCTAATGACATGCCTTGAGGGGTTTGCTTAGGGTTTGGGTCGATGGTTAAGGTAACATGGGAAGCTTAAAGATTTACTCTAATTACCTCAAATTAATAAAGCAATTATCCATAAAGGGAATGATCAAGTCACTAAACTTAGCTCATGATCAAGAAAGGGGTTGAAGCTACACTTGCCATGAGGTTAGTTAAGATATAAATTTTAGATCAAGGTTTCATAATTATTCGCTTTTAAATAATTAACTATGAATTATCTTTGAATTATCAAAGCTTTATTAATTATTTAATAATT
>NZ_JBNKXY010000162.1:0-669 GCF_050300555.1 Arcobacter sp.
CTTCCCACTTAATAAAGCCTAATCTAGCTCCACTATAGAAAGTGTTTCCCTGGATTTGAAATGTGATGTTTGTCACATCCAATGAGGTCGCTATCATGTACTAGTTGTGGAGTCTCCTAACTGAAAAATGTTGTTTGAAAAGTTCTACACTCGTGAGGAATGGCTTACCAAACTCAATTTTTTCAGGAACCTCATGCTTCATGAAGACCAGATCATCTGGTCTAAGTCCTAGTTTCTCTCGATCGTAAACTTCACCATCTTCTTTATATGAACCAATTTCAGCTGCCGTGAGAAATGACTTAGCCTGTTGTGCCGGTGTAGACAGTGTAGACATCTTTTGCTTCTTCATTACCTCAAAGAACTTGTTCGTTGGGATTGAACGAGTATTTGAGTTATAGAGGCCTAATTCCTGGTGGATTGTGTTGTAAGGAGATGATGGTGGTAGATCTTGTTCCTGGTGGATTAGTTTCTGCTGGGGCATAACCTTGACAGGTGATGTTGGTAGCGGAGAAGCTTCCTTTTCCTTTAGAGATGATGGAAGCGAAGCTTCCTTGAACTTTGGAACCGGTGGAGGTGACGTTGGTAGCGGAGCTTCCTTGTCCTTTGGCGTCACCGTTTGGCTTAATGACGACATAAGTGGGCCGCTACCAAAAATCATAATATTGGTGT
>NZ_JBNKXY010000163.1:0-669 GCF_050300555.1 Arcobacter sp.
TTTTATATTTTCTACCAAATGTTGTGCGGTAATTCATTTAATTAGTAGATAATTGTTAATGTGTGAAGAAAATTAAATATATAGCTCATAAATGAATAAATACCACATATGAATGTTTGTGCCAAATTTTAAATGAAAATGATGAAATGATTAATCTATATAGTGCAAAGATGAGAGTTTAGTTCAATTGATATGAAACTTAGTGGAGATGTGTTCCATTTGTGAACACTTTGACACAATAAGTGTCAAAATCTTGTGACACTTTTATGTCAGGTTTGTATCATGGTATTATAACACCATGACAAGTTTCGAAAATTTCGGACCACGTTTTCATATTCTTATTTTTTTAAAAAAAGTCTTGCAAATACAAGTTCAAAACAAATTACCGAAAATATTATATTTTTTGCAAAATTATTATGGATAAGATGTTTAATTATTTTTGGGTTGCTTAATATAATTTTTAGGATTTTTTGAACTATATTTAAGGTACCTACAGTTCAAAATTAATTTTATACTAAATTTATGCAGAAATTCATTTAAACCATATAAAATAGCCGGTAATTCAAAAAATTAACTTCTGACATGAAATAGCCTTTTTGCAATCTAAGGAATATTTTGGAGACTTTTGAATTGAAAAATTAGAAAAGTCAAAGTTGTTTTATGAGGAAG
>NZ_JBNKXY010000164.1:0-666 GCF_050300555.1 Arcobacter sp.
GTTTTTCGTATACATACCGTACATATGAACTAACAAAGTTCACAAAAAAATTACATATTCTTTCGATCCTACTCCATCTATGTATAAAATTTCAAGTTCAAAAACTTAGTAATGAAAGAGCAGTAAAAAAATAAAATTGCAGACAGATCTAAACTCATAAATATGTCAGAAATCCCTTTTTTATTATAGCTAAACTATAATGAGTTTGAACTTGAAATTTTATACAGAGATGAAATAGCAAATATTGTCCATTTTTATAGCCTGAGAATGATGATTGTTGTGTGTTATCTTATTTCTAGCTCTCGTGTGTCTTCTGTTCATGGTTTTGACAACATGACTCTATTGTTCTCCGTCACACCGATATTGGGTGTGTGATTGAAGAACAGCGGAGTTATGCCGCCAAAATCATGAATGGAAGATACATGAGAGCTAGTGTAACTAGATAACACACGATGATCACTATTTTTGGGTGGGTTTATGACATATCCATCCTAATAGGGTTTATCTTTCTAACCTATCTTTCCTGACGACGTTATGCTTTCATTTTTTAGTATAAAAATGGCTAATGAATGACGGTCAATGTATGATAGATTAAGTGACACTGGTAAACATCCTGTTCAATGGGTTCAAATCACCAAGAAGTTCTTGAAGTTAGCTTTTGCTGAT
>NZ_JBNKXY010000165.1:0-664 GCF_050300555.1 Arcobacter sp.
TGATTTGATTGACTCACTCAGTTTGTCCATCAGTCTGAGAATGATAGGTTGAGCTTCGGATGAGATAGGTGCCCAAACACTCATATAGTTGCTCCCAGAAGTGAGCTATAAAGATTGATCCTCTATTGAAGATGATGGTATTTGGGATGTCGTGATAGCGGACAATGTGTGATATGTAAAGCTCGGCGTACTGGCTGACCCTGTATGTGGTGGATATGGGTATAAAGTGGGTTAACTTAGTCAAGTGATCCACAATGATCCATATGGAGTTATACCCACACGAGATGTGGGGCAAACACACAATGAAATCCATGCATATGTTTTCCCACTTCCACTTGGGAATGCTCAAGGGTTGTAGGTTTCTGGCTGGTCTCAAATGATCGGCCTTGACTCTTCAACATGTGTTGCATTTTGCCACATACTTTGCTATCTCTCGCTTCATTCTTGTCCACTAAAACCGCTCTCAAGTCATGATACATCTTAGTGCTCCTAGGATGAATGGAGTACCTCGACGTATGGGCTTTGTCCAATATTTTCTTCTTAAACTCTTCTTTCTTAGGCACAACCAGTCTTTCCTTGAACCATAAGGTCCCTTCCACATCCTCATCGAAACAAGCGACCTTTGGGTCACCTTCTTGCATTCCCCTCTTAATATGACCCATGC
>NZ_JBNKXY010000166.1:0-660 GCF_050300555.1 Arcobacter sp.
TTTTCATCAAATACACCATCAAAATTGTTATCCCCAACTGATCATGTGTCCACTTCGTGTAGTGTATCATCTATCTCACCATGTTTTGTCCACATTGTGTAGTTTCTCTTAAAACCTCTCTTGATCAGGTGTGATTGAACTACTTTAGAATCTGGCCACGCAATTTTATTTTCACAGTCAACATAAGGACAAAATATATCATTTTTGTTCTGTCTGTTTGCATGCCCCTTTGCCTCTTCAATAAACAAACGAATGTTCTCAATATACATGGGATCGATCCTTGCCAAATCATACATCCATGCTTGGTCCATCCTCCATGTCCTCCTACAAATTTTGATAAAATTAATATGATATGTAGTCAAAATACCAATACCAATTAAATTAAAATGTGCATGATATAATATCAAATTTAAGGTTATGAAAAAATCAAATATAAGTGTATATCAAATATTACCAAAAATCATATTTAGATTAAATTAATACAATATAAAATTTAAAGTTATGAAAAAATCAAATCAAATATAATATAATATCAAATTTAATTTATTACATATTTACACCAACTATGATTTATTACAAAGTTACACCAACTTTGACCATTTGTCTCATTCAAATTGAATAAATGGTAATTAATCCAAGATCTATCACAATGTACGTAGA
>NZ_JBNKXY010000167.1:0-664 GCF_050300555.1 Arcobacter sp.
ACATCATTTTTCTCCATTGAAAAAACAGTTCTAAAAGTTCAAGAAAATCACCGTCACATTTCTCTATTGAACAATAATTCTAAAAATTTAAGGAGTATGTCACATCACATTTCTTCATTGAAAAATAATTATAAAAAATCAAGGAAATCACCTCATACCACGTCATCTTTCTCTATTGAAAATAATTCTGAAAATTTAAGAAGCATGGTATATCACATTTCTCCATTGAAAAATAATTTTAAAAATCTTAAAAATGTATTATAATTCACCACGGGTCATTAATGGTGAATTCTCTCAACTTGCAAGCATGTCACATAACCATTCTCCATTGAAAAATAATTTTGAAAACTCTAGAAAAAATATTTTTTCCAAATTAGTCCCTCAACTGTAGAAAAATAAAGATGTAGTCCATGCAAATTTATATTTTGTCCCTAATTATATCTATTATTTTTTTCATTCTAATCATATTTGTATCAATTATCTTCCATCTTAAGTCAAGTTTAGCTAAAAACTATCTAATGTCTTCTCTTCTTCATATGATATTTAATTTTCTCTTAAATGATGTGTTGCTCGTCCAGCAACAACGTGTGGGGTTATCAACTAATAAGATAAATAGACATTGTTGGGATCAAGCATTCGAGGGCAACTCAATCCTGAACACGGG
>NZ_JBNKXY010000168.1:0-664 GCF_050300555.1 Arcobacter sp.
TCGTCTTTAAATTATTTAGTGGCTGGATTTTAATTGAGTGAAACCTCTAAGAATGCAGAGAGTACACGTGCATGCTTGACCGCCCACGCTCGTTGGCTGTGTTTGAATGTTGTTTAGTAATAAAATATATAATAATTTTAAAATTCTTTTTAAGTAAGACGAATGATCAAACTTAATTTGAAAATAAAAAAAGAATCGAGGACTCTGCTTATTGGTTCCTTCTCATTGAACTCGGTCAATGATTTTGGAGTAACTTTCCAAAAAAATAATAAGGAAAAAGAGACTCGGAGTCACTTGGCTCCGCGTGCGCGCAGGAGTGTATGCAAAACAAACCTAGACATGCGAAATTTATGGAAACAATGCCTTGATGGACAGAGCCATGAGATAAATGCAACCATGCATGCAGTTGCAACCGTATCCTTGGTGGAGCAGGAGAGGGGCCGTACCAACCCCTGTCGCTGTCTCTACTGTGTACTTACTCCGGTGGATATGTGCACACTAGCAAATTCGTGTATATTATGTACAGACTACATTAGTCATCAAATAATGTAGTAATTAATTTGAGCCATCTGTTTTTAATCAAACAGAGGTACTATTTACCTCACCTCTGACTTTCGGGGAGGAAAATAAATAAATCCAAGTATGGTATGGCGAATATCGTTCT
>NZ_JBNKXY010000169.1:0-662 GCF_050300555.1 Arcobacter sp.
TTGCTCAAGAGTAAGCGGAGGGGGTGGCGGTGGGTTGGCTTCTTGGTTGTTGCTCCCCCCCATTGTTTTTAGCATTGTTGGTGGTGACACAGTTCCTTGTGTTGGCCATCTGAAGTATAAGTATTGATAAGATAAAAAATGCCCAAAAGAATGGTAGCAGGGGTAAAGGAATAGTGGAAAATCCACAGAGATAGGAGATAACTAAATAATTTAAGCTAATATTTATTTATAAAAATAGTTGATTAAGGCGTAGTTGCGAGACAGGCCGCACAACACACCGATAATCAAACAAAGATCCAAATCAATCATGAGCATCACTAAACAAAGCAAATGAATATTCTGAATTTTGGCCCGGTTGACCAAGGGTTATAAAAAAAATTCAAACCTTTTCAATTTTTACTCCCTAAATACGATTTGAATTCAAATTCAAACTTCAAACCACTACTCTTCGCAAAATAAAATATAAGAGCACTTCATCACACAAAAAATATGCAGCGGCATGAAATGCAACAAATAATTATTTATATATATAAATAAGCTTTCTAGAGTTTTATTTCCTTGTGAAAATCAGGGTGTTACAAACCTACCCCCTTAAAATGAATCTCGTCCTCGAGATTCGGATGGATCGGAAAAGAAACTTGGAAACTCCGTCTTCAATTCTT
>NZ_JBNKXY010000170.1:0-660 GCF_050300555.1 Arcobacter sp.
TTTATACTCGTTGATCGATTTCAACCCATAACTTGTAGAAAAGATTAAAAACGTTTTAGATGAATCCAGTTTCCAAATTTGCGTTAAAGAAAAATATACTCGTTGACTAGGCTTAGATACAAATTTTAGAGAGCTTATAGCAGGTTTGCCTGTTCTAGTATATTTAAGAAAAATTTCAACATTATCATTATTCTTAGAAGAAATCTTATAACCAGTAATGAAACCTTCATTCCACAATATTTTTAGAAATGATTCACAAATATTCTTTCTGGGCCCCGTCACAACACTTTTTTTAGCCATCTGACCATTTCTTATGCTAGTAAGCATATTCCATAAATGGTTTTTCATTATACAAAAATGTTTGAAGGCAGATTTGAACTGCCGACACAAGGATTTTCAGTCCTTTGCTCTACCGACTGAGCTATTCAAACAAGGACTTAGAATTATTAATGCAATGCTTCGCTATCGTTCAGATAAATTGCAGTTAAAGTAATAAATACATAAGCTTGAATGCAAGCTACACCTAATTCTAAACCCATTAATACCACAAGGACTGCAAGCGGCACAAGAAAAGCAATTGACTTTAGGTTTTCAACTAGTAACATATTCCAAGAAAAACCCACGATTACTTTTAATAGACTGTGCCCTGCCATCAAATTA
>NZ_JBNKXY010000171.1:0-660 GCF_050300555.1 Arcobacter sp.
TCTCAATCCTTATAGAGCCAAACCTGGTACCTTGGACATGTCTCACGGATGGAGCGGACATGTCCGATGGTTCGAGATTTGACAATTTATCATAGAAGAAGTAGAGCTGCACATAACATCTATCCTCATCCATATTTTCTAACTTTAAAATTTTGTAGGTGCATGTCGCACGTGCCCAATTACTAGTGCTATGAAGTTCAATGCCCCCGATAGATTGCGGGTGACTACTTTTATAGTATGGAGAACCGCCTCATAGATATGGCAGGTTTCTGACTCTGATACAACTCACACAAACACACACCCGACATATTTGTGGTATCAGCAGCATTTTTTGTTGCAGAGGGAGTAATCAATCAGATTTTGCATTTAATTTATGCCCGATAAGAGTATTTGGTTGTGATGCTAAATTGAGAAGTTTGGTGTGGTGAAATATACTCCATTCAGATTTTAATTATCGTCCTTATTAAATTTTGCGTTATTTTGACTATTCACTTTATTCAAAATATTAATTTAAATATATAAAATTATAAATTATATTTCATTTTTAGTAATAATACAAATTGTAATAAAAATATTATTTTTATCAAAAATTAAATAAGATAAATGATCAAATATAACTAAAAAATCAATGATGACAACAATTAAAATACGGAGCAAGTA
>NZ_JBNKXY010000172.1:0-660 GCF_050300555.1 Arcobacter sp.
TGTATTTTCTTCCGAGTCAATACTTATGTCTTGCTTTATTTTCAACTGGATAATATACTACTCTAGTATAATAACTAGTCGGGGCCTGCACGTATTATGGTATATTGCTCTTGTTTTAATTATTTGTCAATTTTTTTACCACTTATGTGCAGTATAAATTGCATCGAGTAATTCTTCTCTGTCACTTGGCTGACCTTGGCACCTAACAACCCAGCACCAATGCTCTGAGCCAGAGTCAGTGGTTAATAGGCATAAGGCACATGCCATGCAAAGTCATCAATGAAAAATATTTTTATACGCACATGACTCGGGTGACAAGCTCACATTTTGCTAAGTACTTTTGTGACACATATTCCGAGTATATCACACCATGCACGGTAATGACATATGCCACATCCGATGCTATATGGGTCACGCCTCCACGGCTACACACCCTATGCTCGGGGGGTTATGGTCTGGTCCGAATAAGTGGATAACATGACAAATGACTCACAAGAGGAAATCGGCTAAGCTTTTATCATATTCAGAGCAATGAATAAGTTTTTTATATCATTTATTACCCATTATACATGCTTATAACACAGGTATATCATGACTCCGGTCATATGCGCGACTTCGATTGCATGCTTGATTCCGGTCGGAAGATATGACTCTGGTCAT
>NZ_JBNKXY010000173.1:0-658 GCF_050300555.1 Arcobacter sp.
TGTAATAATAAAGTTGCTCAAAATATGAGTGACTTGATTGATATATCCACAAAGTTGATGACGGCTTTGATTCAAGGGAGAAGGGATGATGAGACCATGGCTCCTCATATTGATCATTCTAAATATTCTCAATTGTATCCAAATACGCCAGCTGATAATTATCTAAAAACATCTAGTATTCGATTTGGTTCTGCTCAATTTGAGGAAAATATGAGTAAAGGAGTCGACCAAATATTCACTAATGTTGGCCTATCATCAAAGCTCAGTTTTGGAAGTATTCACATGTTCAAGAAAAGAGAAGAAAAGATGAAAAAAAATATATCCGGATTGGTTCTATAATTGTGATGATTGAAGATGAAGGTTAGCTAATGAATGAAGTGATTAGCATCTTGCCGGAATATTATATTGATTCATGCATGTGCCTGACCTGAAGTCAAGTTTTGTTCGCTCGGCGTGCACTTGAGTCCTAATCTTATTCAGCTTGGGTAATTAGCACTGGTTCCGCATTATTTTTCTTTTTCCTGGACGTGACTTTAGACCTGTTAAGTCGGACTCCATGTTAGGTACGATTAACCAAGTCAGAGTCGGTTGGACCCTGGTGCCTGCGCTGACCTATTATGGACCACGTCCCTTGTACCAGGAGATTAGGTTTTGATTA
>NZ_JBNKXY010000174.1:0-654 GCF_050300555.1 Arcobacter sp.
AATCAAGTTTAAACTTTGAATGACTTTCTATACCTGAAACAATACAAGAGCACTCATCAACACAATAAAAATATGCAACATGAATGCATCAAACACATTTAATTAATTAATTAATTAATTCCTGAGATTTATTTATTTGATGAAAAATAGGGCGTTACAACGTGCAAATCCACTATAACTAAATAATAGAACCCAATAATGAATTCTCTTGACATGCAAGTGGTCCACATCAGTTGTCACATTATAACTATATAATATAAAAACTTTAAAATAATTAATCTCACTTATATGATATATATTTTAAATTTCATTTTCACCGTTATATTCTACATGAGATGAATAAAACTAGATATCATTTATATATTTTTTAAATAATTTATAAATTAACTTATTTTACTCTAAATTTATATTTATAATATGAAAGGTGTTATGAGGCACATGGATCAAAATTTTCTACGACACCAAATTTAGCATAGTGAGCAGTGAGTGAATTTTTTATATTTTCAATTCTGATGTTTTATTTATGCACATTTATATTTATTTTGAGCTACAAAAAATTTGGTTACACAATCCCACAGCACCGAGGTTGCCAACTAGTTCCCCTTATTTCAATGAACATAAGACAGTAGTAAAATAGCTCACCCGACAGGGATA
>NZ_JBNKXY010000175.1:0-655 GCF_050300555.1 Arcobacter sp.
TGACAGAAGCGAGATTGTTAAAAAAACTGATTCTAGCAATAGAATATAAAAACTGGTTTCTAAAAAAATTAGATAGAGATATTTAGAGACTAATTTCTAAAAATTGATTCTCATCTTTTAAAATTTTGAATGACATGTATCCTCTTTATTTAATTTGATCATAAGAAAAGTAAGAGTTGGTGTTGTGAGTTATAAATAATAGTTATAAATTACACTCGATTGCTACTCCTCGCGTGCAAGTCGACTCACAAGTTACCAGTGCGGACAAGCTAATACATTAGGGGGTGTTTGAGAACAAAATATTTTTAAAGTTTTGAGACAAAACCATGGTATTTTTTAATACCATGGTATTTTTCTAAAGAGGTGTTTGGTAAGCATGTAAAAAACTCTATTTTGAATACCATGGTTTGCTAGATACCATAGTATTTTTGGAGTATTTAAAACTCCACTCCAACCCAAAGTTTTCATAGCAATGACTAACTTCTTGCATGTCTACTAAATGCCATGGTCTGAAATACTTTATCTCCAAATATGTGTTAGTTGGATTGATGTAAAAATACCATGGTAGACCATGATTATGCCATGACATTCAAATGCCATGGTATTTAAATACTTTGGTGTCAGCCTTAATTGGTGCATGCTAGTCAATGCACTG
>NZ_JBNKXY010000176.1:0-656 GCF_050300555.1 Arcobacter sp.
TCTTATCATGAAAACAACTATTTCAAAGCTAAATTAGATGGTTCTCACATTGATGTTTCTCCACTTAAATCTTTGCATAGTGATATGAGTGACAAGGATTGCGATTTGTTTTGTGGTGATAGGGGATCTTGCCAAATTGTGAAATGTGAATGTTTAATTCACTACAAGAAACATGACCTTTTATTATATTTTTGTTTGTAACGATGTAAAATTTGTCACAAAATAACTACCTTTATGACAAATTTTATGATGACATTTTGATCTGTGACAAAAAAATTCATCATAAAGTGCAATGACGTGGCATGTGATGTGGCAAAGCCATTGTGACAGATAGTACAATAATTTCATATCGTCATGGAATATTATGAAATCACATGACAACTAAAATATTGCATATATTTGTTCAATGTTCACACATAATTCATCCAACAGACAATCCTATAACTTCAAAACATTAACTACAAATCCTATAACTTAAAATCAAAACAAATCCTATAACTTCAACTCAAAGTATTAAACATTAAAAATAACTGAAAATAATCCTATAACTTCAAATCCAGAGCTAATATAACATGCTACTATAACAACCATAAGGTTGGAGGTCCTATTGTGATCACACAAACTTAAGATGGAGGCACTTGGCCTCGATTGAAGTT
>NZ_JBNKXY010000177.1:0-657 GCF_050300555.1 Arcobacter sp.
ATGTGGATAAATTTCTTATTGGTCATCAAAAAAGAACTTGTGATTCCTTATTGGTCATAAAAAATTTCAACTGACATATTGACCATTGAGTTGAAATTATATTCCTTATTAATCATCCTAGTGTTAAAGTTGGAGAACAAATATCATTTTTTCCCTTGACAATATTTTTGTGTTTAACCTTCTTATTAACCATGAAATTGGACAATATGTCATTTAAAATGTAATTTGTAATTTGGACAATATGAATATGCACTTTTGATTTTTTTAGCAACAATAATATACATTTTTATAATAATAAAACATATTATTCCTGTTGGAAAGTACAAAGTATGTATTCATGTTGTCCAGATTTTTAAATTACATATTAACTAAATTCTATGGCTAATAGGATCGTTAGGCACAAAACTGTTACCGGGGATAAAAGTAGTTTTTCTCCACATTTAACACTAGGATATCCAATAAGGAATAAATATTCAATCCAATGACCAATAGGAAAGTTAAAATTTTTTTATGCCCAATAAAAAATCACAAGTTTTTTATGACCATTAAGGAATTTACCCACCAACTTTTGTTCATTCACATGTCATGAACAGTAACATAGGATTTCAAAATCAGTGCTCATCTTGAGCTGACTAGACACGCGAAGCATCATGAAGC
>NZ_JBNKXY010000178.1:0-653 GCF_050300555.1 Arcobacter sp.
GTTATTCTCGATGTGGCTTGGCGAGTGTTGTCCCCCAAGTGCTCCTTGATCACAAGCGGAGTTAGAACCTATTACACAATAATATACATGAGTGTTCACATTAAGTGACAAGAAGGAATCAAGCCAAACAAAATGACTTCCATATGTTCAAGTTGCTTAAAAAGGTAATTTAGACATTTCCTTCATTAACTCCTATTACTTAACCAAACTAACTTACATAAGCTAATGGGTGCTGCCCATGCTAATCACCATACATGCTATGGCATGAAAACTCATAATGATCAGCAAGGTATTGAAGTAAAACTCATGGCAATTTGGATTCATGACATGCAAATTTTTGCAAGTGAACAAGTCTCAACTCTCCACTAAGGGAAAGGAAACTCTTAAACCTCATGACATGTCATCAACAGGAATGCTAAGCTACTTACCATGATGAGGAAGAACAATTATGAATTTAGGTCCAAGTTTCATAATTTTTGGAGTTCTAGAGAATTTCGTATGGATTTCTATTTTATTTACAAGCCTATGAGTATTTTATAAATGGTTTAACCAAATTTACTTGAATTTGAAATCCTAACTCAGATTCCTTATTTGAATTCAAAGGCTGAATCAAATTCAATCAAATACCAAGTTTGAAATTTGGATGAAGTTAA
>NZ_JBNKXY010000179.1:0-652 GCF_050300555.1 Arcobacter sp.
TTCCATGTAATGTATTTCTTGTCACGAAATGTTTCATTGGTGCCACTTTCATCCAAATTATGTGCCATACCCATACATTCTTCTTTTTTGTGTAGCTTGTCTATTCCTCTTCCTATGTGCAAACCTCCAAAGTTACTTGATTTTGTGCCACTTTGTGATGTTGCTGTTCTCTCATTGCCACACCGAATTAGCTGGGAGCAAAACAAGTTAGTTTGCTGCATCTTTGACCTTCATATATGTGGCTTGCTTACTTGGATACCGTGAGCAATGCTTAGCCTTTGTAATCTATGACTTGGTAGCAGTCATTTACCTTGTCCATTTTGGATTGCCACTTGAGCAGTATTAACTACTCATATTCACGTACTGTAACATGTAGGTGTGCAGCACAAGTTCTCTGAATTTTAGTTCCAAATCCATTTCGAATCCAAGGGAAATTCTTTAATAAAAGTTGTTCCTCATCTCTAGCTCTTTCCATCCATATTTTATTTGGAATTTTTGGAGCACGAGAATATACCTTTTGAAGCTGTCAAAATTTGAGGTAAATTTGAAATCGTTTGACCTCGTTTGAATTCGATTTCAATTTTTAAACCGAGTTAAACTGCGTGCACTGTAGCCACCGGCCGGTTTCGGCCTGACACTGTGCGGTGAATTT
>NZ_JBNKXY010000180.1:0-651 GCF_050300555.1 Arcobacter sp.
TATTTTGCAGATGTGTTCTATCTCTCCCTCCCGGTGTGAGCTGTTTCTGAGGTCGGCATCTCTAGGGCAAGGGCAGTTTTTGATCGATGAGTGATTCACTTCCACAAAAGTGTTTTATTCTCAATCTTCCACTTAAAACTCTCTAATCGAATTTGAAACTCAATTTGTAATAAAGTTTAACTTTAAGAACATTTCATTTGTAATCTTCTTGTATGTGATGTATTATGCGTTGTTACTTCGATAATAACACCTCATAATGATCCTGGTTACGACTAATCATTCTTACTTAAGGGTGGGATGTCACAAATTACATATTCAAAATCGTTTAAATTATGATACTAATTTATTTTTAAAATAGAAATCTAAATTTTGTCACAAATTACATATTCAAAATCATTTAAATTAAGATACTAATTTATTTTGCAAATAGAAATCTAAATTTAATATTCATTCATATGTTTGGTACTCAAAACATTGGTAAATTTGCAAAGCTTGTTCTAAATCAAGTCCATTCTTGCAAGGGCATAATCATCTTTTCTAATGAAATTTAATACCGTTAAGTCCACCTAATAGAATAGTGGTTGTTGGCTGCTTCAATTTAAAAAAACAGGTCTAATCTTACAAAGTCTGTAAAATAGGTCCGTTTTTTAT
>NZ_JBNKXY010000181.1:0-651 GCF_050300555.1 Arcobacter sp.
CACGGTCACGTGGCGCGCAACGTACCTCCGCCAATCGATATGGCTGGAAACCGACTGAGCTATAGGAGATCGTATGCTGTTCATCTAGGTTCGTTGTGTAATATCATACACATAAACAAATAAAATTTAAAAAAATTGAATATATATATATATTCTTTCAATCATACTTTATGTGTGTATAAAATGTCAACGTCAAATTCCTAATAACGAATGAGCAGTAAAAAGAAAAAAATTGATAGATCTATAGTCAGAATTCTATCAGAAATTTCTCTTTTTTGTTACAGATAAACTATAATGAGTTTAACCTTAAAATATTTTACACAGATAGAATAGGATAAAAAGAACATGTGTGCATTTTTTATATTTTTTATAAATTTTATTAGTTCATGTGCACAGTATACGCTCAAAAAGAGTGTGCAAGAGTGCAAAAGCTTCGCTTCTCCATACACACGGAAAAAGTTTTTAAAAAGGGACAACACAAAAAACACCTGAGGGGTGTTTGTTTATAGTTTTTTTTATTTTTTTATTAGGTTTTGGGAGATAAAAAAATTTGAATAGTTCCGAAAGCGAGAAGTTAAAATCATATTTTTATGAGCTTCTTAACTTCTCACTTTTAAGGTCATTCAGCTTTTAAATCTACTAAAAAATAAT
>NZ_JBNKXY010000182.1:0-649 GCF_050300555.1 Arcobacter sp.
AAGTCGGTTGGACTGCTGAAATTCTGGGCTGATCAGATTTTTGATTTGGACTGACGACGATCCCGCAAAACTCCGCTAATTGAATACGGTGCAGAATCAGGAGAAATGTCCAATGTAAAAGTGATAGATAATTTTGAGACCTTTCCAGAAAGCACAAATACACCCTCATCCGACCAACGATTCAGGAGTTATGGCCACTAAAAGTTAGGGGAGATGTCAATTCTGGACAGATCGAACTGTCTGGACAAATTTGGACTTTAATCCCACTTCCAAATGGATCCTAGGGAAACCTTGAATACCGAAATCCTAGAGAATTTTGTAACCTTTCTAACGGTGGGTAAAACTCAGAATTTTGATCTCGGATAAGAAAGTTACGGCCGATTGAATCTGGGGTAGCATTACAAGTTACATTTTTCCGGTTTGAGTTAACTTCAAGTTTATTTTCAATTTGTTCTTCAAAGTTCAACTCAATCATGCACATGCATATGCAAATCATGCAACATGTTGGCCCTATCTGTTCCTCACCAAAAGAAAAGTTTTGCCAAATATATATGGTGTACGTATAGTCGGTGGCAGTCGCACTCATCTCCGTAGTTAGTTCTATCGAATGTAGCTTATGCATTCGTGGTTAGCGTACCTACAGAAGAGC
>NZ_JBNKXY010000183.1:0-649 GCF_050300555.1 Arcobacter sp.
GTCTATGATTGTTAGGTTTGGAAAAGATGCCTTAGCAGGTAAACACAATTGTTTTGGTTCAAAATGATTGTATATAATGTGTAGTCACATACAATCTAACTCAAGTCACTACAAGAATTCTCCACAGGTCAGATGCAGCAGCAGAAAATAGCTTATTTGTTACGGTATTTGGCCATCTAAAAATTTTTGCCAAAAATAAGCTTTATTTTCACTGACCGATGTGGAAGCTAAGTTGTTTTTGTCTATTTTTTGTCACCACAAATAAGGTTATTTTCAGCCGGGGGTGTTAGCCTTCAAAATAAAAAATATTATTTTTATACCAGATAATTGTAGTTAAGTCAAAACCTTCACTTATATGAATTGTTTTTAATTAATGCTCTTGATCTCTTATCTTTCGCTTGTCAAATGGTACTACTCTTTTATTTGAGACAATTTATATTTCATACATAATTAGTTCTTTATATGAAACATATGTTAATTATAAAAATTAATATCATAAAGGTTTGAAAAAAAATGCATAATCCAAAAAAATCAGCATATTTATGTTCTTTTACTTATTGGAGAGAATATAATTGTGAATATGGTTGTATAAAAATAAAACAGAAAGGATTTAAATTTTAATTGAACTATACAAAAAAAAGAGGTAAAA
>NZ_JBNKXY010000184.1:0-646 GCF_050300555.1 Arcobacter sp.
AGCATAACGATTTTGTCGTCCGACCAACGTTGGCGATAAGATTATTGTGATTGTGCTTCGCACAAGGTAAATTGATGATGATGATTGCCGTATTAAGATATGTGCATGACTAAATTTTGACCAACGTTGAATTTTATTTGTGTATATATATACTTTGATTATGCATTTAAGCACTTCCCATGCCATAAGTTTTAATCTTTAGACATTAAGTCTCTTTATGAGAAATAATCTTACTTGGCAAGAGAAATTTTGAGATGGTCCTCGTGCTATTAAATATTGATTTTACACTTGTGATAAGTGTCTTATCATTATTAAGTTAAAACTATAAGGGGGAGTAATCCCAATATTACACCACAACTAATAAATTTTTGAAGAGTCAATTTTGGTGGTGGATTATGAGAGCACATTTTGAAATGTGTTATATGATTACTAAGTTTACTAAGAAAATGTTAAGGGCAACGGGAAGACCTATAAGAATCAAAAGATTAATACAAGATTTTTTGTATGTAGAAAATTTTGCAAAGAGGAGAAAGTACCCCATAAGAATCAGTGCCTACATGATTTAATCATGTGAGCAATATAAGTAGTAAGAGTAAGAATATCTCCTTATTAATTAATCTTTAAAATTATGGGTATGTCGTTTAGA
>NZ_JBNKXY010000185.1:0-647 GCF_050300555.1 Arcobacter sp.
ACTATTAAGAGGGGTGTGATGGATGAAGTGAAAGTATTCAAGTTGAGCTAACTCTAAGTCCTTTCCAAGTCATCCACAAACAACAACCCCTAGACAGACATTGTCCGACCCTAGCCGAGCCACTCCAAGTTCAAAACCAATCCACAGAGATCCCTGATCGGACATTGTCCAGAGTTTGAATCTTGGCCCAACGGCTAGATTCTTGATAGAGTCCTATATATACCCATACACCTCCAATGGCTCTACTCTTGACCACTCCATTTTCCTGTTGAACAAGCTCTCATTCTCCATTCTAAGAGGCCCAACTCACTCTCCCTTAGAGCTTCCATTCTAAGTTCTTGTCTAGGGATTGAGTGAAGCAAGTATTCAAGTTCCTTGTATGATTCACCACCTCAAGCTCATCTTGGCTGTTGAATCTTCATCCTCCATGCTTATTACTCTCGGAGCCTTGCTCCTAGTTGGTTAGAGATTGCCCTTAAGCTACCGCTTTGTATGGTGAGCCTTAGGAAGTTTATATTACCCCTTCTTTGTTATAGTGAGTAGCTCAAGTTTGGTCTTTGTGACCGCTTGAGTGAGGAAAGGGTTGAGAGAAACCCAGTTCTTTGTGAACCCCTCAATGAGGATGTAGGATTCTTTATGAATCTGAA
>NZ_JBNKXY010000186.1:0-645 GCF_050300555.1 Arcobacter sp.
GTAAGAAAGCTGAAAGCTGTTTGGTTGAAAACTGTTGTAAAACTATATGGGGCTATCAAATGATCAAATTTTGGAATAATGTGTTCACCACATAGCTTAAAATTTGATCTAGTTTTTTTGTAATATTTCTTCCTGATTTTTTATGAATATTCAAAAAATTAAATTAAAAATAGAAAATGCAAATTTGACTAAATTTAAATCATATATATGCAAACGATCGAATTTTTGAGAAATTTCTTCACCAAAGGGCTTGAAATTCACTCTAGTTTTTTTATCGTATTTTTCCAGTTTTTTTCAAAAAAAAATACAATTTCAAAATAAAAAATAAAAAATTTGGAATTTTTCAAATTTGAAATTTAAAAAATCACCGAATTTTGAACCGGTACCGAAAGGTTGATCCTAAAGCCGGCAAAAGCACCTCCCAGGATGCTTTCAGAATTGTACTACAGAAAAACAGCTTTTGTCAATGCTACTGAGAGAAAGCAGCTCCCTTTAATTCAGTTTTTTCTTTTTAAGTAAAAACTGGTACAAAAAACAGAACCAAACGCACTCTTATTGTGGATCTTGTTTTCTGTAGTCTCAGATCTAACAAATTGGCCGTGTTCATATCATTACAGTCTTGCACTGACTATCTGAGAGTAAGTT
>NZ_JBNKXY010000187.1:0-620 GCF_050300555.1 Arcobacter sp.
CTACTTGCATACTTTTCAAAATCTCTAAGTTGGGGTCTTGTTTTTCTAGTATCTAATAAAACAACATCTAAATCATCAATCAAAGAAGCATAAGAGTTAGCCATAGTTGCTATTCCAGAAGCATGTTGAAGCATATTTAAAAATGTTCTCTCAGATGATAATAAAACTGCAGCTTTTCCATCAAGTTTTGCAATAATATCACCCTTTTTTATCACATCACCATCATGTTTTAAAAACTTACATTCAAACTTCTCTGTTTTTGATAAGGCTTTTGCATAAATCTCACCTGCAAAAATTCCATCATCTTTTGAGATAACTTTTGCTGTAAATCTACCCTTAGGAGCAACATCAAAAAACAAATCACCTCGCCCATTATCTTCAATAATGGCATTTTTAACGAACTTTTTAATATTAATCATACTTCAAACATCCTTTGTAGTGCTACTTGTGCCCACTTTGTTACATCTTCATTTACAAAAATTTCTGTATCAAAAACTTCTTTATCATCTTTAATATCTTTTAAACACTTATATACATCTTCCAATGTTGTTTCATTCATAGTAGGACACTCAGGTTTAGTCGAACTTAAGATATAAGTATTTTTTTCTCTTAATCTATTT
>NZ_JBNKXY010000188.1:0-644 GCF_050300555.1 Arcobacter sp.
TATTCTGATCAACGCGTTGGAAGAAGCATGGCCATAAAATTAGCCAACGAAATCATTGACACAGCTAATGATATCGGTAATACTATTAAAAAGAAAGAAGAAACTCATAGAATGGCTGAAGCAAATAAAGCTTTTGCTCATTTTAGATATTAGTTTATTTCAAAATTTATTCTCGCTAAAAGCTAAAAAATAAACATTAAAGTTTTTAAAATAAAAAGGAATTTTCTAATGGCACGCGAAAAGTTTGAACGTACAAAACCCCATGTTAATATTGGTACAATTGGTCACGTTGACCACGGTAAAACAACGTTAACGGCTGCAATTACTGCAACGTTAGCAATTGAAGGTGGTGCTACAGCGAAAGCTTATGCTGATATTGATGGTGCTCCAGAAGAACGTGCACGGGGGATTACAATTAATACAGCGCACGTTGAATATGAAACTCCAAATCGTCATTATGCACACGTAGATTGCCCAGGTCACGCGGATTATGTGAAAAACATGATTACTGGTGCTGCACAAATGGATGGTGCAATTTTAGTAGTATCTGCTGCAGATGGTCCTATGCCACAAACTCGTGAACATATTTTATTATCAAAACAAGTCGGTGTACCAAACATCGTAGTATTTTTAAATAAAGAAGA
>NZ_JBNKXY010000189.1:0-644 GCF_050300555.1 Arcobacter sp.
CTGATTCCAAAACTCTTTACTTAATTGTTGTTTCAGACGAATTATTATACTTTCGGCTTCACCAATATACATTTTATGCGAATATAAATTAGTTGTACTTGCTCCAATTAAAAAATATACTCCTTGCTTTTTTAATTCTTCTCTTTTTTCTAACTCATTAATATTTGTCCTATAAAATGCGAAAGATAATCCAGTCCAATTTATTATCTCAACTAATCTTAGTCCAGTTGGTTTACCATTTGTAAGAAATATCCTGAGAGTTCTGCCAAATTCCATTGATTGTAATCAAGTATCAAAGATAAAGAAGTTATTTAACATCTAAAAGAAAATTAATTAAAAATCATTAAAAATTACTACGCACTCGTGGGTTCGAATCCCACTCTCGCCTTTTTAAAAATTATTGATTTTCATTTATTTTGCTTAACTGTGTAAAAAAATTCTAAATATTTTGTATGAACAAAGTGTACGATTGGTTTGAAGAACGATTAGAAGTTCAAGCTATTGCTGATGATATTTCTAGTAAATATGTACCACCTCATGTAAACATTTTTTATTGTTTTGGTGGTCTTGTTTTAACTTGTTTTTTAATTCAAGTTGCAACAGGTTTTGCTATGACATTTTACTACAGACCTAGTGTTGTAGAT
>NZ_JBNKXY010000190.1:0-642 GCF_050300555.1 Arcobacter sp.
TGTCTTTGCCATAATACAGGAGGCCAGCCTTCATCATAAGGCTTCGTCTCCAAAGGAAAACAAAGAAATGGCTATGTACCAATGACCCAAAATACAAGGGCTAACCTTCGCTCGACAGGGTGAATTGCTCGTTTTAAAGAAAAAAGAGAGAGAAGAGACTAAGCGCCATAGTCAAAAATACAATGGGCTACACCTAACGAGGCTTTCATTTTTCAAAGAAAAAAAATGAAAAACAGCTAGGCCTTCGTTCAAGTATGAAGCTTTCATTTTTCAAAGGAAAAAACAAAAAATAGCTAAGCCTTCAAGTATGAAGCTTTGGTTTTTCAAAGGAAAAACAAAAAATAGCTAAGCCTTTGTTTTTTTAAAAATGGCTAAGCCTTTGATCAAGTGAAGCTTTCATTTTCCAAAGAAAAAAAACAAAAAATAGCTCAGCTTTCGTTGAAGTACGAAGCCTTCATTTTTTTCAAGAAAAGGCTACGCCTTCATTCAAGTACGAAGCTTTTGTTTTTCAGGGAAAAAATGAAAAATAGTTGAGCTTTCGTTCAAGTACGAAACCTTCATTTTTAAAAATAAATAACAAATAAAAATGTCTATGTGACACAGCCCAAAATACGAAGAGGCGAGCCTTCATTAAGTACGAAG
>NZ_JBNKXY010000191.1:0-640 GCF_050300555.1 Arcobacter sp.
TGTGTCACTTGGAATTTTTGTGTACCTTGCAATCCTAGCTGTCAATCTACCTTACCGATTTACCGACTCATATCAGCCCTCCATACTCATGCTATCCGAGTCTAATTTGTGTGGTACCCATGGTACCAATCATCATCAATAGCACTCGAGCGGTTGTCAAGTACTCTGTCTTGTTGGAACAATTGGTTGAGTGCCTGAGAATTCAGCCGAGTGATACCAAGTCTAGCTCCCGCGTGTACCCACAAACATGAGATAATTCCCTTCCATAAACACATGCAAGAAATCTTTTAATCATGGATATTTCCTTACCATGTTTGTGTCCAATTAACAAATTATTTATTTCCATAACTTTGTCAACGTCAATCCCTTGGTGACTATAAAAACTGATTCCTGTTGCAGAATCAGAAACACATCTATTGAGACCTTAGTGAGACAGCGACAAAGGTATTACGCTCAACTTTATGCATGTATGCGATTCCTGAAACTTATGTTTCATTGATAATCTTTGATGTTGTTCTATATTCTACATTATTCAGTGACATTATTCACCGATATTAAGATCACTTCTATAGGGGACCAGCTATTACCTGATCGAAGAAGGTATTGTACCCATCATTGGTGTTAACGTGTTTTCTTCTTC
>NZ_JBNKXY010000192.1:0-640 GCF_050300555.1 Arcobacter sp.
TTGGTTTATAAGATTTGGGTTCGCATACCCAAGTCTCCTTTTTAGATCAATTTTGTGATTTAAACTGCACATGAACATCAGGCCATTAGATTTCTTACTATATTGTTTGAAACACTTGAAACGAGAAAATATTTATAGCCCTTATATGCATCAGACAGTCATCATGGTGATGTCGACCATTTTGAGACAAAAGATAGTGTGCAGTTCGACAAGTTCTACATGTAGATCAAAGTTTGTAGTATTGAAAATGTCTCTGGGAACGTTAGTTTCAATAAAATTCAACCCATAGATGCATGCAAGATAATACCACTCTCAGAATTTCTTCCAGGTCCACGGCAATTTTACATGGACTTATTTTGGAACAAGCGGCTTTCCATACTCAAATTCATTATGATCTTTGTCACCATCTTCCCAAATTTCTTGTACGGTCATACAAGGAATACCTGGGTCCTTCAATGGTTCCTGGTGTTGATATTTTTTATGACAACTAAAAAATTTCAGCACTACAGTCGCATTATCCTTGCTGGGTTCATCCACCACAACCTCCTTTCTGAATGGTTCAAGAGCTTTAAACATTTTACTATAAGTGTTCTTATCGATGTTCTGAACTTTTTACCCGAAAACAAAAAAGCCACTAGAT
>NZ_JBNKXY010000193.1:0-638 GCF_050300555.1 Arcobacter sp.
AAAAATACTAAATTGCCCTTGCTCTTTGTTCCTTCTCTCACCCAGGGTTACAAAAACGATGTGTTTTTGTGCAAATATCAAATTTTGATTTTATTTGAAAATTTTAGAAAATTCACAAAACATATTTGCATATGTAAATTTTCAAAAAATCACATTTTGATTTTTTTGAAATTTCTAGTATATTGTTCATATTTTTAATTTTCGAACTTTCTGGGTTACTGTTAAAATTTTGAACTTTTTGAAAATTCACAAAAAAACAGAAAAATACTAAAAACAAGAGAAAATTCTAAGAATTTTGGTAAAAAATCATTCCAAACTTCAAATATTTGCATAGGTAAATTTTAAATTTAGAGGGAATGGCATCCAATTTTGATTTTTTTGAACATTCACAAAAATAAGAAACATATATGATAAAAAATTAGAGTGAATTTCAAGATCTTTGGTGAAAAGATTATTCCAATTTTCTAATATTTGCATAGTTAATTTTTTTTCAAACTTCAATAACCTTTATAGGATCCAGTGTGCCATGTGTCCGTGTGGCCTTCTATGTGGCCAGATCTAAGGGTAGTTTAGTCATTTAAGAAAAAATTGGATGGCAATGATGATGTGGATGACATATACGGGATTAATTTTGCGAT
>NZ_JBNKXY010000194.1:0-637 GCF_050300555.1 Arcobacter sp.
TATGGGGAGAATTGTCACATTATCTAAGTGAAGATTTTTTTGGAAAACAAACAGTTGTTATTGTCACATCAACAATGGTTGTCAGTTCAAAATTTCAAGGTATTTTTTAGTTTTTGATATATATATATATATATATATATATTGTAATGCATAAATGTAACTAATTTATGATTGAATTAATCAGATTTTTCTCTAAAGACAACTAGCGCTATGAGAATATTTACAAATATAGATATACCAGAAGCTTGGAAACTAAATCAGAGGTATGGAGTATCTTTTGATGTATATTTTAAATTTGTATTGTTATTCTTATGATATTTGGAAACACAGATATTCTACTGACGATTTTGTCCCCAAAGTGTTGATGGTGAAGAAGGGTACATAGGGATCAGTGGAGGAACAAATGTTTCACAATAGAAGGACATTATAAGAGGTCACTCAGATAAGGGAAGACAACATAGAAGATAATGTAGTGGCATTGTGTAGTTTCATTTTAATATTATATAGACAAACAATTAATTGGTATTTAAATCGTTTGCAGGATTACCTATTCACATCTAAGGCATCAATCTATCGGCTGCAACTGGACAACAAGTGGTGGTACATGTCATGCAATGTCTGCAACAAGTTGTGTTCT
>NZ_JBNKXY010000195.1:0-635 GCF_050300555.1 Arcobacter sp.
CAATCCCATAAACCCATTGACAAACAGTCAGATTACAAACAACATAATAATATACTAGATCTTGATGGCCATGACTTTATGAACTTTAGAACTCCAAAATGATGCATAATGTTTTCACCTTCTGATGTGTATTATTTTTTATGTATTGCAATGGTTTATGAGCAAATGTTTAATTACATTTATTTTGTGACTTATATCAGAGTCTTGCTCAGGAGCATGTTGATATGTTTGTTTTGGAGATCAAGTTGAAGATACAATCATCCCTCTTTATATGATGATGCTTGCTAGCTCCATAATTTTTTTCATGTTCAATTCAGCTATGGTTTAGCTTGCATAGTTAAAATCAAATAGCTCTGAATGTATGTGTACCTTTATTGTGATATTGTTTAATTATGATGAGCTGTTGTTTTACTTGATAAATTGCTCATTTGCTGATGTTATGTAATCATCTGGTACTGGTCATGACGAGTTTTTTTATTTTGAAAATCTGTAATTATTTTTATTAAATCATCGGCAGAATTAAAATAAATGGCTTGATTTTCAGTGGTTTCTATGTTATAGTCCACATTAAAGACAATTGGACATAAGCCAATATTCATAGCTTCGACAAGAGATGGATTTGTGCCACCTACGCT
>NZ_JBNKXY010000196.1:0-635 GCF_050300555.1 Arcobacter sp.
CTTTGTGTGTGTGTGTGATAGAAGTGATGCACATTTAGATACTACCCTCTTGTTCCAGCCCAAGTGTAGATGAGGACAATGGCAAGGAACTATATCAGAGATGTCCTAATTTATAGTGCTTTTCTTTTATGAGATAATTCCTTGTGAGCCATTGTAAAACTCTGTCTTTTCTTTATAGGCCATCGTAAAATCGTTTATCCCTTGTATGTCATCGCGTTGTAATTTCTAACCCTTCTATGCCATCGACATTAGTTTGACCATGATGTGCTAGGTAAAATGACTATTTTGCCCTTTATGTTGTTAATTTATTCAAAATGCATCGAATTTAGGAATTCAATTTCAATTTTTTTGATAAAATAAAAAATCAGGAAAAAATTTGTAAAAAGACTAGAATAAATTCTGAACAGATTGTTGAAGAATTTTTTTGAAAACGACATTGTTTCGTTGGTTAAAATTCAAATATATTTAAATTCGTTTTTTTAGAATGTAAACAAAATCAGAAAAAATTGTAAAAATACTAGAACAAATTCTGAGAATATTGGTGAAGAAATTTTGCGAAAATGATATTGTTTCATTGGTTAAAATTCAAATATATTCAAACTCAAATTTTTTGAGAAAGTAAAAAAATCAGGATT
>NZ_JBNKXY010000197.1:0-635 GCF_050300555.1 Arcobacter sp.
CAAAGGTCCCGATGGCGCATCTTACTCTATTGATAAGTATGATAATGGTGATAAGGTTGTCATTGATGAGATTAAGCGGTTCAGGGATGCTAGATGTGTTACTCCTCCAGAAGCAGCGTACCGGTTATATGGTTTTTCTTTATATCAAATGTATCCGCCTGTCCTTCAGCCTACATTACATTTACTAGGTATGCATATGGTGGCATACAACAAAAGAGATGACCTGCGTAATGTTATCAACCGTGAGCAGTCACAGAAGTCCATGTTGACCGAGTACTTTTGGATGAACAGAGTTGACCCATTTGCACATAGCTTCTTGTATAGAGAATTTCCAGAACAATATGGATGGGATATATGGAGAAAGAATGGCTTCGAAGAAAGCAAAGAACACAGATTGGCAGGATGGTGTATGCATGTCCTGTAGAAGGAGAAAGGTATTACTTGCATGTCCTTCTGAACCATGTCGGAGGAGGTAGTTCTTTCAATGACCTTAAAACTATAGGTACTGCATTGACCTCTTTCCATGATTTATTTTCACCCAATATATCTTCATGTTTGTGGTGATACGTCACAAAAACTCTCCATGGTCTTTGTCTGGTTATATCTTTCTCTATCGTATATTTCTGGATTCGTTT
>NZ_JBNKXY010000198.1:0-634 GCF_050300555.1 Arcobacter sp.
CCCGTAGGCATTTCAAAAATTTGTTCTTTTGGACTTGTCCAAGTAATGGCGTATTTTTCTTCAACTTCAGCCGAACGTAGCCAGCCTCCAGTACTTCCACCAAAAGTAGGAAACGGTGTTTGTAAATTTAATGTCATCTGTAAAACTTTATAAATATTTAATGTTCAATATATAATTTTAATAAAAAAACTTTTTTTTTATTAAAATTATCAAAACTTATAGCGGAGAATGGATTTGAACCATTGACCTTCGGGTTATGAGCCCAACGAGCTACCAGGCTGCTCTACTCCGCGATTTTTAATATCTAATTATCTATAAAGATTTATTAAATAATATTTATAAAATTTAAGTTTAATTTTTTCTTATAGCTTTGCCTTAAGAATAACATATTAAAGTCAATTTTGTCAATAAATTAAAAATAACTTTAGAATTATTTTTACTTTATTGACTATTTTATTATAATGAAATTTAAATTTTTATTATTTCTTGCATTAATTGCAAGTTTTGCTTTTGGTAAATAAATTCATTTCCTTTTAAAAAAATTAAATTCTTTTTTTTTTAAAAAAAAAAAAGTCTCTGTTAGAGCACAAGAAGGTGTTGATGAAGATTCACCAAAAGTTGATAATTCAATTGA
>NZ_JBNKXY010000199.1:0-634 GCF_050300555.1 Arcobacter sp.
GCTTCCAATGACCTCTCCTAGGTCATTGCCTCCTTGAAGTCTATCTTGCACCTCGTTCATTGTATTCACCTTTTTCATCTCATGCCTTGTTGGCTATCAAGTAGCACCTTATTTGTGGCGCTAGCCCTTGTTGTTTTAGTCGTGCCCAAAAGCTATCTTTGTAAGCTAACCATGATTGTTCATGGACCCTTAGGACGTCTTCTCCTAAGTGTTAGCACTCCTTGTCGAGAAAGGAAATTGATCGCTGAGTTGGTAAACTTTCTCTTGAATTCTGAGTCCATGCAATTGAAGCCATACTCCTTGGGTGAGGCTTATTTGAAGGTCGGTTTGCCTGGTTGATGATCTCTTCTAAATTATAATCTTGCCTTGAATTGTCTAGGCATTTCTCATGCCAGATTTCTCAAAATAGAAAGTGTGTGCCTTATCGGATTAGCAAAGGGGTCCCATTCATGACCTTCTTCTAAACAGGATGGCATATTACTCAAGATACATAACCAAAATGAAGAAAGTTGTGTGTGGAGTCTCGTTGCTACAACTAGCCCTAACCTGGCCGTAATAAGCCTACCATGATGTCAAACCTTATTGGACACAAGCGTTACCATGTTTGTCCCTAGTCCATTTGTTGTGACTTAAG
>NZ_JBNKXY010000200.1:0-633 GCF_050300555.1 Arcobacter sp.
AAGTGAATAAGGTCCAGTAGATCTTGCGTGAACTTTTTCATCAACTAAGTGATGTAGTTTAAGCATATACATATAACCTACATTTACTCTTTCTTTCATCTTATCACCAGTTTTACCATCAATAAGGTGAGTTTTACCATCTGTATCAATTTTTGCTAATTCAAAAAGTTTAATAAACTCTTCTTCTTTTACACCATCAAAAACTTGTGTTGCAAATCTAACACCTTTTGTCCAATCTTGTGCATATTCAATTAATTGCTCATCACTTAAAGTACCTAAGAATTCTTTTCCATTCATAAGTTTTGTAACATCAGCAATCTCAATCATTTTGGCTCTTAATTCTGAAACAAATTCAGTTCTTTTAGCATCAAAGATATCTTGGATTTGTGTTCCAAGTCTTTTACCAACTAATCCTAAGTGAACTTCTAAAATTTGTCCAATGTTCATCCGTGATGGAACCCCAAGTGGGTTAAGAATAACATCTACAGTTGAACCATCTTCTAAGTAAGGCATATCAACTTGTGGTACGATGTTAGAAACAATACCTTTGTTTCCATGTCGTCCTGCCATTTTATCCCCAACTTTAATTTTTCTCTTAGTTGCAATATAAACTTTAACTTGTTTGATAACACC
>NZ_JBNKXY010000201.1:0-633 GCF_050300555.1 Arcobacter sp.
CACTCAGAACAATGCCATTTATGTGGACATGCATATGCCACCGCCTGCATTCAATTACTTAAAATAGAAAATGGAAAAACATTCAGAGAGTTTATCAAGCATCCCAATTAAAAAAAGGAGCAAGATTAGAATTCCAAAAGAAAATATTTTTACATAGAGATCCTCTAACATTTCTGTATTTACAAATCTGAACATGCAGGTATGTCACCGCAGCTTCACCCCTATCTTTTTACACACAGATCCTCCAACATTCTGTATTTACAAATAAATAGTCATAATTAGCTAAAATATATCTAATGTCTCATATTCTTGATATGATATTTAATTTTCTCCTAGATTGTTTGTTACTTTTCCCGTAACAACGCACCAGGTTATCAACTAGCAATATTAAATATTTCCAATCCAAGTTCCATAAGATCCTATTGTCAGGAGCAACATCACAATTCATTTTGATAAAACTGAATGCAATGAGAGCACCACATTATTTATAAAATTCAAAGAAGCATGGCCAAACACAAATGAACACAAGGTAGTATCAATTGTGCTCCAATGTTTGGTTAGTTCTCAGGTGCCCCATCAATTAATCAATGTAATACAACTATCCAAGTCAGATCCACCTATTATTAGATGGAG
>NZ_JBNKXY010000202.1:0-630 GCF_050300555.1 Arcobacter sp.
CTCCCTCGGTATCAAGCCCTAACTTATTTGCGACTGTTTGTGCAAAATTTGTGACTATTTGTGACTGTTTGTGAAAATTTGAATGTGAATGAATTAAGTTGAAAGATATTTGCTCCCTTATGTGACTGTTTGTGCGAATGTGAATGAAATTTGAATATGTTTTATAGGATTTTTGTGAAGGAAATTAGAATATATTTTATAGGACTTAGCAAACTGGTAACTAAAGATAATAGCTTTATGTTTTATAGGATTTCAGTGAAATATGTGACTGTTTGTAGGAATTTAAATGAAATTTGTGAATGTTTACAGGAATTTGAGTTAATTTAGTGAATTTTAGTGTATTTTAGGGATTTTAATGACTCATTAGATTATATGCTTATGTTATGATTAGGTTATGCTTATGTTATGATTGTCTTCATTTGTGAATGCTTGTCTTTGATTATATGATTAGATTATATAATTAAGATGTCTCAGTCAAAGCAGCACCAGCAGCAACAAAGTCAACAACATAGTCAGCAACAGAATGAAGAGGCTCAGCAGCAGAATCAGTAGCCACAGTCTCAGTAGGAGCAGGGTCAACAGCAACCGCAGACTCAGCAGGAGCAGGGTCAGCACACTCATGAAGGTGAA
>NZ_JBNKXY010000203.1:0-630 GCF_050300555.1 Arcobacter sp.
AATCCAAAGGTTTTAGCCTACGGTTTCTCCGAAAACTGCCAGCTTGGGGCAAAAAATTACCGAAACTCTATATTTCTTGGTTGTGACCCTCGTATTGCGATTTCGTTATCTATAATGGTCCCGTATTTTAATTTTTAAGAGTTTTGAAAAATTTCACATTTTTGCTCAAAATCCAAAGCTGTTAGCCTACAGTTTTACCGAAAATTGTCAGTTTGGGGCAAAAACTGATCGAAACTCCATATTTCTGTGTCGTGACCCCCATATTCTAGTTCGGTTATACATAATGGTCCCCATATATGATTTTTTATGGGTTTTGAGAAAACTCAAATTTTCGCTCAAAATCCATAGGAGTTAGACTATGATTTTAGCGAAAATCGCCAGTTTGGTTCAAAAAGTGAAGAAAACTCTGTTTTTCTTGGTCGTGACCCCGATATTGTAGATTGGTGATATATCGCGGTCCCATATATGAGTTTTTATGGGTTTTAAAAAAATCAAATTTTTGCTCAAAATCGATAGGTGTTAGCCTCTGGTTTTACAAAAATCATCAGTTTTGGGCAAAAACAGACTCGAACTTCGTATTTCTTGGTCATTACACTCATATTGCAGATTGGTTATACACAACAGTCTCGT
>NZ_JBNKXY010000204.1:0-630 GCF_050300555.1 Arcobacter sp.
TTGTATGTGAAATATATATAGCTAGACCTTAAATTTTTGTCACTAAAACTATTTGTTTCATCTGTTGTTATAGTTTTCCATACCATTTCATTGCCTAAATAACCAATATCAAAGACATTATTATTTTTAACTTTATATTTTGGATTTTTTAAAAACTTATTAAAAATCGGGTCTTTTGGAAATGAGGATGATTCGAAACCTAGCTTTTTAGTCTCTAAAATGAATGCCGATTTAAAGACATGCAAAAGTTTGCCTTCTTGAATATCATTTACTTTTTCTTTTCCAAAATATTCTACAATATTTCCAGTTTTATCTTGAGAGAAAACAATACTAATTGAAAAGAATAAAAAAAGAAAAAAGGAATAATTAATTTTAAGCATACCAAATTTGATTTAAAACAATTAATAAAATTAATCCTTTAAAAAAAGCTTTCATATTTCACACCTTCTGATATTGATTTTAAAAAATTTGATTTGTCTAAATAAAATAACTCATTATTTTATTTAAAAAATGATTTGAATAGAAAGAGAGAAATAATCTCAATAAACTAAAGCAATATGTGTTTTGTTATGAGCTGACGAACATTTTCAAATGTAATGTGCACCTTGTTATGAGCTGTGCTAACGAATT
>NZ_JBNKXY010000205.1:0-629 GCF_050300555.1 Arcobacter sp.
ATTACTTCCATCGCTACACTTGTGATATGAGTTAAATAAGGCAAACCATATGGAGTTTTCTGTTCACCATGGGCTTTTGCTGCAAAGTTTAGTGCTTTTAAATATTTTTCTTGTGAAAACATTATTTATTCCCCTCTTGATTTTCTTTTTGTTTATTATTTCTTCTATGTCCATGATTAACTTGCATTTTAGGCATTACTGGTTGTGCATTTTTAGAAAAGTCTATTAAATCTTCAACTGTTTTAACTTTTTCATCTAAACATTTAAATGATTTTTCTAATATATAAGTAGTACTTAAAGCATCACTATAAGCTCTATGATGATTATCTATATCAATATTTAATGACTCTTTTAAATATCCTAAGCCATACCGCTCAGCTTTTATGGTTCTTCTAGCTAAATCAATTGTACAAAGTTTTCTATTCTCTAATTTTCCCAAATCATGTTTTTGCAAAGAGTTTGATATAAAATTGTAATCAAATTTTATATCGTGAGCTACAAAAACATCATCTTCTAAAAATAGTTTAAACTCTTCAAGTACAGTTTTAAGAGTTGGTGCATTCTCAAGCATTTTAGGATTTATATTTGTAATTTCTTGAATATATTCAGGAATATTTTTTGCATAAACT
>NZ_JBNKXY010000206.1:0-629 GCF_050300555.1 Arcobacter sp.
ACGAGAATCCTTGATTTAGATCGATCTCTAATTAATCCTCTATAACTATATAGGAGAAACCTACTAAGTGAATTCTCTTGACATGCAAGTGGTCAACTGCCACATCACCACTACAAAGTATAAAAATATTAAAATGATCAATCTTATTTATATGATATTCAATTTAAATTCTGTTTTTATTGTGTTATACTTGATAAGATGAACAAAATAAAATCTTATTTGCATATATTTTGAAAAAAATAAAAATCAAAGAATCCGAAAACAATTTAAACGAAAATTATCAACAGATATAAACAAGTTAAGAGCCTTTATACCTTCCGGAGAAGCCTTTATTTCAGAATTTGATTTATTTTCCCCTCTGCCAACATCAACTTATGATCCTATAAAAAAAAGAAAAAAAATTATTCCACATTGGCAAAATAATTTAATTTATTATTATTCTATTAACTATTTCAACCAAACAAAATCTAACTCTTCTTTTTATTTTTTACAATGCTTTAAATTTTATCGCACTATTGCTAAGTGTAGTAAATATGGTAAAAAACTTGAGTTAATACAATTATTTTTTAAATGGTTAAAATTAAAAACTAACTTATTAAAAGAAACATCAACAGATTTAAAGTATTTGT
>NZ_JBNKXY010000207.1:0-627 GCF_050300555.1 Arcobacter sp.
ATGGGGAGCGTGGTCTGAGGGCGAGCAGGCCACGGGCCGTTTTTGGTTTCAGGCCGCTTCGCGGCCTGGCGCGTGAAGTGAGTTCAGCACGTACGGGCCGTGGGCCGATTTCATTTTTGGGTTGAACTTTCACAGTGAACAATAACTTTTCGCAATTTATTTACTGTTCAGAAATTGTTTAAATTTGAATTTAATTCTTTGATTAAATTTGAACCAACGGGATAATTTGATCAGGGAATTATTTTGGTAATAACAGTGTTGAATTTTCACTGTGAAGTTTAATAATTTTTTATTCATGTTTCCGCTGCAAGAATAATTATTTCTAAATTGAATTGGAACCAACGGGAAAATTCAATGAAGAAAGTAGTTTAAAATTTGAGTTGATTATGATGTTGTTATTTTTGACCAACGTTGATGATAACAATATTATGATATTTTGTATACTAGTTCTTTTTCTGCCCAACGGTGATGAAGAATCAGTGTGCAAATTAAAGTTTTATTATTATGATTATTTTTTATGATTCTCACTCTTGTTTTTTCCTTTGTCCAAGTTCCTGACATGAGCTCACCAGGCAACCCCATGGCCTGGATCATGTCTGTAGAGCCTCTGACTGGGGCTAATTATCC
>NZ_JBNKXY010000208.1:0-627 GCF_050300555.1 Arcobacter sp.
GAAAGATCAAGGAGGGTTGGGAGTTTTAAACCTTGATTTGCAAAGTAAATGTCTTCTTAGCAAATGGTTATTCAGTTTGATCAACACCAATGGTGCTTGGCAAAAACTCATTAGAAATAAATATTTGGGATCTAAAATAATTACACAAATATTATCTTCATTTACTGACTTAATAACTTTTTGTGCTAAAACCTCTAATGAAGCTTTCAAATCACTTTTAAATACTGTTGAGAATACTTTATTTTTGTAATAAGAGTTATATCTTGGATTTGTACTATCTCCAAAAGATCTTAATACATCATATTTTTCTTTCATTAAAATTGGACTTGCAACTTTTAATCTTTTAGCATATTCTGGTTTTTCATCTAAGATATTATGAATAGGTCCAAATCCTGTCTCCAAAGACATTACAACTTTTTCTCTATATGGGTCAATAGGAGGATTTGTTACTTGTGCAAATTTTTGTCTAAAATAGTCAGTAAAGTTTCTATTTACTTTTGAGAAACATGCCATAGGTGTATCATCACCCATAGAACCAACTGGTTCTTTTCCTTCATTTGCCATTGGCTCAATTACTTGATCTAATACTTCATATGTAATATTAAAATATTTTTGTTTTGTCTCTAA
>NZ_JBNKXY010000209.1:0-625 GCF_050300555.1 Arcobacter sp.
TGCAATTTCAATGATTTTCAGCATGTAGTTGTAGTCATTCATATATGCGGTTGTAACTATTCATAAGTACACTATGTCAGTTGCAACAAGACTTCAATTTGATTTAGTATTTTCAACAGAAATTCCCAGGTGAGACATTGTAACAGGAGCATATTATCCATTGTAACTTCACAATATGCAGTTGGTTGCAGATGAATTATGAACTGATGTCGAAGAGGATTAAGGCATGGATTCTGCGGCAATGTGATAGTTATTTCAGTATACAACATGTCAGTTTTTGATATCACTTGTGAAGATATCGATTGTTTTCCATTAAGTATTGTCAGTTCGTAACACTTAGTTTTTTATAGGCTTGCTTCGGGCGATGGGGTTATGGACCATGGTAGTTATGCCTAATAGCATACTTCCTCCACTTCCTCGTCCACTCAGTCTTCTTGCGCAGCCAGTGAAAGTGTAGCGGTGGAAAGATACAAATGTCAGGAGGATTTGATTCCAAACCTCCTACAAAGCCAGCAACACATTTTGTCGATACTGGACGTAAGAGTCTCAATATGCGCAATTTGTCCAATTCAAATATTGCTTACATTGATAACAAATGATTAATGTAAGTCGTGCAGTCCGCAGG
>NZ_JBNKXY010000210.1:0-621 GCF_050300555.1 Arcobacter sp.
AGCCAAAGCTACAGTCATTCCACTTAAAATATCGTTTTTTGCATTGGCTGCACGCTTAATAATAAATTCAGTCATGGTTTGTTTTTTGAAGGTGCAAATTTACGCTTAATTAATAGATGAACAAGAATTTGACTCTATTTTACTTGAGAAGAAAAGTAAAACGTTTGAAAAAAAATAATAGTACCAAAAGATAATTTATAACTTTTCATGTAAATCTGTTTTTTTGAGAGATTTTCAAAACTACATATACATCTTAAAACTTATTATTTAATAGCACTTACAGGTCTTAAGTTAATTGTTTTTTTTAATTAAAAAACAAAAATATATGTTAGTGGTTCTAAAAACCATGAGAATTTTTATATTTGTAGATTAGTCTGCTGGTAACAACTTTTATTTTTTTAAAATAAACTTAATCTATGTTAAATTAAAATTCATCAAGCATGATGGGACTGGCTAATTTTTTAGGATAAAAATAGTATAGAAAATTATACAAAAAATCACTTCAATTCATATTCAAACATGATTCTTATGTTACTTAGTTCATAATGTGAATTTCTTAGGTGTATGATAGTCATTGACAACACAAAAGAGAGAATTTGAATGCATATATATGTGTGTGTG
>NZ_JBNKXY010000211.1:0-624 GCF_050300555.1 Arcobacter sp.
TTATGGGTGCTTCTCAGGATCCATCTGCAGATAAAATATTGTACAAGATGGGAGGTAATAGCTGTTTAGCAGGAGACTTTGTTGGTGATTATTTTTTTGATAAGAAATTAGAAATTGGTGATTTAATTGTATTTAAAGATATGATCCATTATACAATGGTTAAAACAACTATGTTTAATGGAGTATCACATCCATCAATAGGGATATGGAGTGACATAAATGGGTTTAAATTATTACGCAAGTTCGGATATGAAGATTTTAAGAGTAGAATGGGATAGTTACTTACCTTTTCCATTTTTTAAGTTTTTCATTTTCTTAAGTTTAAACCTTTACTTAGTAATTTCTACTAATGTAATAACATATATGAATTATATCATATAAGCATGTTTCTCTTTATATATCTAAAATAATCATTTGTATGTTATTAATTTATATCAATTTTTTCTTAAATAGAGCTAAGACAAACCTAAAACGACAAACTTTTTTTAAAAAAGAGGGTATATGACAGCAAAATCTTATACACCTTGCTTCCGAGGGATAAGTTTGTAAGTTAGTCATCTTGGACATTATAGTTAGTCAGTTGAGGTGTATAATATCTATTGACATTATTTCTCAAAAAAAAAG
>NZ_JBNKXY010000212.1:0-623 GCF_050300555.1 Arcobacter sp.
CTCGAGCCGGATATGTCCGGCCTACCCAGAAATTTCCTTCTCAACTTTGATTCTTGAGCTACGGGGCACCAAAATGGATGAAACTTAGACACAAGGGTCACCTCAACACAAGTAACAAGTTTCCAATGAGGTTTTTTTCCCAAATTCAAAGATTTTTTTTCTAATTTTGGATGAACTTGAAGAACCTAGGTTTTGGGAGAAACGGGAGAAATCCACCAAATCGAAGGGGCTAGAGCCATGGATTCATTTCAAGATTGGAGGTAGATGATGAGACTCAACCTAGCACCCAAACCCACGGAATGAATCAAAGAAAAACTCCTCAAATTATGAGATCAAGAATTGGGCTAAAAATACTCAAAAATCACAAAAATGAAAAACATTGCAGCACAACATAGGAGATGAATTAACACAAAAGCACGACTATATTGATGCAAATCAAGAGTTTACAGCCGATCCACGGAGGTCACCGCCCTCCCTCCCTCATTTAATTGGAAATGAAAATGTGTTCTTGGCTCACTTCTACACTACTAATGCGAGAATGAAATTGAGAAGTGGCAAGGAGCCTCATCCACTCTTGCGTCTTATATATAGGCCCAAGCAAAAGGCTAAATGACTACTATACC
>NZ_JBNKXY010000213.1:0-624 GCF_050300555.1 Arcobacter sp.
CCAACTAATCTCCACAAGCTCCTATCCATGGATAGCTCTTCAGCAATATTCCAACCCTTCAATGTCTCTCTTCACGTTCACAGCCTCCTCCCATGTCAAATTTGATCTCCCTCCACCTCTCTTTATCAGGGCTTCCTACTATCCCACTATGCACTGGTGCCTCTTAGGGGCTTCGTTGGATATGTCCAAACCATCTCAAACGATGTTGCACAAGCATCTTGTTTAGTACAAAATGCTGAGATATGCATTCACTAATGTGTACCATGATACTCTGTATTAAAATGATTTTTTGAATATTCTCTCCTTTCTCCATACTCTTGACCATTTATGAAGCACTCATGCACCATATAATAGTATATTTCTGCTTGCCACCTATTCTACACTGAATATGTGCAAACTTCGTTGAATATTCCCCCCTGAAATCCAAATATTTTCATTTGTGTTATCCTATCCTTGACCACAATCTATGATACGAGTGTCTCCTTGAGCCTGTGAACAATATTTATGGTTATATGTACTATTATCAAGATTTTCTTGATCCCACAGGTTAGAACACTTCTTGAAAGAGCTTATGCTGTATCTAATACGTGGAACAATGCTCCCGTAATACTTTGTGGAGATTTC
>NZ_JBNKXY010000214.1:0-622 GCF_050300555.1 Arcobacter sp.
AAATTTTTGAAATGAAATATGGATTTGAAGGGTTTGAAGAGAGGAACAACTTTCTTAATAGAAACTTCTTTAGATTCAAAGTGGATTTTGAATGAAAAATTAGAGAACCATCCAGATTTGAAATTCAATATAATTTACTAGAATTTCTTGTTGGAATCTTCAATTTCGGATGAAACTTGGACAAGAGACCTCTATTTGCACCTAGTTAACAACCCAACTCATGGAAATGAGTTTTAAGTTTCTTCAAACTAGGAATTCCTAACTTTCCCTTGAAGATTTAAATCAAAATCAAATCGAATCTCCTTTATTTCGATGAGAATTTGATTAGCCAAGGATTTGATGTGTGATTAAGGCTTTAATGATAGTATTTAGGGTAGTCATAACACAGGGTGTTACAAACGGGTCCTATCATGTTGGGCTCCACTGTTTATTCATGTAATCAATGTATAATAATTGATTTTAACACTTCTTTTTGGATAATAGATGTTCAATTGTCATGTATAATCCTCCAAAAACCCAGTGGAAAAAATGAAGGGTATAATCTTGCTATGATGTGAAAAACTCATATAACCCAATGAGACAATTTAGGAGAAATACTATCAGCATACTCATGTCTCCAACA
>NZ_JBNKXY010000215.1:0-621 GCF_050300555.1 Arcobacter sp.
GCTTTCACTCTGAGCTTGATTGAGTCGTTTGAGAGAGACGAATTTTCAAACCTCTGTACCCTTGCAGCTTGTGTGCAGTTTTGTCTGACATCTTGTGACCTCATTTAAAATTAGTAGATACGGAAATTTGATGATTCATTGAATACAAAAGTTGTAGGATGTTCAGTATATATGCTCGTTGAGAATTTTCTTGCTATATTTACTGTTACGGTTTTAAAGTTATGAAAAAGAGGAAGTGACACTGCTGCTGTTTTATTAATGGCTTGTGTTGTTTTTTTCGTCGGATATCGAGTTGGAGCATAGAAGCGCTATTTCTATTGTTTGTAAATTTTCTTGATCATCGGAGGCAAGTAAATTGTAGCGGTGGTTTGCTACCGTTTTGGCTTGTTATTTTCATCACCTACACTATAATGTTTAAAACCTATTATACTACCAAGAACTGAACTTTATGATATTTATTCACTTAATCATAATATTGATTAATTCTCTATCTATGCTTATTATTGTTGAGTATTTGTTTGTGCGGTTCATCCATGTTCTTGGAGGAGGTAAAGCTACATTGCTTTTATTGCAACATGTCATGCGCATTGCATCATTCATTTTGCATTGGAAGTTATGTCA
>NZ_JBNKXY010000216.1:0-620 GCF_050300555.1 Arcobacter sp.
CTTCAATAGTCCAATGATGCCAATGCCACCTTGGCGCTTGAGCTGGAGACCACACATACCTCTCTTGCCGCTACACACGATAAGTTAGATAGTAAATCAAAGGCCCTGGACTTCCAGGTGATTTGTGCTGATGAGGCTGTGCTCCGGCTGAAGAATGCTGAAAGCTGGCTGGAAGCTGCTAAAAAAGATTTGAAGAACTAGAGGCAGCTATTGGAGTCAGCTCAGAAGATTTCGTCCAAGCGCAAAAACTCCTTCAACATGATGATTTCCTCGGTGATGGCCCATGATGCGGCGTTGTTCAAGAATCATCTTCCTGATCTGACATAGAGTTTTTATGCCAGGGCTTCACTGTGGATGATGCGGAATGCGAGACCTTAGTTTGCAGCGCATTTGATGCTGCTCAAGATTTTATATCTTCATATAATTCTGCTAGTTTTGCTGAGTCCGATGACAACGACAGCCCCAAGGCTTTGTAAATTTTTTCTTTTGCATGTTGGATGAACTTGATGCAGATGAGTATAAATGGATGCCCCTTCTTATATATTGATAACAATTGTATATGAGAAGTATATTGAACCACCGATCGGGATCTGATGGCTCATTGTTTGGATGATACTAAG
>NZ_JBNKXY010000217.1:0-618 GCF_050300555.1 Arcobacter sp.
TGTCCCTCTTTATCAAGGAACGAGGCGCAAAAGAGTGCGTGCAACTGTTTGTGGGTGCCACGGACTATTAGGCTAATCAGTTTTATTTTAATAAATGAGGTGTCACATAGGAATTTTTAATGATATGATAAAAAATTTATAAAGAAAGAAAGAAGAGTAGTTTCATCTAGATGAAATCGGGTGTACACTGTTTTAAAAAAAATAAAACATTATTAAACTAGCATTAGGGCCAATAAATTTTATTTTATCACATAAACAACCAATGAAACAATATAGAATTTAGTGTTATAAAACTCTAAAATAAAATCATACATTTTAGATGTTGTTTCATGTGCAATTTTAAAATATTTTAGATACCATGACGTGCTTAGAAACAAAGAAATGAAATCCTCCAATGCAGTAGCCTGACAAACCCAAAGCTTCGTTCCAGCAACACCGGGGCAGAAGAGGAACCAACAAATACACACCAGCTAAAGTACAAGTGCTAGCATACAGAACTTAGTGATAGACATGGAAATGGACAACACGAACTATAATACAGTTCCATGTTCTTAGGATCCAGGGGCGATATACATTTAGTCTGCCCCAGAGCAAAAGCACTTCAGATTCACGGCAAGC
>NZ_JBNKXY010000218.1:0-615 GCF_050300555.1 Arcobacter sp.
CTAGACTCTAGAGGATGCTCTCACTTATTCCCTCAATTTCAAAAAACAAAAAAGACTGTAGTTCTAGTTACCAGAACTACAACCATTTTGAAAAGGATGGAGTAGATTACTAGGGACATTCACTACAAGAAAAATAACCAATATTAGTAGTCACCACTAACATACTCTACAATTTAACCGTTATTAGTCACCACTAACATACTCCACAATTTGCATATCTGAAGTGGGCTTAGATTCCTCTATAACTATATAAACAAATCAGCCTAAACCAATTCTCTCGACATGCGAGCTATCCACCTCAGCTGCTTAGTCATCACCACATGACTACTAAAGAATGCAAAAAATTAAAATGATTAATTTCAGTCATATGATTTCCTTTTTAAATTTTGTTTTTACCATTTTGTTCTACGCGATGAGATGAACAAAATAAGATCTCACTTGCATACATTTTGAAGAATTTTTAAATAAAAAATCATTTGAATCAAATTTCTAATTCAGTAGCCCAAAAATCCTTCCCTATTTTTATTTCCTTTTTCTTTTCCGTTTTGTCTTGCCAATATTCCTTCTCCTATCTTTCTGATCCATCTCATACTATCAACCATATTTTTTTCGTTG
>NZ_JBNKXY010000219.1:0-614 GCF_050300555.1 Arcobacter sp.
CAAGAAAAAAAGGCTATATCTTAAGTCAAACCAAATGAACTAATCAAACTTCAACAATTATACTGTTGAGTGAAACTTCTCTTTTGCATAATATATATATATATATATATATATAGAGTTCTGCTATGATGTATCTGAGAGGTAACTGGAGGTATTTAAGGTTTTCTTTAATCTCAACCGTTGATTTTTATTATATTATTAATAAATTAATAATTTTAGTATCTGACCTACACTAATTTGTTACTGGTCCACCACTTAAAGTACCTCTCAACAGATATCTCCCTATTTTTAACCATTAGATCTAGATAAATGAACGACTCACATTGATTGTACACACCGTAGCAAAACTCTTCATAGATATTTCTATCATTGAGCACTTGAACAACAACGGATAGTATGTATACAAATAAAAAAGATCAAGATTTCTGCTGCTGAGCTGCTCAATGGATTACTTTGCTAATCCTTATGTCTAATTCAAATAAGCCTAGAAGTGATAATTTTGTTAGTTATCAATCTAAAAATGAAATTTCTTGGCACAGAAGCGAAAGTTAATAGTACTATCAATTTATTAAGAGAGGAGAAATAACACCCCTACACACTCCTGCTGTAATCAG
>NZ_JBNKXY010000220.1:0-624 GCF_050300555.1 Arcobacter sp.
ACTTCCACTGGAAATGAAACCTGGGACCCTAGGGGCGCTACTCAGGCACCTTAACCACTAGGCTAAAGGCTCTTTTGCCTGGTTAGGCAGCTTACTGGAACTTTTTGTTACTGCACTATTTAAGCAGAATTTGGTATTTCATAAAGCTCTACCATCTGGTAGGGATGCAAGTGGGTATCCAATGGGTATTTGTGGGTCAATACTCTAGTTCATTTGTTCTACTAGTTTCTTTAGACGGAGGGAGGATTTAGTTCATTTTAGAGATTTTAGAGAGTTTTGGGTCGATCCAATAACCCCAAAAAAATAAGAAACTTGCATCCCTTATATAGTATGGAAAAACTGATTCCAACTTTCTCATGTATACTGTAAAGTTCATTAAACCAACTTCCATTTGTTGGTGATTATTAGATATGTATTAGTCTTTCTATTATTGTATTTCTCCAGGGGTTCTTTGTATATTCTCCCCTTCTATACATATATATATATATATATATATGAGCCACTGGCCCTCAGATGAATACAAGTGCTATTCATAACATGGTATAGAGCCAAACTCTAGGGTTTTTTTTCTCCACGGTGCACTGTGTGGCTAACCCTACGATCTCCTCTGTTCTGATCGATTTT
>NZ_JBNKXY010000221.1:0-613 GCF_050300555.1 Arcobacter sp.
GTATTTCATAACATTTTAAAATGAACAAATTTTATTCTGGAATCAAATACAAATTTGAAATAGATTCCAAATTAAAATTCCAAAGTTTAATCTGCACTTTAAATAGACAAATAATTTTTTTGGCAGTAAAACTTTTGACAAAGATTCAATAAAATCTCATTTGTATTCAAGTTTTCACAATATCATTCAAATGGAATTTATTTTCAACAAATTTACTTTAACAATTTTGGAAATTTGTGTTTTAAATTTGAATCTCAATAAGAAAATAGAAAAAACAATTTTTGCATAATAATTGGTAATTTAACTTTATATTTGTCAATATTTTGCTCAACTTAATGTTGTGTCCAAATTTGAGGTTCATACGAGTTCAAAAGAAGGATATGAGGTATTGAAATCTCAATGATTAACTTGAGTTATATATATGAAACTTTAAGAGAGATGTGTCCAATTGTAAATCATTTATGGACTTACTTTAATAAAACTATCTAATTTTTTAGCAATATTATGGACAAAATATGTTTTAATGACAATTTTTTTAAAAAAACAAATTTCGGTATTATTGTTATTATTATGTGGTAATTTGGAGAAAGAAAGATTGAATTGTCCCTAGAAG
>NZ_JBNKXY010000222.1:0-613 GCF_050300555.1 Arcobacter sp.
GCTCCTGGTCCATCAAATCGATGTTGTGGGGTAGTATCAATGTCTTTGCATAAGAGAGCTCCCAAAGACAACTTTTATGAGTCCAGTTGTGCTTTTCACCGTAACCTTCGAACCCACCATTCTGTGACTCCTTAAGTTCATCAAGCATTTTTACAATATCTGCTTCGAGCTTTCGCTTTGGTGGCATTTTTCTAACGCTCTTGCCTTTCTAAAACGACTATTTATCACCCCTAAACTCATGACTCAAGAGAAGGAATCTTTGATGAAAATAAAAAAACTAACTTTCCAGCCGTGCTGAAGACTGAATGCATCAGATTCACCCACACTGGACAATTGAGTCGACCATGGACACACCAGCCGACAAATTTGCCATATCCCAAATAATCATGGATTGACCATAGATAGGCAACACGTAAGTTGAATCGACATTTCAGATGACTGTCATATGCATCTACCCCTGACTAGAAATTTTTCAACTCTTCAAACAACAGTTGCAAAAATATATTCATTTGCTTCTTCAGTTCCTTAGGACCCGGAATGACAAGGGCAAGGAATATAAACCCTTCTTTGAGACATTTGTCAGGAGGAAGATTGTAGGGCATCACAAAGACTG
>NZ_JBNKXY010000223.1:0-612 GCF_050300555.1 Arcobacter sp.
ATCGTTTTTCTTTAGAATAAAACAATCATCATTGGAAATTAAAAGAATTGGTTTATTTTTTGTTTTTTTTTATTTTAAATTTTACTATTTCTAATGAGTTTACTGTTACTGATTCTAAATAACCTAGAACACTATATTTATCTATAAATTGTTTTTGTTGAATTAAATTTGAAGATTGAATATTTTTATACTGTAAATCAGGGGTGATGAACTTATTAAAATAAATTTTTTCACTTAAACAGAAGTTTAATGAATTACTTTTTCTATTTTGAACTAATTCAATGTTATGATTCTTATTTAACAATTGTTTTGATTGAAATGTAATAACATTTGAGACTAATTTTACATTTTTTTTTCCTTTAAGACTTTGATTTGACTTATAAGAATAAATGAATTGAGAGTTAATTGTAAACGGCGAACTTGGATCTGTTAATTCCATCCTAATCGATGACGTTAGATTCTGATAAGGAAATTCATAAATTTCAATTGGTCGAACAAGTAATTGTTCATTATTTTTATTAGAAACTTGCTCACAAAAAGCTAATGTCGTAACTGGAACATTTGAAAAAAGAACTTCACCAGGATAATATAATTTTTTTGCGATACTTTTAA
>NZ_JBNKXY010000224.1:0-612 GCF_050300555.1 Arcobacter sp.
GGCCCTTCCCTTTTGATGAAAGAAAAAGAAATCCGTGAACAATCAACAATCAGCATCAGTTTCAAAAGGCGCATCCATGAACTCCATATCATGCTTCCATTACACAAAAAATTGGATCTGTGAATTATAGGAAAATTTTCATATTTCATCTGATCAGATAGAGCAATAGCCAATCAGCCACAGGTAGCAGTAAGTCTGACATGTAGTCAACCAGTAATGGCTAGCAATACTTGTCTGTTTAAATTAAATAGTAGTCAGTTTGATCAGATTGAGCAGCAGACAATCAGCAAAAAATGATGTGGGTGCAGATAATGAAAAAAAAAGATTAGTGATGGAAAGGTAACATCTTGAGCTATCTAGATGGCTGAAAACAAATAAGCAATCCGTTAGAACTTAGCATAAGACACTGAAGCAGCAATGTACTATTAGAAAATAAATTGTTTACTTAGTAAATAAATGAGTAGATTGAGGGGAAAAATCACCTCTTATAATATAGACAATAGCTCCGATCGAAGATCATGACCGTTCTCCATTCTTCTCAATCATGCAGAAGATGCCAAACAAAGATTGCTTCAAATCTCACTAAAGTTTCTTTCGCGACTATGAACAAAA
>NZ_JBNKXY010000225.1:0-612 GCF_050300555.1 Arcobacter sp.
AACCCTCATAACTTCTTAACTGTAACTCTGATTTAGGTGATTCTTGCGCTCACGTGTTCGTAGCGATGAGTAGAATATGGTGGCACTGCTTGTTTAGTATTTAGGTACTGTTTGGTGTACTATTTTATTTATTCTTTGTATTGCTTGTTTTCGGTCGTCGTTATTATTTAGACGCTGTGAACTTCGGAAATCTTCAAGACCTTCAAGAAGAAGACTTTGAGCAGCAGTTAGCGAGGAATCAAGGCAAGTGTTCCTTGACCATGTTGATCCTATATTCTTTCTCTCTCTACTTTAGATAGTTGCATACATTTAAATTGAATCCTGTGTCAGTTTATCCTTCCTTATTATTTCTTGATAACCTAGATATGGGATGAGTCTCTGGGTAGGTCATGCTTAGCATTGCTTTGGGAATTGGGTTTGTCCTTAGTCTAATTTTGATTAATCGAACTATTGCACATGAGGGAAGATGAATAATCTTTTTGTAGCAAGATGGTGATATGATTTGGGTGACTGGTTTGGAAACTGTGTCCGGGGTTACCGATGGTTTGATGCCATATCTTGGGGTAACCGGTAGTCCTCTGGTTGGATATGTCACTCGAATCATATTAAGGA
>NZ_JBNKXY010000226.1:0-611 GCF_050300555.1 Arcobacter sp.
CTTTAGTGTCGGCTGCTTAAGTGGTCACCACTAATGCACGGCCTGCTTAGGCGCACATGGCCCACACGTGCGGCTAGCTATTTGAAGTATGTTTTTAATTTTGTTTTCAATTTCATTTGATTTTTTTCAATTTTTTCAATTTCATTTGAATTTTATTTTCAATGTCGTTTTCAATTTTGTTTTCAATTTAGTTTGATGAATTTCATTTGATTTTTTTCAACTTTGTTTTCAATGTCGTTTTTAATTTTGTTTTCAATTTTGTTTAAATTTTGTTCTCAATGTCATTTTGAATTCCATTTTCAAATTCATTTGAATTTTATTTTTAATGTCATTTTCAATTTCATTTGAAGAAATTTCATTTAAATTTTGTTTTCAAATTCGTTTGAATCACTAATGTTGTTTTTAATTTTTTTTGATGAATTGATACTCATGGTGAAAATATTAGTGAAAAAATAATGGGCAAAAAATATTGGTGAAAAAATAATTATACAAGCTTCATTATTTTCAATAACACAAAATTAATCCAACCAATGGTAATAATGTCTTCTCACCCTTAAAAATTTATTTCTTGGAGCGGCTGATAACTATCTTCTCAAACACCACCAAAACTT
>NZ_JBNKXY010000227.1:0-611 GCF_050300555.1 Arcobacter sp.
TGGAAGTAGTGACGATGCTGGCCCCGTCAGCCCCTTCAAATTTTCCAGAGTCATGCGTTGGTTGAAGTGTCCCATTTGCCTCAACTATTTGTATGAGCATAAGAATGGTTTGCTCTTCCAAATTGAAAGCTTCATCAAGGATGCAATATCACCGCCCGACGTGGTCGAACAATATCTCCATCGTTCTAGGTTGCTCGATATGCAACCATGAGTGATCCATGAGGATCATGAACTTGATATATAATGTCTTCTGGTACTGACTTTTGATGTATGGTGGATAAACAATGTATGGTGATCATGAACATTGTATGGTAGAAGAACTTGTAGATGTATGATGCCTTTTGGTACTTACTTTTGATGTATAGTGGATGAACTATGTATGATGGATAATGGTTGTATATATGTTTAGCTTTTGGTACTGAATTTTGATGGATAATGCTTGTCTATATATATGTTTAGCTTTTGGTACTGACTTTTGATGGAAGATGATTGTATATATGTTTAACTTTTGCTCCTGGATTTTGTTGGATCACAGTAGCAATGGGCTAGAGTGCGTCACCGCGCCCGTTGCTACTGAGATCACAGTAGCAACGGCACATGACATCACTGCC
>NZ_JBNKXY010000228.1:0-611 GCF_050300555.1 Arcobacter sp.
GCATAAAAGGGAAGTAGATCCGTAGTCGTTCTCACACTCCCTCTTTTGTTTCTAGGAAACATGAACCTCATTTTGCTTGCATCAAAGTGGAGTGCATAGTGAATCTTGTGGCGATTTGCAACATTTTGCCCAAATTCAAAAAGTCTAGTAAACTGCTCAAAGGTAATCATACACCGCTGGTCATCCAATGAAATATTCTTGTGTCCCCCCGATCCTCAACATACAATGTGGCAAAAAATTGAGCTATTATCTCATTGTTCCAATTCTTTTGGAAAGATATGACATCCCTCAAGTGCTTGCCTCTACAAGCGGCCACTACCTCATCAAAGATCGCGTCATACTTTACCTCCATATAGGTCCAGTCAATCCAATGAGAAATTACCGTGGGCTTGTTCTTGGTAATGATTACAGACTCATAGAAGTCCTGCTGAAATGAAGTGTGGAATCTGTAATCATAGGCATCCCTAGGAAGAGTTCGAGCATCGATCTTCCTCTTCTCTTTCACGGCCTCGGTCTTGCCCTTATAGCTGATCTTTTGCCTCCATCCAGGATTTTGGGGCACCCTGAACACGAGAGCTCTCATGTCAACATATGATGGAGGGAGGATATCC
>NZ_JBNKXY010000229.1:0-611 GCF_050300555.1 Arcobacter sp.
GATGTCTCGTCATAAACATTTTGAGAATGATCAGATGAAATATAAATCGATGAGATTAATCTCGGAGAACATGAGGCATAAGGTTTAGACTATTTTAGACTCTCTGGAGAGTAATAACTCTACGTCCAATATGATTTTTTTTGCTATTCATTGATATTTTATCTCTCTATTCTTCATTTCCCTCGATGGAGATATACGTTATCTATTTATAGTCGGGAATCACCTCATAGAGTTTAGCTGGATCCCGACTCTAACTCTAAAAGATAGAAACTCTTGATCCTAATCCTACTATGAGTTATTTTGGAGTTACGACATGACTCTTGATATATTACTTATTGGGCTCAACCTCTTTATTGGCTGATCTGCCTGTCTGATCTTTGATATTCAGTGGTCCTCTTATCCAGGTGAAAATTGAGGTGTCATCACTTTCCACGCACAGATGCAAGCATTTATGGTGGTAAGAAATAAGAATACATTCATAGCTTTTATAACATTTAGTGACATCTATGTGTGCTTTACACTTTTTACATTGCATGCCGTGGTCCGACGTATCCCGTTTGTAGGTGATATTCCTGTTCCTACTTGGTAGCCACTGCCGTCAAGGAGTAGGC
>NZ_JBNKXY010000230.1:0-611 GCF_050300555.1 Arcobacter sp.
CCATCATGGTCTGCCGCATTTGGACCTGCCATTACACTGCAAGGAGTGGCAGTAGCTGTCTTAAGCAGTTAAGCAGCTGCAAGTTATTTAAAGAAATCATTAATGACCTATTTGGCACCAAAGTATTTGAATACCATGGTATTTGAATGTCATGACATAATCATTGATATACAATGATATTTTTTACATCAATCCACCAACACATATTTGGAGATAAAGTATTTTAAATCATGATATTTAGTAGACATGCAAAAAACTAGTCATTGCTATTAAAACTTTGAATTAGAGTAGAGTTTTAAATACTCTAAAAATATCATGGTATCTAGCAAACTATGATATTCAAAACAGAGTTTTTTACATGCTAGTCAAACACCTCCCTGAAAAAATACCATAGTATTATTCAATACCATAGTTTTATCTCAAAACTTTAAAAATACTTTGTTCCCAAACACCCCCTTACTAATCTTGTAAAAGTGAACAATAATAATAGTTTACACTGACAAAAATCAGAAGAAAAATAATATCAAGATAAAGGAATGAAATCTTCATCTATTGGAGCGAGGCCGTGGAACCGAATACATATATGTTTAATCCGGAAGTCATTTAAATTA
>NZ_JBNKXY010000231.1:0-609 GCF_050300555.1 Arcobacter sp.
AAATCTCCCTCCCGCGTGAACGGCAACAGATTCTTTCACCCCGTGATCTGTAGTGCACTGTACTGTACCTCGGTTTTCTATACTGTTTTAGTTAAAATTTGTTTCAGTTTTTTATTAGTTTTTGAGAGATTTAAAAATTAGATGGTTTCAAAAGCGAGAAATTGAAAGCAATTTTTATAAGCTTTTCAGCTTCTCGTTTTTAGGACCATTAAATTTTTGAATCTCAAAAACTAATCCACAAAAGTGATAAAAGCTGAAAAAATAGAAGAAAAAAACACATTTTGTAAAATTCTTTGGACGAGGCGAGAGGAAATAAGCGGAAGCCAAGACCGACCACACTTAGTAGTTTGTTTATAATTTTTTGTTATTTTTTCATTAGCTTTTGAAAGATTAAAAAATTGGATGCCTCCAAAAACAAGAAGTTGGAAGCATCTTTTCATAAGCTTCTCAGCTTCTCATTTTTAGGGTCATTCAACTTTTGAATCTTTTAAAAACTAATAAAAATAATAAAAAAACTAAATAAACACCCCCTTAATACTGCACCAATCATGCATGCATTCCCGCTGTCGCGTGGCAACTTTATAAAAGGATGTGAGACTACTCAACATG
>NZ_JBNKXY010000232.1:0-608 GCF_050300555.1 Arcobacter sp.
TCAGTTTTTTCTAATGGGTGAAGGTATGGGCATTCTATTAGTGTTAATGTGCTCATGCAAAATTTGAAATTCAAAAGTAATTGATGTATTTTCATGGAAATAATGGAAGTGGTATTGCAAATGCTTAATTTGCAAAATTTGAAATTGAATAGTATTTGAAACCTGATTTAAAATTTCATATAAAATTAGCTATATTTGTTGAAATCTGGTTTAGGGGTAAAATCACAAAGAAAAACTCCAAATAGGGGTAAAATCACAAGGGCACTTCTGTCTTTTTACATCATATTTAGCACCGTTGACATCACATAACAGGATAGGGGTAAACTGCTTATTCATTTTGGAATCGTGGGGGTAATATCACAAAGTTGAAAAATGGAGGGTAAAATTACAATTGGACTTCGAGATAGGGGTAGAAACACAATTGCCCCATACATATATATATATATATATATATATAATTACAATTGCCCTATATATATATACATATGCTATATGTCACCCTTGCTCTAGCCGAAGCGTCCCCACGTGCCCACATGAGTTGAAGCATTCCCTCATGAACCGACCGACCCTTCGTGTCCTAACCCACGCGTCTTTGCCATTTTTCGTAT
>NZ_JBNKXY010000234.1:0-607 GCF_050300555.1 Arcobacter sp.
CTCAGTGACCATCGATGATGGAAAGCAGCTCTGCTCAGTGCAGCGGATCAGCGGGATTACCAGTGGACATGCAGTTGTCGCTCCAAGTGAAGAACTAAGTTACACGCCGCACCCGCTATCGCGATACGTATTCGATATTTTTTTGATACCGTATCAAGGCATATCAAAAATATAATAAAATAAATCACGATACTTATCCGATACACTCGGATACTCTATCGATACTTCATCGCATGAGAACAAGGAGAAGAAAGAGGATATTTTAATATGTGAGCTAGAACAACTTGAATAGGTATGTCATATTTAATATTTATAATATCAATATTGTATTGTTAGAATAAATTTTAACATGAGAACAAGTAGTAGGTTATTAAAATATGGTCTTCAACTATCTTTTTATCTTTGTATCTATATTATTGATATTAAATTTATCAAACCTTATCATTTCTAACTTTGAGCATTATCTTCATAATATTTATTTATAAAATTATATATATACTTTTATTTATAAAATTATATATATACTTGCCGTATCGGCGTATCCTTATTTTTTAAAGTTGCCGTATCACCGTATCGACGTATCCGTATCCCGTATCGGTGCAACCTA
>NZ_JBNKXY010000235.1:0-607 GCF_050300555.1 Arcobacter sp.
ATTTCGGCATTGTCTAAACAACGAATTTATAAAGCTATTGAAACAGCTGTTGAGGTATACCAAAACCGTTCTAAGAAAATTAAAACGAGTAAGCTTAACGAAATCTTTTTGCCAATAATAGAAAGTTATCCACCGCCTGCATATAAAGCAAAATATGTGAAGATTAAATATATCATGCAGTTGCCAACACCGCAACCACAGTTTGCTTTTTTCTGTAATTTACCACAGTATGTAAAAGAACCATATAAACGTTTCTTAGAAAATAAACTACGTGAGCATTTCAATTTTAAAGGAGTTCCTATTAGTGTTTATATGCGTAAGAAGTAAAATAATTTTAAGTTTTTATAAAACAGACCTTTGTTATTGTAAAATTAGGAAGACCATACGATGAAAACTTTGTTTTAAAATTAGCTTAAAATAGCTTGTTTTTTAATCTTAATCCTTTATTCGGAATTTCATATAGAGTGTCAAAAACATTCTCAACAATTTCAATATTTCTTTCTATTAATGAATTAAATTTATCTCTTAATTCAGGGTAGAAATTTTCGTTGTAAAAATTTGAGTAGTTTTCAAAATCCTTCACAAAGTTGACATACCAATCAGATTT
>NZ_JBNKXY010000236.1:0-606 GCF_050300555.1 Arcobacter sp.
GATATTTACAATTCTAATCATCCTCTATGATTTTATACAGGTTCTAAACATCAAGACAGTGTTGATTGCTAGGCCGGTCTAGGAAGGAGGAGGATGAGCCAGGCCCAAGATGAATAGTTCTTTTTTTATTTATTCAAAACTTTTCCAAAAAGACTTGAATTGATTTGATCCAAAGGTGTCCTTCCTGTGCACCAAATTTTCCAAATAAAATATGGACGTGTAGATGATTTAATAAGGAACAAATTTCCTCATTGGAGTTTTTCAAAATTCAAAATGAAATTTGAATTAAAAATCAGAGAACCAATTTGAGCTAAATTTGATTGGATTTGAATTCTAGGGACATGGAGGCTTCAGAATTTGTTGAAATTTGGCATGTAGGACCCTAATCACATCTAGTTGCTATTGGAACTTGAATTCAAGGGATTTGAGGTTCTCCACGCAAAATTCTTCAAATGCCCTCAAACTTGAATTTGAATCAATTCTAATTTAAGCTTGGTTTGCCTGAGAGGGTATTAACCACTTGATTTAATACTTGATTAAGGGCTAACGAGGTTGATTAGGGTTTTAGTAACATGGGGTGTTACAATGATACCGCTCAATACTTCA
>NZ_JBNKXY010000237.1:0-605 GCF_050300555.1 Arcobacter sp.
TCATTGCTACTGTGATCTTTATATATATAGCACCAATGTCTTTCCCTTAGCAGAGTGAACAATGAGTTTGCAACTCTGTCCGTACGGTGGCTAGGAAAAATTGAAAAACAAGGGGCCAAGGTTTTGATTTCATTTTTCTTGTAGGGTTCACTTCTAGAAAGTCATTCCATGTTGTTGCTCAAGTTTTTTTGTTGTTTAGGAGTGTATTTGAAGCTACGTTCATGGTTAAAGTTAATATAGGGTTCCATAAATTTTTTGGCATAAAGTACATGTTTGTTTCAGGTGTTTAGTCATCGTATTTGTATGGATCTAGTAGCCCCTTTTATATTCTTCAATTTGTATGTGTGGTTTATGTTTTTAGGTATTTTTTATGGAGTATTAGTAGTTTTTAAGTACCCGATTTAGAAATAGGAGAGAGAAAATATATAAAATCTTGATATGTCCGTATGGTGGCCAGGAAAAATTGAAAAACAAGGGGGGAAGGTTTTGATTTTATTTTTCTTGAATGGTTTGTTTCTAGAAGGTAAATGCATTTTGTTGCTTAAGTTTTTTTTGTTGTTTAGGTGTGTATTTGAAGCTATGTTTAATGTCAAAAGTTAATCTAC
>NZ_JBNKXY010000238.1:0-604 GCF_050300555.1 Arcobacter sp.
GAAGATTTCAAGCGCATGAGAATGTGTTGGGACTCATCTTTGATCCTGGCAAATGTTGGGAGCAGCTGCTGATAAGGGCAAGGTCCAAAAAAAGAGAAGTCTGACTGTGAGTGTGCGCGTGCTGATGATAGATGGAACTGATGTTGTCTGTCCAGTGCTCTTTTGGTGTGTGAGTTTGGAATTCTGTTAGGCAGGTTCTGGTAGCAGGTGTTAGCTGATTCTGTTGGGATCGTTTCCTGAAGGGTGTATTGTGCTGGGGTGGCTCCCCGTTCAGCCAGTCTGGATGATGTATGTTGGGGTCTCGAACAGGGACTGGGAATAAAATCTTTTTATCTAAAAAAATATGGTTGGTTACCCTAACTCAAAGACTTGAGAACTGGGGTTACAAAACCAGTAGAACCAGGAAAAACAGCCAGTCGTAAACTGGAAAACCGTTCAAAAACCGTTGCTACAGTATATATGTTCATTTTTTAAAGAAAAAAATCGGTCGTCCGATGAAACCAGACTGGTTTTCACGAAAACCAACTAGTTTTTGTAACCCCTGCTTGAGACATTTGACTGTTGCCACACAAGAATCTACAGTCTCCAGATGAAAAAGGATTGG
>NZ_JBNKXY010000239.1:0-604 GCF_050300555.1 Arcobacter sp.
GTGTGTGGCATCATGGGTGACGCGTGTGCGGTACGGCAGGGGAGGCGGCCTACCAGGTGGGCGGCTGATGGGCTATCGTGGGCTGGCTGGCCTAGGCACAGCCCGAGAAGAAATATAATTTCTATATTTTATTTTTTTCAAAAGAAACCAAAGTTGTTTTGATTCAAAAGTGATTTTCCCGAGCTCGAGAATTTTGAGATAAAATATGGTTGTGAAGGATTTGATGTAAGGAACATCTTTTCTTATAGGAACTTCTCCAGATTTGAAATGGATTTTTATTTAAAAATTAGGGAAGCTTCTAGGGTTTGAATCCCAATGAAATTTGATAGGATTTTTCTTGGAACCTCAAGATTTGATGAAATTTGGACAAAAACTCATGTTTGCACCTAGATGACAAATCAATTCATGAAAAGGAGTCTAGGGTTTCAAACTATGAGTTCCAAACAATTTAATTTGATTAACCATTGGATTTGATATATGATTAAGACTCTAATAAAAATAATTAGAGAGTCGTAATACGGGGTGCTATATTATGCACGCCTTCCTTTACATGTAATCTAAGAAGCACCCTCTTATTACACGTCTCACTGTACAGCAAAGTGAT
>NZ_JBNKXY010000240.1:0-604 GCF_050300555.1 Arcobacter sp.
TCTTAGAAAACAAGCAACCATTCCTGTTCCGCAAGCTAAAGTTTCTCCTTCTACTCCTCTTTCATAGGTTCTTACTTTTAGTATTTTACCATTTTCGCCATTTTCAATTATTGCAAAATTAACGTTTGCATTGTGTTCATATCTCATTTTTGCACATAAATCATGGTTATATTTTTCTAAATCATCTACTATTGTTACTAAATGAGGAACTCCTGTATCAATTAAATACCAAGTTAAACCTTCTTGCTCAAACTCTTCTTTTATAACAATTGGTTTAGTCATTTGTGTTTCAACAATATTTTCATTTACTTCTGATTTAATTAATCCAGCTTCAGTCAAAAATTTCATTTTCGAAGGAGCTAATCCATTGTTAAAAGCATAGTGAGATACTGCTCTAGTTGCATTTCCACACATTGCAGCATCACTTCCATCACTATTGTAAAATTGCCATTTGAAATCTGCTTCTTCACATGGTAGTAAAGCTACAAGTCCATCTGCTCCAATACCTTCTGTTCTATTACACAGTTTTATTGCATCCTCTGTATAATCTTTTTCAATGAATGTATGAAAAATTACAAAATCATTTCCACTAGCAGAATATTTT
>NZ_JBNKXY010000241.1:0-601 GCF_050300555.1 Arcobacter sp.
ACATATTTCACAACCTTTACTTGTAGAAGCTTTGGGAGCTTTAGGATCACTTGATGTTTTAGAGGTGCTTGATCAAAGAGCATCAAATTGCACTTCAAGATCTTGATGTGTCTTTTGTAAGACATCATGTTGAACTTAAAGAGCACTAATTGAGTTCTTGAGACTACATGTAGTCTCCTTGCTTCGAGCAAGTTCTTGATCAAGCTTCTCAACCTTACTCTTTTCAAGTGCTAGGAGCTTCTTGAGTTCTTCGTTAATTTTTTTTCTTGAACAAGCAATTCTTCTTGTTGCTCAAGAAGCTCATCCCTAGCTCCAACTTGCTTCATAAGACCTTTGATCATAGCATTAGGATTTTTTATAAGTTCACTTGGAAGAGGGTTATCATCATCACTAGAATCATAATTATCACTAGAAAGAGTATCTTCATCACTAGTGACATACTTGGGAGAGGAAGGGGTATTGGATTTTATCTTTTTTCTACCTTCCTTTGCCATGAGGCATGTATGCTTTGAGAGCTTGGGGAAGAGTGACTTGCTTGATGAGGTTTTGCCCTTGATAGCTATGAATGCCACCTCATCACTTTTTGACTCAGAATTCTCAT
>NZ_JBNKXY010000242.1:0-602 GCF_050300555.1 Arcobacter sp.
GTTATGTGATGTTAACATTGTTAAATATGATGTAAAAAGACAGAAGTGTCCTTGTGATTTTACCCCTAAACCAGATTTCAACAAATATAGCTGATTTTATATGAAATTTTAAATCAGATTTCAAATACTATTCAATTTCAAATTTTGCAAATTAAGCATTTCCACTTCCACTTCCATTATTTCCATGAAAATACTTCAAATACTTTTGAATTTCAAATTTTGCGTGAGCACTTTAACACTAATAGAATGCCCATATCCCTTCATAATATGTTAAATAATGATTTTAACTCTATTCACCCATTAGAAAAAAACATAGTTGCCCCTCCTCTCAAAATAACAAATTTCAGCACATTTTGAATTGAAATTTCAGAAACTTTTAAATTAAAATTTAATACACTTTTAAATTCAAATTTCAGCACCTTTTCAAATCAAATTCTAGCCACTTTTAAATTTAAATTTCAGCATATTTTGAAGTTAAATTTCAGCAAATTTTGAACTAAAATTTCAACAACCTTTAAATTCAAATTTCATCAACTTTTTAACTAAAATCCAGCAACATTTGAGGTTATTTGAACTCAGATTTCAGCAGCATTTTATCTTAA
>NZ_JBNKXY010000243.1:0-600 GCF_050300555.1 Arcobacter sp.
TATTGGAGCAGCAATTCAAGCAGGTATATTAGCAGGTGAAATTAAAGATGTTCTATTATTAGATGTTACTCCATTATCATTAGGAGTTGAAACTCTTGGGGGTGTAATGACAAAAATTATTGCACGAAATACAACAATTCCAGTTAAAAAATCAGAAATGTTTTCAACAGCTGTTGATAATCAAACTAATGTTGAAATTCATATTTTGCAAGGAGAACGTGAGTTAGTTAATGGAAACAAAAGTTTAGGTAACTTTAGATTAGATGGAATTCCAGCAGCAAACCGTGGTGTACCACAAATTGAAGTAACTTTTGATATTGATGTAGACGGCATTTTATCCGTAAAAGCAAAAGAAAAAGAGACAGGAGTTGAACAATCAGTAACGATTCAAGGGGCTTCAACATTAAATGAAAGTGAAGTTGAAAGTATGTTAGCGGATGCAGAAAAATATGCTACTGCAGATAAAGAAAAACGTGAAACTATTGATTTAAAAAACCAAGCAGAAACCTTATGTTTTGAAGCTGAAAAAGAATTATCTTTAGTAAAAGATACAATTGGTCCAGAAAAAGAAGAAAATATTTCAAAATTAATTGAAACGAT
>NZ_JBNKXY010000244.1:0-600 GCF_050300555.1 Arcobacter sp.
CGAAACCGTGACAAAAAAAATGATTGGGCTGATGGATCCCTTCTACTGGGCTTGTTCTATTGGCTTCGTCTAAATCATGCGCGGCCTGGTTGCTTGTATTGCAGTATCAAGATGCCCCCAAATATGTCTTATTATCAAAATAGTAATTACTAGTTGGTAACTCACCTCGTGATATGCAGGATATAAAAATAAGGATTAAATTATAAAAGAATAGAAGTTTTAAGTGTATTTTGTAAATACAGAAAAATTGGAGGGCCTCTGTGTAAAAAGGTAAGGATAAAAATCTAATTTGGATAAAACACATGAGTTAAAATATAAAACTGAGAGGATTAATTCCGAGTTTAATTAAAATACAGAGACTTTGGTGTAAATCTGTCTATTAGGCATCGACTGTGCTAACTGGGTACTGATGTGACATGCTACTTCAATTTTTAGAATTATTTTTTAATGAATAAATTTAATATGACATGAGGTGATTTTATTATTTTTCAATGAAGAAACATGACATGGTATAGGATGATGTGGTATGCTCCTTGAATTTTCAGAAATATTTTTCAATTGAGAAAGATGATATGGCATGAGATGATATAGTATACTTGT
>NZ_JBNKXY010000245.1:0-599 GCF_050300555.1 Arcobacter sp.
GTGTGCTAGAGGAAGGGATTCGCCCGGTGGGCCGACTGTTCCTGCAGGCCAACACTGTTTGAAGTGGACCGGTAATTGCTAAATAGTGTTTCCAATTATTCAATTATTTTCAAAATCTCTTCAATTACTTAAATTTTGAAATTACGAATTATAACCTTCCTGGAGTCTAAAAATTTCCAAACTTGGCAAGGTGGCAGATAACTTCAAACTAATCAAATTTCCTTTTTGGCCTAACTTCAAATTCTCTCTGGATTTGGAATCATAAAATTTAGAAGCAAATCCAATTACAAATTTTGTTGGAATTTTTAAGGGGTTCAACCCTTTTGGGAAAAGTCTCATAATTTCACCGCAAATCTCTCTTGACATTGTCTTCAACACTGTGAATTTAGATTGACTCACTTGTATTAAAAAATTTGAAGTTCCTGTACAAGAGGCAAATATGACTTAAAAAGGAAATCTCCAAAAAGAGTTCAAACTTGAATTTGAAACCCTTTGAACCATGCCTCTACTGTAGCCACTACTGTAGAGTAAATGTAGATGTACTATAGCTGCTACAGTAACACCAGCGGTGTTACACTGTATCCATTTCCGAATGGGCC
>NZ_JBNKXY010000246.1:0-598 GCF_050300555.1 Arcobacter sp.
GCAAGGCGAGTCGGGCCAAGGCCGTGCCGTGGTGGGCTAGCTACGGGCTCACGGGCCGGCCGTGCGTGCTGGGCCGATAGGGGGCCATGGAACGGTAGTGGAGTGGTGCAAAATTTTAAAAATATACAAATTTTAAAATATGTTGCACATTAAAAAAACAAATATATCCTTTGGTCGCCATTGACAATAGAGACAAGGGTTTTTTTTGCAAAAGAAACGCCCTGTCTGCTATTCACGTTGGGGAAAAGGGGCTTTTTAAAAAAACACCTTACCCCTTACGATCACTTACACACACTAAAATTTTGATTTTTTTTACTTCTCTTCATGCTCTTCCCTTTTAAAAAATTGAAAAGGTGTACTTATAGTCTTCAAAATTCACGTAGATTTTTAGTGAAATTTAAAGAGTAGATGCAACTGTTTTAACTTGAATCATCTCAAAAGGTGACGTAAAATTTGAATTAAAAATCTTCCAAGTTTATATTTTTCATCTTTTCTTGAATTTTTAAACATATTTATAAAATTGATAAAATTATGAGAAAATCTCCAAAATTCTTTTTTATGATGTACTTTAAGTCAATCAAATTATTTTGGTATAGTT
>NZ_JBNKXY010000247.1:0-598 GCF_050300555.1 Arcobacter sp.
CCTCGAAGTTCTGGAGATGCTTGAATTGCTTGTCTTCTAATTAATGCCATACCAGAAAAAGAAACAATGCAAGCACACTAAGAAATAACACACCAAACAGTACCTAATGTCTATAAAAATAGTATTAAAAGATTCTACAAGGTACTACAATCACATGAGCGCATTAATTGCATAAAAAGTGTTCTAAGTAAATGAGGTTTTAAAGTTCCGGGGACTAAAATATAAAAATAGATGGTTCATGGGCCTAATTGCAATTAAAAAAAGTACATGGGCTTAAGTGTAAAGTGTTTGGACTAAAACATAATTTATAAAAAGGTCAGGGTGTTTCTATAAAAATTTAGAACCTAAACATAATTTATAAAAAAAAAGGGGTTATATATAAAAACAGAATGTCTAGGGATTAAATATGTAATTACAAAAAAAGATTGGGCTAAGATGTAAAATATCTAGAATTAATAGAATTAATAAAAAGTATTGGGGTATATCTACAAATCTAAAGTTAAACCAGGATTTTGGAATTATTTTTATATTGAAAACTTAATTATTGAGCAAGCATGACATAATAAACTGAAAACTAATTAAAATTAAACTAAAAAAC
>NZ_JBNKXY010000248.1:0-594 GCF_050300555.1 Arcobacter sp.
TACCATCATCAGCCCGTTGCTAATGTGCTTTATATCTATAGCACCATTCTGAAGTAGCACACACAAATAATTATATTATATGCACCAAATTATTTTTTATATGTAATATACTACAGATAGGTTGTATTGTAGAAGTTTGAAATTTTTTGGAACTGGTTTACTATTTTCTATACGTTAAATGAATTTCTACGTTGTTATCAAAATTAATTACATATTAAACTGCATGTGCATATAATAAGAGAAAAAAATTGTAGAAAAATAACAACTAGGCTCATATGTGCCATTATAGTCCATTTCATAGAGGTAGATGAAAATTTGAACTGCCTTCTAGGGACAATTCAAACTTTCTTTCTCCAAATTACCACATAATAATAACAATAATATCAAATTTTGATTAATTTTTTTAAATGATATGAAAACATATATTTGTCCATAATATTGCCAACAAAAAATAGATAGTTTTAGTAAAAAAAGTCCATACATGATTCACAATTGGACACATCTCTCTTAAAGTTTCATATATATAATAACTCAAGTCAATCTTTGAGATTTCAATACATCATAACCACTTTTGAACTCGTATGCACCTTACAT
>NZ_JBNKXY010000249.1:0-597 GCF_050300555.1 Arcobacter sp.
CCTAGCTTTTGTTTGGCTTTAGTAGAGTCACCCAACAACGTCTCCACTTCTGTGGGTCGAAAATATCTAGGGTCTACTTGTACGATGCATTTACCATCTGCATCATGGCCTTTTTCGTCAACTCCTTTACCACTCCATTCCACTTGAATATCAAGTTCTTTTGCTGCTGCGTTAACAAAGTCTCTAACGCTATATTGTTGACCTGTTGCAATTACATAGTCTTCTGCTTCTGTTTGTTGCAACATTAGCCACTGCATTTCTACATAATCTTTTGCATGTCCCCAATCTCTGAGGGCGTCCAAGTTCCCTAAATATAATCTTTCTTGTAATCCAAGTTTTATCCTCGCTAGTGCGCGTGTAATTTTCCTGGTTACAAACGTCTCTCCCCTAATTGGACTTTCATGACTAAACAGGATGCCATTACATGCATAAATTCCGTATGCTTCGCGATAATTCACAGTTATCCAATATGCATAGAGCTTTGCTACAGCATACGGGCTACGTGGGTAAAATGGCGTCTTCTCTGTTTGCGGTGTTTCTTGAACTAGTCCATATAACTCTGATGTCGACGCTTGGTAAAATTTAGTTTTCTTTTCA
>NZ_JBNKXY010000250.1:0-597 GCF_050300555.1 Arcobacter sp.
TACCCTTGGGCACGATCTCAAGATTCTAATTGAAAATCTATCAGATCACCGGCACCCTTGGGCATGATCTCAGAAGATCACTAACAGACCCATCATCGAGGTATGGGAAAACCTTCAGAATTATATTCTAAAGTATCTTGAGATGGAAAACTAGTTTGTCATCCAAAATTTTTTTTGGGCTGAGTCGAGCAGTCTGAGGACATATTGATGTTGAGGCATGAAGATCACTTTATTGAGAAAATGGTTTTCTAGCCAAGACCAAGATGATGAATAGTTCAGACTCGAACCCACGAGCTAAGTCCAGATCATGAGGGGAAGTCAAGTGAAAGGGCACCTTTGGATCACCTGCCGCTTGCGTACCGTTTCTTGTTTGATTGGGACAAGAGTGGTTATTCGACCAGAAGGACGTTTTTTCACAAGAATTCTCACCGTAGATCTACAATGAGATGGATCGTGAGGTAAGATATGTCTTATGGGTAGCAATTGCTCCATAACCTGCCAGGACGTGAACTCCAACAATGGTTTTCATGCTAATCAAGGCTTCACTGTTGGGTGGCAAACCCAGTTTCCCATTCGTCAACTGCCAACAAGGTGGTA
>NZ_JBNKXY010000251.1:0-596 GCF_050300555.1 Arcobacter sp.
TGAGATGTGCAAGACCACAAGTTGTTGCCTAAATGCAAGGTAAAGACTTTAGGCTTAAGTTGTTCAGACTTCAGAGTTTGTGTTATACTATCTAGAACCTGCAAATTTCTGAACATGGATTTAGCTATGAATTTGTGCTTATTACTGTGTGTCTTTTTACATTGGACTTTAATCTGAATAAGTAAAGACAACCTTTTGTTATGATCATGAACTAGGTGCTCTGCTCTTGGATTAAGTACCCTTTGCAACAGAAGAAAACACATTTTTGTCACACTCTTACTAAAATTTTCAAATTCACCTTGAAGGTTCTGTTTTTTATTTTTCCATTAACATTGGGACCTTGCATGTGCCATCTTTTAATTATTGCTAACAGCGTGTATATGAGGATAGGTAAGAGCATGTATATGAGGATATGTGCCATCTTCTATGACTGAGGAATCACCATCCACTGCCATTTTCATCATATAGTTAGTGTGTCGGTTCTGTACTGTGATTACAAGATCATTTCTATCTTAATGTAACTATCTACTTTGAAGATAATCATATGGATGTCTTAACAATGTTGAGATTCTATGTTTCATTAATTTGCTCATGTT
>NZ_JBNKXY010000252.1:0-594 GCF_050300555.1 Arcobacter sp.
GGTTAACGACAAATATTTCTCAATATGTTTTGAAAAGCTTTAACACTTATGGTATCAGGTTTGCAATAAATAACGATACTATCAATCAAAATTCAAAAAATCTTAGGGTGAGTTTCATTTATTTTTGAATGTTATATGTGCTCCGTAGTCCCTATAGAATGTTCTTAGTTTTGCACAATTCTTTGGTTTTTTTATTCGTTCAATTTGATGTGTTCAGCAAAGCTGTTAAGGTTTTGAAAGTGAATATATATTAATTATTATTCATCTTGTAGGGCCCGAGCTCTTCTGGTGATGTGAACATGTCTTCATTATCCCAACAAGCCCAAAATTTGCATGCAGGTGGCAGGCAGGTAATTTGTTCAAAATTCTAAATGTGCTTTACTTCTTATTCTTGCACTGTACACGTTAGGAAGCATTATAGACATGGCTCTGTTGTGGCATATGGAAGTGTGTATGTGGTATAAAATAACTCCATTTTTTATTTACATTGTTTTTGTGCCGTTGTGACTAATGGGACTGGATTGGTACACACTAGTGAGGAATTTTTTGTCCATGTTGTACACATGGTGTGAAATATATTAACCATTTGTTTTC
>NZ_JBNKXY010000253.1:0-594 GCF_050300555.1 Arcobacter sp.
TCTCTCTGTGACGCAGCAGCCCGGTCCAAAATGCAGTCGACAAGGATAGAGCTGCGCTGGCATGGATGTTTACAAGGTAAATCTTAAACTGTCTCGCTCACGCCGTATACCTATCCACCGAAGTATTATTGATTTTTTTAAATATAGTACAAACACAAGTATGATCATTCACTCTTATGAATACATATATATATCCTACCCTTATAAACACATCTGAAAGACTGAGTCAGTTTGATCTTGAGATTCATAAAGTCAGTTATTAAGAGCGTCTCATCGTCGACGGGGACGTCGCCTCACACTGAAAAAATAATTAGCCGTATATATAACACACATATTAAATCTAGGATTTGAATCTGAGTGAATTAGTTCCATCACTAGAAATCTAACCAGCTGGGCTAAGCTCACTCTGCGCTTTTAACTAAATATGCAATGAAATAAAAATAGAATTAACAAACATTTTACGCAATGACATAAAAATAGAATTAACAAACATTTTAAGGCCACCGGGATTACAATATACAAACTTTTTTTCAGCGGAATTTAGTTGAGCAGAAAAGAAAAGCAACTGCTTAATTAGATCTCTTACAAGACAAA
>NZ_JBNKXY010000254.1:0-593 GCF_050300555.1 Arcobacter sp.
CTCGTACAATAGGACTGTCAGCAAACCAAAAAACAATGCTATATATCAACAGTTGATGAAGCAAGTGCAACAAGCTGTGATCGAGCTACACCAATGAGGCCAAACAAAAAATCTCAAAATCAGTGAAAAAAATGATGGACAACATTGAACAATACAAGGTTGGTTATCCTCATACTCCATCCGTCTCTAAATATTTGTTGTTTTGATTTTTTTCTTAAATAATTGTTATTTTAATTTTTTTATCAACTTTGACTATTTGTTATTGTTTAAGTATTATATTTGATTTTTTTATAACTTTAGCTTTTTTAATAAAATGAATGATCAAAATCGATGTAAAAGTTAAAGACGATAAATATTTAGAAATAGAGGATGTCACATCCCAAAATTTCTATTTCAGAATGTGAACCATTTTCCTCAATAAATTTAAATTTTCAAAAGGATTTCATTTGATTTAAGTTAAAATAATTTATTTTATTTATTTTGTATGAGTTCAAAGAATCAAAATATTTAAATGGTGTTCAAAATTTCTTTTAAATGATTCATTCATTTGAGTTGTGAAAATTTTCAAATAAAAAGTATTGTCTCAAAAAGTT
>NZ_JBNKXY010000255.1:0-593 GCF_050300555.1 Arcobacter sp.
CCCTAGTGCTCGTGGGCCTCGTAGGCCACTCGGGCCACCGGCTGGCCTGGACCGCATGCCCTTGTGGGCCAAGCCGGTTTCGGAAGCGGTCTCGATTTCCTTTAAGGAAACCGGCCCACTGCTATTACTATTTTTCTTTATTTTCTATTTAATTTGTTTGCAGTTTAAATTTAGTTTAAATTTGAATTCAAAATTAGTTTCAATTCCTGCAAGCTCATGTAATCCAGTAGAAATCTTCTGTAATATAGTTATGATCAACTTTATGTTTTGATTATGACAAGTGTTATATTGCATTTAAATATATTATTTTCTTGCAATGTTACGATAGAATTCACCATTTTGGGCTAATTTTGAAATTTTGGTCAAATGAGATTCAGAAATTCATCAATAACACACTATCCAAAATTCCTTTTGTTCAGGCCATTTTCAAACAATTGGCCGAAAAGTCATAGAATTTTTTTTACTATATTCAAAATATTGACTTGTACCATCATTTAAGCTAATTTTAAAATTTTGGCTTATGATGCGGCAATATGATTACACAAAATATAGCAAGAGGTTTGATTCATCTTAATTAAGCCATTTCCTAAAAT
>NZ_JBNKXY010000256.1:0-593 GCF_050300555.1 Arcobacter sp.
TGCCCATGTGGTTCCAATTGGATCGGTACCTTTAGTTCTCATTTTTTGTGTTACCAATTGTACATTTCTTGATTTCCTTTTATGTTTTATCCCCTGCGGCTTCAGATGATTGGGTACAACACCTGAAAATAGGGCACGGTTGATATCGTGTTAATTTTTTAGGTAATAAATAAATCTCCAGAAGTGCACATAGCTCACTCTTATTTTGATTTGGTGGTGTATGTAATCTTCTATATGTATGTTTGCATAGGTGCTTAAACAATCTTCTTATGATTGTTTCAGTTAAAATGTAGTTTGATTCTTTATAACATTTCTCTGGACATGCATAATGTACACATCATCACCTGTCTCGTCATTTTTCTCTAATTTTTTTATTATCTATAATTTCTACAAATAATTCACATAAATAATAATTAGATATGCACGTTGCACAAATCATCATCTGTCTCATCACTTTCCTCTAATTTTTTTATTATCTATAAATTCTATGAAAAATTGCATAAATAATAATTATTTTAAATATCCACAATTCTCTTGACATGCAAGATGTACACATTATCATCTACCTAATTAACTTACTCTATTTTTTATTA
>NZ_JBNKXY010000257.1:0-592 GCF_050300555.1 Arcobacter sp.
TGAGCTTTTCTTGCTCTTCTGAGCTTTTCTTAACTCTTCTTTGCCTTTTTAATTTGCTTTGCCGCTTTTTGTGCCTTTTATTGGCTTTTGCGGTTTTCCTTCTTCTAGATGACATTCTTGAGCTTTTCATTGGCTTTTGGTCTTCTAGCTGTGCTTCATGGGGTCTTGGATTCAAACTTCAAACTTTATGCCTTTTGTTGTCAATGGACTCATCAAGGGGGAGATTGAGAAACCAAGTGGTCAGTTCCTTGGTTTGATTGTGATGAGTCATTGACTTGGTGAGGTTTGAATTCGAATCCGGGACAGTTTTGTTTTGTTTTTCTTTTATCTTTGTTTCATTTGGAGAATCTGTCATACCCGGTTTTTAAGCCAAAACCGAGTACTCATCGTATGCATGACCCATGATCAATTGTTCCACACATACGGCCAAAAGTGCTCACAGATAACCAAATGTCGTAATATAAAGTATAATTATTATATAAATATTGTCTTTATTGACTAAGATGACTCTCAGCGGAATGGAACAGCGGAAGACTCCATCACACCACAGGAACGGACAACCGGGGGCGACACGTAGCCTAGAACTCCTCGT
>NZ_JBNKXY010000258.1:0-592 GCF_050300555.1 Arcobacter sp.
GGCTAAGTGAGACGAGTGTGGAAACATGGACCGACATTATTGTACTATTAAGATTTCAGCTTCGAACAACATGTAGCGAATAGGACATTCGATTAAGCTTAAGTCTGAGTCAATCTAGATCAAGTTTTCTTTTTCTTCTTTGCCATTGTTCTACATGCAAGGCCTTTTCTGATGAGAGAAGAAACAACACAACACTTTATTTCTCGACGATCTGCATTTTCAATCGAGTCCAGGACAAGAAATTATGGTCTCTCATGAAGAAGATATTTAGAAAGAAGAAGCATCAAAGCTTCATTTGAATTGACTTAGACACGAGCTCACTCGAATGTCTATATGCTTCATGCCTTTCGAGGTTGAAACCTCTGTAGCATGATATTATTGGATATGTGTCATCATCTACGTCAAGGACCTTAGAGCGTTGGAAGGCCATTAATTCTGCAACCCGCACTGAGAGCAATTTTTCTTTCTATTTTTTAACAAAATTTGACACCCATCCACTTTTCTAGAAGTAGATGGCGGATCCTCAGAGTCTAGTGGGTCAGGTTGTGTCTGGCAATGAGGAGAGCAAGAATAATGATGGAAGTTTGGGCTT
>NZ_JBNKXY010000259.1:0-590 GCF_050300555.1 Arcobacter sp.
TCAGATCTTCTGTGCCATGTGCATCAATCGGATATTGGGCGCTGTCCACGTGGGAATATTCTGCTCCATGTGCACTGTGCACATACTGTGCGGGTACAAAGGTTTCTACAGTCTTTTGTGTGCTACTGCTGCTTCATATTGCTGCTAGTCATCATGTCTCAGATCACTGCCATATCATCTCGTGCTATATGCCGCTTGCTAATATTATTACTCATGTTGAGGCTCATTTTAATTTTAGTCAATCAAAGTCTTTATTCATCTAGTCCACATATATTCTCATCATCAAAGTCAAGCGTGTCCACAAAAAATTTGTTAAGTCAGTCAATTTCTTATTTTATTTTATTTAGTTAGCTAAGTCACATCGATTTGGTTAATCACATCATCATCATCGTGGTGCGACTTTGCCCTCTTGGTTTCTTTCGTAGCTCTCTTTCTACACATCATGATCAATAACTTTTTGTCGTCATCACAATATATTCCACTACCCATCATTTGCGGTAGTGCATCATCTTATTTCACTACTTGTCATTTACGGTAGTGCATCATCTTATTTCACTACTTGTCATTTGCAGTCGTACATCACATCATCT
>NZ_JBNKXY010000260.1:0-591 GCF_050300555.1 Arcobacter sp.
GATTCAAACATCCACTTGCCCTTCTCCATCACATCCGGTACCTCGACGCCAAGACTCCCGCTTGCTCTTCTCCGGTGCATGGTTCATCGTGGCCAAGTCCTTGTTAATCCTTCTTCAACTACCATCATGTCTCACACATCACTTCATGTCTTTCATAGACTCATTCTTGAAAACCTTCTTCATATGATCAAGTTGCTTCCATAGATATCCATTGCTTAGAAGTAGCACTTGATCAATCCTTTCTTGATTATGAGCAAGCCACAAGTGTTGAACCAAGTTAATATTCTTTTTCTTATTGTTCATGTGTTTTTCTTGCTTGACTTGACATAGACTCTTCAATATAGAACTATCTATTGATTGACATCATATATTTATCATATAGTTCCATTTGCTCCATAATTGTACTCCAAGAGATATATCAATGAATTCATTAGTACTTTCCATTTAGAATCTGCTTATACACTTAACAAACGATATTAGTCATTTAATCAAGTTGTCATTCAATACACCAAAATCCACTAGGGGCCTAGATGCACTTTCAATCTCCCCCTTTTTGGTGATTGATGACAAACCTTGATTAAAGCTTTAAAA
>NZ_JBNKXY010000261.1:0-591 GCF_050300555.1 Arcobacter sp.
CGATGAGAAGCTGCATGCCCATGGACCCACTGGGCATTCAGGCAGTATGCCGACCAGGGCTCCTTCTAGGATGCCGTGGCGAATATGTTCTGGGTAAGTATAGTAGATAAATTTCAATTTTTTATTTTTTTACTTTGACATGCAAATTTAATTCTCTTTTGCATGGAGGAACATTTTCGTTTGGCCAACGGAGTTAGCGAGGCCTAAGACAGCTCTGTGTTCAACAATGCTACATGGAAGGTGATCAAGGACGCCTTCAGGCATGCCCGCTGCATATCTATTTCCACATACTACTTGCAGGTGAATTTACTTCTCTTTTGCACGCAAGTGTTGAAGTAATTGTTTTTTACTTTGACATGCGAATTTAGTTCTCTTTTGCACGCAGGTGTTGAAGTTATTGATTTTTTACTTTGACATGCAAATGTAATTCTTTTTTGCATACAGGTGTTGAAACAGGAGATGAAGCCCACCTAGGTCCACGCAATCTATTTGACCAAGGAGTAGCCGTCATGTTAGGTGAAGGTCATGAGTGCCTATCCCACTTGATGTCGTACTCTAGTTATAGGTCGGCAATGTATAGGGAAACAGCAT
>NZ_JBNKXY010000262.1:0-591 GCF_050300555.1 Arcobacter sp.
GCAAGGTCCAAATCGGTGGACCTTGACCCCAAAATTTTCTGAGTGGTCTCAGTTTCAAAATTTATCAAAATAGCATTTGTTCATTCGTTGAAAAGGCGTCTAAGTCTCTAGCCACCCTTTGAAATAATTTTTATTTTTTAAAGTAGCCCAGACACCTTGTTTTCTATTAAAAAAATCAAAAGGTGTACTTTAGGTCTTTAAAATTCACATTTTTTTGGAAACTCAAGATTATATGCAATCATTTTAATTGGAATCATCTCAAAATGTGCCACAAATATTGAATTTAAATTCTTCCAAGTTGATTGTTTTATGAGTTTGTTCGAATTTTTAAGCTCACTTATAAAATTGATAAAATTATGATAAATTCTCTAAAATTCTATTTTGTGATATAATTTATGTCAGTCGAGTTGTTTTAGTATATTTTTCTTAGAAATCGGTAAGTTTCTTCACATCTTAAGCGATTCATGTAAATCAATTAAAGATTGAAACAAAGTTGTGTTTAGAAAATTACCAATCTATAACAAAAACATATCAAAACAACTTGACCGACTTAAAGCACATCACAAAATAGAATTTTGGAGAATTTATTAT
>NZ_JBNKXY010000263.1:0-590 GCF_050300555.1 Arcobacter sp.
CAATTATAATAGCTTTACACCTTCTTTTCAACTTTACTTGTTCATCTTTTGAAGACAAAACATTTTCCTTTATTGTGTCATCGTTCTCCAACTCATCTTGTGGTATTTCCTATTGTAAAAAAAGAGGGTATAAGTTTGATTCACAAAGAAATCTCACTAAAAACCTAGTTACGAATTCAATTGCAGGATTGTCTTGTTGTAGTGTAAGAATCGTATTTACTTACCTGATTTTCTGAACTATCTATATTATGTACTTCACTTTTTGTTGCACCTTTCATGCATATCGACCTTTTTTTATCTTCTTCTTTTATTCTTACTATCTTACCCTGGAAAAAAAATACATCAATCACTTTATTGGCATGTAAGTATTCACACTATATTAGAAACAATTATATTTGTGTTTTACCTTGTCTTTAGAATTTTTTATATCACTCCCTTGTTGCATTAACTTTTGATTTGAGTCTTTTTTATCAAGTGATGTTTGCAATAAAAATATTAATGAACAATATATAATAGGATATATTAAACCTCATATGATGAAATAAAATTTGACTTACATTGGTAGCATCAATATTATTTATTTTTCTCTC
>NZ_JBNKXY010000264.1:0-568 GCF_050300555.1 Arcobacter sp.
TTCCCGTAAAAATCATCTTTCCTCGATGATTCTCATATGAAATAATAATCACATAAAATAATAATAGTAATTAAAATAAGATAACAATAACAATTACATGTTCTGATCGCTGTCGAACGAACGTCGTCCATTTTATAAGCATCGTGAACAAGCATCACCGACATCACTTAATTAACACGTAAGAAAAATCAAAATCTTCAATCAATCATGGCATCAAATTACGGAAAAAACCAAACTCTTTAATCAATTAACGCGACCACGTGGGGCTCGCCGGCCGACGTTGGACGCGCCATAGCCGGCTATGACGTGGCCGGCTATGGCATGGTCGGCGTCCCGGTTGCCGGCGACGTGTTGCCGACAACTGGATCGCTGTTTACGGTGGAGATTTTGATAAATACACCAATGTGTTGTATGTTTTCATAAATAAATGAATATATGTTGTATATTTTAGTTAAAAGCTTCATAATAAATAGAAATATGATCCTACCATATTATATAAGACTCTGTTCTATATAATTTTATTTCTTCCACTCCCACACCCTGGCGAAGAGCTCCCTCACCTCGATGC
>NZ_JBNKXY010000265.1:0-589 GCF_050300555.1 Arcobacter sp.
AGAGTTAATACTAATACGATCACTAATCTAAATGCCCAAGTGTAAAGATTAAGTCCATTTTCAAATTAAACAATCAATCAATTCAAAGAAGTGCTCCTCATGAAACTTTCAAAAACTCTAAAACAATATACCCTAGAAATATTTTTAAATGCAACTAGGTGTAACAAGAGAATTTTGGGCCAAGTTTGATATTTTTCTAAAACCTCTAGGCATTTTAATTTAATCCCTAAAGGTTTAAACAACTTTTGTCTTCCCTAAATTTTAATTAAATTTTGAATTAGAATCTAGGAAAGATACAATCTCAAAAGTTGTTCCTCTTTTCGAAACCTATCGTGCAGTATTTTGTTTCAATTTTTTTTTAGCTCAGCGGAATTAAAATCTAAATTTTTCATTTCTTTTATTTTTAATTTATACATTCAAAAGTTTATAAGATTTTATGGAAAAAATAATGGAAGATAATGACATTCCTAAGAAAATTAAAGAAAAAATTATTTCAGATCATTCTCTGCAAATAAAAACTTATCACAAAAGTTTGAATGGAGATAGTGTTGAGTTTGATTTTGAAGACGAAGAATCTGATGGAACTCAA
>NZ_JBNKXY010000266.1:0-589 GCF_050300555.1 Arcobacter sp.
ATTCTTTTCATGCTTACACCGAATAATTACCCATAACCTTCCATGCCTCTTGGTTCCACCAATTCTCCTTGACATGATAACCGCCTTTATCGGTCTTGCCACATGTTAGGATAGTAGCATTTTAAATACTTTCCATTTAAAGCTTTTGGCAACGTATCTCCTTCAAGATCCTCCATGAAGTAAGCATTACCCGGCACAACCCGGATAACTCTAAACGGTCCTTCCCAACTAGGCGACCATTTACCAAACTTACCACTTCGAGTCCCCAATGGCAAAATCATTTTCCATATTAGATCTCCAACTTGGAACAATTTTTCCACGACATGTTTGTTGTATGCCTTAGCTATCTTGATCTTCTCCTTCTCTATTTCTTCCAATGCTTTAAATCGGCTTTCATGGACATCATCAATCTTATCCATGCAACACCCTGATTTTCACAAGGAAGTAAAACTTTAAAGCATTATTTATATATGATATATATATATATATATATATATATATATGTTTGTTGCATTCATGTCGTTGCATATTTTATGGTGTGATGAAGTGCTCCTACATTTTCCTTCATGTGTAGAAAGTCAATAAAAGT
>NZ_JBNKXY010000267.1:0-587 GCF_050300555.1 Arcobacter sp.
AGTGTGCTTCAGCCACCTGTATTCACCGTCCAAGGGGTCACAATGCCAAGTGCACACGTACCCCCCAAAGTGAGGTGGGAGGCCACCAGTTAGCGCTTGAGCGAGCACTTAATTACACTTTTTTTTCAAATGAAAGATATATGTACCGATACCTTTCCTATATGTGCATGTGTGTCAATTTATTCTTCAGTTTGCCTAGAATCTATAATCTAGGCTCTGATACCAACTGTAACATTCTGGGATCCACAAACACCCTGAGATATCACTAAACCTCAACCAATAGCCGAAACTAAAACTACAAAATTTCGGCGGCATCTCCGTCGTATCTACAAGTATCGCAGAAGCAAAAAAGATAAGAATCAATAAAGGAGTTGTGACACTATCATGCATATCCCTTAGCAAGAATATTAACCATGAACGAAGAAGATTAATTCACATCATATTTTAAAATATCAACATCAAACTTAATAACTAAAGTTAAGCTAGCAATTGTCAGATGAGTGTCTTTACACGATATGTGAAACGTGCTACTACTTTCCAATCCCCATGACAAGTATCGAGTACCTGCATTGAGTAATGCAAGGGTG
>NZ_JBNKXY010000268.1:0-585 GCF_050300555.1 Arcobacter sp.
CATTCCTAAGGTCCATAAAAATCCCCATAATTTTTGGCCTTCCATAATTCTGTCAAATTAGTTTTGTTTCATAATAAAATGTTATATATATTGAATATAAGCAAATAATATTAAAATCATGAATGAAGCCCATAGCCAGTTTCGGCCCAAATGAACAGTACCCCTTTTCTTTTTCAGGATTTTAGTTAAATCAAACTCATTTAAGTTTGAATTTCTAAATTTTAGAATAAATAAAATAAATATTAGAAAAATAAAAAATAAATTTCTTTGGATTTTTTTTAGGAAATATTTATAGTAAGCTTGAACAAATTCCATGTTATGCATTATATAAAAATCCAATCATGCAAATCTTGAAGAAAATAATTACAAAACTATGTGCATCTTTAAATCTTGAATCTTGGCATATATGTGAAAGTCACAGTAATTAGATTATACTAAATCACCCATATTTATTTTATGCTTAGATTAATTTATATGATTTAATTTCTGTCCTGTAATAAATAAATTGTAGAAAATAGAATGTGCATAGGAAAATATTCATTCTTGGTAGGATGCTTCCTTAGGATGTTTAGGACCTGCGTAAAA
>NZ_JBNKXY010000269.1:0-585 GCF_050300555.1 Arcobacter sp.
AGTAATGTTGAGCTATTTATTATTGTTTCTTCAGGCATTTCGAATTCTTCGAATACTATTTTTTTGAATGATCTAAGTGAGTCGTTTAGCTCGATTAAAAGTTTTTCGTATCCTTCAATTGAGATGCTTACTTTTTCATCTTTTTCTACTTTTGCCTCTTCACTTTTTTCTAAAGGTGGAAGGGGAATATACTCACGTGCTTTTTCTTCTGTTATAGGTTCTTTATTTTTGGGAAAAACTTTTTTCTCAACACTTTGAATCTCTTTATTTTTCTCTTTTAAAACTTCTTCAACTTTCTCAAAATCTTTTTGATGAATATACTCTTTTTCAAGGTCATTGTTATACTCTTCGTATTTATCTACAATTGTTGTTTTGTGGTTTTTTTCATACTCTTCAAGTATTTTATCAAGGTTATTTTCTTTTTGAAATTCAGTTTTTTCTTTTTCTATTTTTGCTAAATCATCTATTTTTTCATTGTGATTTTTTAAAAGAATAAAATATGTTGCTAAGGTTATTAGTAAGGAAAATAGTAATAGGGCTAAAAATTTATTTATAGTAGAAATTTTATAGTTTTTTTTACTAGTT
>NZ_JBNKXY010000270.1:0-585 GCF_050300555.1 Arcobacter sp.
CGGAGTTTGATTTGTCAGATGGAATTTAAATTGGTATTTCAAACTTCAAATAAACCATAACCCATTTTTTGAATCCATTTGAACCATCTTAGTCCTTCGAATTAATTCAAGAAAAAAGATCTCATGTTAATATATTTTTATTTTTAAATGTTCCATTAATAAAATTTAATTGTTTTCAACAGTGAAAAATAATTATTCTAGCAGTACATTTTCATTGTTCTAGCACTACATATTCATTGTTTTAAAATCTAACATATGAAAATGCAAAAAAATATTAACATAGAATATCTAAAATGTTGGCGCGGTATAAACAAATGTTGACTTTTCAAAAAAGTTAAAAATATTCATATTTTAGAACCGAGAGAGTAATAAAATCGTGGCAGCAGCGCTAACTCTTACCGGTGTTTCTCGCAAAAAAAAAACTCTTACCGGTGTCGTAGTTTGGATGATTAAATTCAACCGTGTCCTCGAGTCGTGCCTCCTATTCACCTGGGTACTGTAGCAAATAATCTAAAGCGTTCGTTCTTAATCGTGCGGTTGAGATTCATCAAAATGCAGTACATTGTAGAACCTTTTAGAAAATAC
>NZ_JBNKXY010000271.1:0-585 GCF_050300555.1 Arcobacter sp.
ATTTTAGAATTGATTGAATAAAAATAAATAAAATGGCTGAACAACGGCTAGAAATTAAAGATGATGGAGACGATAGAAATGACTGAGAAACCCTACAAATGACTGAGTGAAGTTTTGATAATGTCTGATAAAATTATAAAAAATAATTAATAAAATCTCAATAATGACTAACAAAATCGTAAAAAATAGCTGAGTCACTGTAGTACGGTTTGATAAAATCACAAAAATAACTAACAAAATATCAAGAATGTTAATCACAAAAATAACTTAGTGATTGTAACATGTATGACGATATTAAAAAAATGCTAATGAAATCTCAAAATGTCTTAGTTACTGTAGCAAAATGATTTACAAAAATTCAAAAATAGCTGACGAAATTACAAAAATAACTGAGTCAAAATAACAAAAGTGGCTGTTGAGATCTTAAGAATATCTAACAAAATAAAAAAATGATTGAAAAATGGCTAGAAGTTGGGAGGATGAAGACGAAAAAATAACTGAGTAAACCCTAGTAGTGACTCAACCATTTTTCTATAGTATCTCGGTCGTATTTTAGATTCCATCAGTAATTTTTGAGATTTCATC
>NZ_JBNKXY010000272.1:0-585 GCF_050300555.1 Arcobacter sp.
TAAGGATCGTGTGGTCCGGTTCCCCTGCACGGTGGACCATTTCTCTTAAAGAACTAGTTAGTGTGATATTGTGTGATTTTAAAATATTTTATAATAGTATATATTTAAATATTGATTTTAATTAAAATAAAAAATAATTAAATTTAAAACTCTCTTAGTGACTACATCTTACTGACATTAAAAATATTAAAAATATATACGGTAAGAAATATGATTATAAAATAATAAATAAATTTAAGTATATCATTTTGATCCAGAGAGTGATCATATCTCCTAATATAGCTCATTAGCTTATATGTCCATAATTCTTGAGGTCAGAGAATAGATGCCCATTGATTTTATTTATATATTTATATTTATATTCGATGACTGATGTGAAGGAGCGAGGGGGCGACGGGGGTGTGAACGGGAGCCGAATAAAATTCTTTACAAGAATCAACCTATGTCTTGAATTCAAAACCCTAAGAAACCTTTGGATTAGAACATGATGAATGCACCTTCCAATAGGAGAAAAATGATCCCAACGAAATTACGAAGCCAACGAAAGAAGAATGAGATCAATCAGACTTACGGTAAACAAATTAC
>NZ_JBNKXY010000273.1:0-583 GCF_050300555.1 Arcobacter sp.
ATATTTGACACTGATGTCTTAAGATTCAAAAGGATTAAAAACTGCTGGCACTTTACTGCAAATCCCGCCGCCATTCGGGCAACTCCCGTCTTAAGATTCAAAAGGATTAAAAACTGCTGGCACTCCCGCTAGATAATTTCTCTGCTGCATCATGCCATGGTCTTAAGATTCAAAAGGATTAAAAACTGCTGGCACTATAATAATGAAATTATAATGATAGAATCATATGGGTCTTAAGATTCAAAAGGATTAAAAACTGCTGGCACGTTTCATGGAATCCGTTCCTATCCGCGTAATCATTGTCTTAAGATTCAAAAGGATTAAAAACTGCTGGCACAAACTCATTATTTCCTATCGATGTAAATGTTGGTAGGTCTTAAGATTCAAAAGGATTAAAAACTGCTGGCACCATTAAAATCCTTAACAGGTGACGGAACTATCGAAGTCTTAAGATTCAAAAGGATTAAAAACTGCTGGCACTCAGGCATATTTACTCCTATATATTTGACACTGATGTCTTAAGATTCAAAAGGATTAAAAACTGCTGGCACTGTAGGAATTAAATATTAGTGTTTATTCGTGT
>NZ_JBNKXY010000274.1:0-583 GCF_050300555.1 Arcobacter sp.
GAAACGCTATCTATGCACGCAGTCAAGAGCTTGGCCGGTGGGTTGGTAGGAAACACGATTTTTTTATAATAGCATATTTAAAAAAGATATTTCTGTCCCATTTTTAAAAGTTATAAAAATAGCAGTACGTCGCCCATTAAAAAACGCCATTTGAATGGACATAAAGGTCTTGTCAACAGAAATTGTGAGGAATTTGTTGTTTTTTTAAGATGTAAAGAAACTTACAAATTTCAAACAAAAATGTATCAAATAAACTTAATTGACTTAAATTATATCACAAATTAAATTTTTGGAGAATTTCTCATAATTTTACCATTTTTTATGTGAGCTTAAAAATTTGAGAAAAGCTATGAAGTTGGAAGAATTTTAATTCACAATTTGTGACACCTTTCGAGACGATTCCAGTTAAAACGGTTGCATATAATCTTGAGCTTCCACAAAAAAACTACGTCAATTTTGATGGCCTAAAAATGCACATTTTGATTTTTTGAAAAAACATACATTTGAACATTAACGAGTATGCTTGTTTAGTTTGTTGTGACTTTACTGCATGTCTCAAGACAATTCCAGTTAAAACGGTTGC
>NZ_JBNKXY010000275.1:0-582 GCF_050300555.1 Arcobacter sp.
AGTTAGTCCATCATGGTCTTCATTCGATCACCAAAACATTTATACGCTTGGGCTTCCGTACTTCAATGACCATGTCTCACATCCCAAAATTTCTATTTGGGAATGGGAACCATTTTCCAATAATAAATATAAAAAGCCTAAAATGTGTCACATCCCAAATTTTCTATTTTGGAATGTGAACCATTTTTCAATAATAAATACAACATTCCAAAGTTTTTATTCCATTTATTTTTAATACATTTATATTCTATTGAAAACGAGTTCATCAAGTCAAAATATTTCTTGGTGTTGAAATTTTTATTTTAAAATAATTCATTTGAGTTGCAAAAATATATGAACAAAGTTATTTTAATTATCTCAAAATTTTCTTCAATAGGTTTGTCTAAAATTCTAAACTTTTTGTGTTTTTTGTTATTTGCAAATTAAGTGGATTTTGTTGTTTTAGAAAAAAAACTTGAAATGATTTTTGAAAAGAAAAAATCCTTGAGTAAATGGAACCGAAGTTGATCTTGTCAGCAAGTCTTTTTCCTTTCTTCGTACTTATGAGCAATCAACTGGTCCTTTCTTTTTCCTCTATACAGT
>NZ_JBNKXY010000276.1:0-581 GCF_050300555.1 Arcobacter sp.
AACCATCAGCGAATTGGTTGCCTCGTCTGATCGTCTGGTCTCAGCGGTAGAGCGTGCTGATAAGGTGTTGATAATGGAATGCGACAATCAGTCAAGATACAGAGAGAAATGATTCCTCTCATCTTATTTATTTATATATATATATATATAACGTCGCTATTCATCATATAGGGTGATGATCACACAATAAAAAATGGCTGACACAATAAAAATGGTTGATCAAAAAATTTAAATGACTGACAAAAATAAAAATGACTGAAATAGATAAATGGCTGAACAAAAATATTAAAATGGTTGAACAAAAAAGGTTAAATGGTTGACCCAAAATAAAAATTGTCTGAATAAAAATTAAATGACCGACATAAAATAAAAAATAGTTGAACAAAAAAGCTAAATAACCAACAAAAATTAAATGACTGACATAAAAATTAAAAATGGCTGATAAAAAAAGTTAAATGACAAATAAAAAAATGAGTGAAAAAGATAAATGGCAGAACAAAAATAAAAGATGTCTCCAAAAAAAGTTAAATGACTGACATAAAATAAAAAATGACTGAACAAAAAAGTAAAATGACTGACAT
>NZ_JBNKXY010000277.1:0-581 GCF_050300555.1 Arcobacter sp.
TCTTTTGAAATGTTTTACACTTCCGCGATTTTACATGAACCCATAGTCTTTTGAAGGATTTGTTCCTTCCGAAACATTTTACGCTTCCACAATTTTACATGAGCCCCTAGTCTTTTTGAAGTTCGTTCCTTCTGGAACATTTTATGCTTCTACGACTTTACATGAACCCCTGGAGTATTGTCTTATGGAGCCACTGGGCTATCGTTGAACTTGACTTGCCCACGGCTTCAAATTGTTTGGCCTTCGGCCTATCGAGTGCTAATCGAACCTTGTTAGATATTTCGATGCCCGTGGAACTCTGAAATACTTTAGGGGAATTAAAGCTTATATTTATACTTTGTGTTACACGAGCTCCATCTCGTTAAAAAACTAACACCCTTGCAGGTTTCCCCTGTGAGAAAAAGAGTACGGGCCCAATTTTCAAAAATGTAAACTTTCACGATGGCCAGTTTATAGATTACAGAGCCTCGCGATTTACAAAATCAGCTAAATGTAAAAATGACGAAGGTTGTCGGTGTTCCAGGAGTCCTCCAGCACCTTGCCTTCATTGTCGGCCAAACGAAAATATCCTGGTCTGGTTT
>NZ_JBNKXY010000278.1:0-581 GCF_050300555.1 Arcobacter sp.
TGCGATGCTGGTCTCCAAAATTAGATGAAGCTGCTGTGTGTTAAGGGAAATATACTAGTCATATATTGTATATATAAACTAATAAAGTTTATAAAAAAATTTAAAAAATTATACATGTTTTTTTATCATATTTTATATGTGTATAAAATTTTAAGTTCAAATTTATTATAGTTTAGCTATAACAAAAAAGAGATTCTTTTGATAGAATTATCTTTTTAAATTTGTTATTAAAGTTATCTTTTTTACTACTTCTTCGCTCGTAGGAATTTTAATCCGAATTTTTATATATCGGTGGAGTAGGATTAAAAGAAATAGATATGTTTTTTTAGAATTTCTAGCAAACTTTATTAGTTTATGTGTACGGTATATGCACGATGTGCCCCCGACTCGTTCGGTAATTGTCACCCATTAGTTTATAAAATGAAAAGAATAAGAAACTGCAGAGAACCTTCCAAAGCCCGCGTGACTTGGGAGTGCTCCGCCGGCCCGCGTGACTTGTGCTCTGCCTTTCTGCTATAAATACTCGCGCCTGGGGTCTCCACTGACCATTCCGGCAGCGGCGCAGCGGAGCAAAAGAAAAC
>NZ_JBNKXY010000279.1:0-580 GCF_050300555.1 Arcobacter sp.
TGAATTGTGGCAACTCCTTTCTTCTTGTGGACAAGTTTGCCATCTTGAGTCAACTCCGACCGAGCGAGTAACCAGTTCACAGTTCTTTCTTCAATGTCTTCAACCGGATTAGGGTTACCCGCACTGACAACTTCTTCTTTTTTCTTCTTCCATTCAGGAATTTTAGCAACATATCCCTTTGATCCCATGTGATGGGGATAGATGTTCTTCTTCGACATCTCAGCATATTCATTACTGATGGCAAGGACTTTAGAATCGGTCTTCTGTTGAACAAATTCTTTCCATTGAACCTCTGTAATTTTACCTATATGTTTTGGCACCTAATCCTTCTTCACGTACTTCGTATTCAGTTCAGACTTCCACTTACGGAACAACTTTCCCATATTAATAAACATCGCATCCCTCACAACGTCCTCTACACCAGCTGGAAACTTGATTTTTTTTCTTCATATTGCTCCAAATCTTATTCTTTATGGGTGTAGGCACTTACCACCAATCTGTGATGGTGATTGGGACATTGTCTCTAACATAAAATCTAGAAGCACATTTGAATAGTTTCCTTGATTCAAGGGGTTCAGAT
>NZ_JBNKXY010000280.1:0-580 GCF_050300555.1 Arcobacter sp.
GGAGATTGATTATCTCACCAGTAATAAATTCCTGGAACTAAAATGGATAAAGGCACACAATGGAGATATTGAACATACCTGGTGCCACAGAAGGGCTAAAGAACTGGCTATAAAAACAAATTAAAAAATTTTACCATTATAGTTTGATATATCTAACTATTTATTAAATTTGCAGAAAAAAACAATGAAAGAGATTCAGGAATTAATAAATATAATCTTGATTAAAAGTGAATTAATTGAAGAAAAAATCAATGATCCTTTCTTGCTCCTTGAAGAACATTACTTCACCGCAGTTTTGTTGCACAATAAAATTTACAAAGTTCAATTCGAAGACCTGTCGCATGAAGTTCTCAAGTTCTTTTTTGAACCATAAAGTGGGTCTTATAGGGTTTGTGTATAATAAAGTTTACCACATCAATTTTATCATAATAATATTTGTACTACAATCATATAAATTGATAGTTACAAAAACATTATTATCCCACCGCATGAGATTATAGACTAGTCACTATAATTTAATTAACCAAAACATAAGATTAATTAATTCTTGATCTGGGTTGGAAACAATTTAATCAAGCTT
>NZ_JBNKXY010000281.1:0-578 GCF_050300555.1 Arcobacter sp.
AGCACATTGTGCACATGGTAGTGAGTTGAAAAAAAATCACCCCCAATGATAATCTCACATTGGACTAAAATTAAACTCTAAATATAAGAGTTTCTACAAATAAAAAGATGTTCATTATATTTTTTCCTTTCTAACTAAGAATGATTGTATTGTGGTAAGAGAAGTGGGTACAAACATGTAATTGTATGAGTATAAATTCATATTCCCTCCATTCTCTTTTCGTTGTTGTCGTCGTTAACTTTTTATTTATATTTAATCATTCATCATATTTAAAATATTAGTTTAAATAAGTAAAATTACAAATTATATTTTAAACTTTATTCAATGATAAAAAATTATAATAAACTCTAAAATAATTTTTATTTTTTAATAAAATAAATAATCAAATATAACTTAAAAAGTCAACGGGACAATAATTAAAATATGGATTGAATACTTAAAAAGTCAATATCGATAATAATTTAATAAGAGTAAAACACAATATAAAAAAAGATGATATGGCACAATAATTAAGATGAAAGAGAAGAAATGCCTTTCATGGATATGAAACTCATTTGGCACAATTTCTTATATATATG
>NZ_JBNKXY010000282.1:0-576 GCF_050300555.1 Arcobacter sp.
TTTCGTTTTTTATATTATTTTTCAATTCGTTTTTAAGCTTTGATTCTTTTTGTATTATAGAGATTTTATTGTTGTATTCATCTTTCAATATCTTATAAATTTCCGTGGCAAGTAATTTAGAAAATCTTTTATCCTTTTTAGCTTCTTTAATGTGAGAATAATTAAAGTTCTTCAATAATGCTTTCTTATTTTGTGATGATAAAGATTTTATTTTTTGTGAATCCATTGAATCTCCTTTTTATATATATGAAATTTTATTTCTTTAATATGTATTTTATTTTGGAGTACAAAAATTAATTAATTATTTATTTAAATATTAAATTTTATTAAATATCAACTACTATATAATATGTCTTTAATATATTTTTAATTTTTGTAAAATAGTTTTATTGTACTCGCTATATATTATGAGCAAAATATTTTTTAAAAATTAATTAATTAATTCATGCTCTATAATTTTTAATAAAGCGTCATTTCCTAAAGATTATTTGGGTACAAAATCTCATACTAAAAATAATAAAAAATGAGCTCAAAATGTTATTGAAAGATAGTATCCTGGTGCATTTTGTGGGTATA
>NZ_JBNKXY010000283.1:0-576 GCF_050300555.1 Arcobacter sp.
TTTCAAAATCACCCAAGATTTGTTGGTTCTTAGTTATTAAATAGTGTTTTCAACGCACAAAATTTTTAGTGAGAAACATAATATATATAATTTAAGTTATGCTGAATAAAAGATTTGTCTATATACTTAATTTTATAAGTATATTAATAAAATTAGGGGGATGATTATGGTATTGGATTGGAAAGGTCAAAGAATGGAAAAAAAATTTTTATTTGATGAATTTACGCATGCGTCCTCAAATGATGTCGACAGAATACAAGTTGATAGTGAGGCAGCGGAGGCAACGCGAAGCGCAACAATTATTGTAGAAAAAATTGAACAAGGTCTTGAGGAAAAAAAAGATTCGGAATCTTTGAAGGAGGCTTGTGTTGAAGATTTAAAAAAAATAACTGATCTTTACGGTGAAATCTGGACATTGAAAAAGTCTGTACGCATATAGAAAAACTGGTGGAAATAAAAGGAGGCAAAGCTGCAAAAAAGGTTATTCAAGAAGCTTTTGTTCCTATAAAAGAAGAGTACTTGCAGAAAGAAAAACAATTTGGAGAAGCCTTAAACACGGTGCAAGATGAGGTGGTA
>NZ_JBNKXY010000284.1:0-575 GCF_050300555.1 Arcobacter sp.
CCAATTTGCGGTGAAAACGGACCGAAACTCCATATTTCGTGGCCATGACTCTCATATTCCGGATTGGTAGTACCAAATGGTCCTGTATATGAGTTTTTACATATTTTTAAAAAAATCAAATTTTCGCTCAACATCCCTAGGTGTTATCCTACGGTTTTACCAAAAATTCCCAGTTTGCGGCAAAAATGGACCGAAACTCTGTATTTCTGTGTCGTGACCCCCATATTCTGGATTAGTAGTACATATTGGTCCTGTATATGAGATTTTACAGGTTTTAAAAAAATTCAAATTTTTGCTCAAAATCCATAAGTGTTAGCCTACGGTTTTACAGAAAATTCCCAGTTTGCGGCGAAAATGGACCGAAACTCCGTATTTCATGGCCGTGACTCTCATATTCCAGATTGGTAGTACCAAATGGTCCTGTATATGAGTTTTTACATATTTTTAAAAATCTCAAATTTTCACTCAAAATCCATATGTGTTAGACTACGATTTTACCAAGAATTCCCAGTTTGCGGCAAAAACGGATCGAAACTCTGTATTTCTATGACGTGACCCCCATATTCTGGATCGGG
>NZ_JBNKXY010000285.1:0-575 GCF_050300555.1 Arcobacter sp.
ACATGACTATTTTATTTTTAGGGCTTTACAACAAGGAATAATATTTTCCTGATAGTTATAATAGTTCATCTTTTTAGTTTTCTCATAAAAATAGTAGATTTTATGGGATTCAGGGTATGTGTAAACACTAAGTGCTACTTGTATTCTCAGTTTTGTTCTCAATTTTCATATTTATTTGTTTATAAGTTGAGTTGTTTTGTTATGATAGTATTCTAGTTAGTAAATGTCGGAATGGCATGTTATGTCTGTATGCACAAAGTACATATTATTTCATATCTAAATATATAGGAAGTTGTGCTTGGTGCCAAACTATACAAGTATACAACAACAACAAAGCTTCCAGTCACAAGCAAGTTGGGGTAGACTAGAGATGAAACCACATGAGCCAAAAAACAAAGACAAAACAAGGACGAAAAAGGAGGAGATGAAAGGCGTTAAAAAAACCAAACCAAAAAAAAGAGAAAAAAGCAATAAAACACTAGGCCAAAACTACAACAATGTACGATGAAGTGTCAGATAGATTTTGATTCTTAAATGTTGACAACTCAACCCCGGATATGTAGCTATGTCCTTTC
>NZ_JBNKXY010000286.1:0-575 GCF_050300555.1 Arcobacter sp.
GATTTCCATGGAAGCGCTTTGGTGTCCGTTTAGAATTGGTTATAAATATCAGAAACCTGAAGGAGGTTTGTTTTTAAGGGTTGGTACGATGCTTTCATTTAAATTAAAAGAGTTTTCATCTTTTCCAGACTATGGCAGTGAAATCAGAGTCACCCCTCTGGAATTTGGAATTGGAGCTGGATTCACTTTTTAAGAAACCAGCCTATAACAAGAGCTAAACATCATGCTGACTACCAGTAAGATGGCAAGCCCAAAGCATTGCGAAACATCGCCAAATTATTAATTTGACTTTTAGATAAATGAAGTTAAAATCAAAATTAAAAATTTGGCTATTTGCAGCCTTAAAGTGTGTCGGTTGAAAGGCGCACGCTGCTTAGCCAGGCGTTGAGCATAATAAAGAATAAATATCAAGAGTGTTAAAAAGCAAGAAAAAAATTAAAGCGAGAAAGGTTCGCAAATCAAAAAAGAAAAAACTCAAAAAGGATGTGAGTGTTTTTGAGGATGTGAGTGTTTTTGAAAACCCATCCTTCTTCTTGGAGTCGGATGCACCAAAAATTGAGTACAAATCCAATACA
>NZ_JBNKXY010000287.1:0-574 GCF_050300555.1 Arcobacter sp.
AATTTGGAGACCACTTCCGAAACTTCTTGTCACACAATCCAACGGGCAAAATCAATTTCCACACCAATTCTCCTACCTGGAACGATTTTTCCCGTACCCTCTTGTTGTATGCTTTAGCCACTTGTAATTTCTCCTTTTCAATTTCTTGTAATGCTTTCAAATGATTTTCCGTTAAATTGTCTATCTCATCCATCATCAAATTACCATAATCTTCGGCCGACACCGCATCCTGATGCACCACCCTGTAGGCATGTATACTCAATTCAACAGGGATAACAACCTCCATTCCATATACTAATTCAAATGGCGTTACCATAATTGCCCCATGTTTAGACACCCTGTATGCCCACAAGGCCTCAGACAATACTTCATGCCATCTCCTAGGCTTCTCCTCTATCTTCTTCTTGATCAAACTAATTAACCTCTTATTGCTTGCCTCTGCCTACCCATTAGCTTGAGCATAATAAGGAGACAAATTCAAAAGCTTTATATTGAATGTACTGGCAAATTCTCTAAATTGTTGTGACATGAATCACGGCCCTTGATCTGTTGTGAGAGTTTGAGGTATACCAAA
>NZ_JBNKXY010000288.1:0-573 GCF_050300555.1 Arcobacter sp.
TGAGATGTATAGGAACATGAGTCAATAAGACTTCAATAAACAAGTTAAGGAGCAGACCGGTACAGTAAGGTCGAAGGTAGCGGTGTACATAGCTAGGGCAATACAAGCTTTTGTGAAAGATGGCAAGACTCTCATAAAGATTCCATACTTTTTTAAGTAAGTTTGACTTACTCTCAGTTTATCAATTTCATTGAAATATAACTGTTTATTTTAAACTTAATAAAATAACTTTAATCATGAAGCCGACATTATATTGTCTAGTATGTATACCCAAGCAATAGGACAGCAATAGTTTTGGACTCCGCGAACACTCCGAAGGATCAATTCAAGGATTTTGTCCAAATTTTACAAAAGTAAGTTCCTTATATACACTTATAGGTCGACAATATTTCTCCTTCATCGTTAACTCTATTTTAATGTTGTTGCATTTGAAAATAGTGTCTGGATGTACTACATTGATAGGCTCAATAATGGCCAGCACCCTAAGGGCAGGAAGCGGTTGGCAATCGGATACGACTTCAAGTGTGTCAAGCAACCCTTGGGCTCTCTCCATTGTGGGTATTACACGTGCGA
>NZ_JBNKXY010000289.1:0-573 GCF_050300555.1 Arcobacter sp.
GTTCCCCCTTGAGCTGATGAGCCATGACACACGGTTTGTTCATTGGTTTTGTACACGTCACCATTATCCTCACCAAATAAACACAGAATGACTGAGTAAACCATAAAAGTGATTAAATAAAATAAATAAAATGGCTGAACAACGACTAGAAGTTGAAGAGTATGGAGACGATAGGAATGACTAAATAAACTGTATAAATAATTGAGTGAAGTCTCGATAATGTCTGACAAAATCATAAAAATAACTAATAAAATCTTAAGAATAATTAACAATATTACGAAAATATCTGAGTTACCTTTGTGCGGCATGACAAAATCATAAAAAATGGTTGAGAAAATCTAAAAAATGACTAAGCCATTGTAGGTCCATCAAATAATGGCTGATAAATCAAAAAAATGTCTGACTCACAGCAACGTAGCATGACGAAATCAGAAAATGGCAAAATCACTAAAAACGCATGGACGACATCTCAAAAAATGGCCGATGAAATCTAAAAAATGACTGAGCCATTATAGCAAAAATGGCTGAGCGCGTGATAAAATCTAAAAAATGACTGAGCCACTGAAAGAGCAT
>NZ_JBNKXY010000290.1:0-573 GCF_050300555.1 Arcobacter sp.
ATGGTTACTAGCACAGATATAGTAGACTCAATATATCCAAACTACCACACCAGATACCACCATGAAAAGCTGTGGTCCTAGGCTCAATAAAACAGGATCATCAATCACCTAAAAGAATTGCTATCATGAAATTATGTATGCAGTTATTCAGAATCAAAATTTAAATCAGCCTTGATTATTATATCACATGGTAGTGACACATTAGGTATTATTAATGACATGGTATTTTTTGGTTACTTTAATATATATATATATATAATTTTTAAATTGTCTGTTTTGGCTTCTTTGAAAGTTATGGATCGCTAGATAATTATTACCATTTTCATTTTAATGTACACTCAATTTTCTAAAGATTGATAATGATATTTTGCAATGCCTTTAGTAATTTTAATCTAATTTCTATCTTTTTTATCAAATCATGTTACTACCAACATTTTAAATAGTTTTACTATTTTGTATTTATATTACAGGTCCATGTCCCTCATGGTGAGCTTCAGCAATCCGTACATCATGAGTACAAGGACAGCTAGGTGGACGAGGTGCAACGCAAAATTCCCTCTCATTCTCTTTAAT
>NZ_JBNKXY010000291.1:0-281 GCF_050300555.1 Arcobacter sp.
TAGCGCAGGCGAAGCCCTATCTGGAGTCGAGAGTCGAGTCGAGTCGAGTCTTCGCTCGAGCTCCGGAAGTAGTCTCGGAGATCGGTGAGCTCTTGTATCTTTACCTTTCTTTATAGACTTTGAGTCCTAGTTCTTATATGTTTTGTTCTAGTGTTCATCTTGAGCTTTGATGTGTGCATAGTTACTATCACTTGGTCCCACTTATTCTTAGTTATTGCTCTGTGGGTTATCTGTCCGACTCGATAGATCACTCTCGCTATTCTTAGCTCGATTGATTTACC
>NZ_JBNKXY010000291.1:290-572 GCF_050300555.1 Arcobacter sp.
TAGTAGTAGCACAGGTGAAGCCCTGTCGGGAGTCGAGAGTCGAGTTGAGCATTCGCTCGAGCTCCGGAAGTAGTCTCGGAGATCGGTGAGCTCTTGTATCTTTACCTTTCTTTATAGACTTTGAGTCCTAGTTCTTATATGTTTTGTTCTAGTGTTCATCTTGAGCTTTGATGCATGCATAGTTACTATCACTTGGTCCCGCTTGTTCTTAGTTATTGCTCTATGGGTTATCTGTCTGACTCGATAGATCACTCTCGCTATTCTTAGCTCGAGTGATTTACC
>NZ_JBNKXY010000292.1:0-572 GCF_050300555.1 Arcobacter sp.
ATAGAGCAAATTAAGTTGGTTTATAAATTTTTCAAAACATATGCAAGTGTGATCTAATTTTGTTTATCTCATCGGGTAGAACACAACGGTGAAAATAAAATTTAAAATAGATATCATATGAGTGAGATAAATCATTTAAAAGTTTTTTTACTATATAAGATGATATGGCAAATGATATTAGAAGAGTGTTGATGTGACATGTTCTAATTTGATGCTGATATGACATATATCCATGTTAAAGAATTCCTGAATCACACAAATATAAGTATAGATGATGTATCTATTGCACAATAAATATATTTTCAAAAATAGATATGTACCCACATATAATTATCCAACATATGCAATAATTATGTAATATAGGACATATAACAAATATAGTGTATTAAAAAATATTACTTGTACTCACCGACGATTGTTCATATTTGTAAAATGCCATGTTATCCTCATAAAAAATCTTGTTTTTTATTGGTAAAAATGCTCCTTTTATAGTTGTTATGTATTTTTGTTATAAATTTTTCTTTTTCAAATTTTAAAATGACTGATTTTGGATGAACCGGCCAAATCGGACC
>NZ_JBNKXY010000293.1:0-572 GCF_050300555.1 Arcobacter sp.
CGAGAAGAACTCATGAAATCTTCAAATCGAAGGTGTTAAAGCCATTAGATTTCCTCAAGATTGAGGACACATGTTGAGGCTCATCCTAGCAACCTATCCCATGGAAGAAATCAAATCAAGATTCTCCAAATTGCAAGAACGAAAATCGGGCCAAAAATACCTCTGAAAATCAAGAAAATGAAAAACATTTCAGCACAAGATGGGAGATGATTTAATCTAAAAGCATAGCTATATTGATGCAAATTAAGAGTCTACAAGGTGTGAAAACCATCACAACATCCTTCCACTCTTTGTTAGAGGGAACTCTCACTCTCTCCTCACCTCTCTTACACCATGAAGCACACCCACACCTCTCAAAAAGCAACTATGGCTACGGGGTGGGAGAGGGATGGCTGAATGCTTACCTCTCCACCAACCCTTGGGGCCCTATTTATAGTAAAAACAAAATACTACAATAGCCCTATGGGCTAAAAGGAAAATTACAACTAATGAAGGGTAGTTTGGTCCGACTTTCACTGCGCCGCACCCGACGCCATCGAACCGATCGTCTTTTGCTTTACTTCCATGCGATC
>NZ_JBNKXY010000294.1:0-572 GCF_050300555.1 Arcobacter sp.
GTGTGCTATCTACCACTGGATTATCACTAGGATCACAATCAACATTGGTAAGAGTTAAAAAATAAGTCCCTTGACGGTGGACTCAAATGAATATGGATCGTTCATTTCTATTAATCCAAGGATCCAGAGTCACTAATAATACTTTAGAGCCTTAATTATTATTATATATCATTTTGATCTATCATCAAGTATCATGGACAAGATTGGAATTTTTTTATGTGACAGGTCTGTAAATTATGTCAATTTTTAGGACAATAGTTAACACATCATATATATTTTAAAATAATTTTACTATAGAAATGGTAATTATGTCAATTATTAGATCAATATGGCAATCAAATCTGGATTGGGCAACGATATGATCACCTACTATTACTGGTTGTAAAAAGCTATTACAACAAAGTCTTTTAAATGCAATATACTTTATTGCCATGCACTTTAATTAGTGAAATAAAGTAAATTACTTTGAAAGTTTTTTGTTGCAATATTGTTGTTGCCATGCTATCTCAGTGGTGTAGATTTTGTTGCAATATTGTTTATTACAACCGATTATATTTCGTTGCAACATCGTC
>NZ_JBNKXY010000295.1:0-571 GCF_050300555.1 Arcobacter sp.
ATTTATATTTTTAATAGTATTTTTTGGTTTTTTCCCGTCATATATATTAAATTTAATAGATTTTTCGACGTTATTTATATTAAATTTATATTTTTAATGGTATATAGTCCTTTGGAACAGTTTAAAATATTTAATTTTTTATTTTTTTCTAATTATAATGTTTCTTTATTTTTTATTTTTTTCTTATTTTTTTTAATTTCAGAAAAAAATAGCGCAATAATTCCTTGTTTTATTTTTCAAAAAATAGAAATAATTTTTTGGACTTTTTTTGAATTAAGTAAATCTAATATAAAAAAATATAATAATTTTTATTTTTTTTTAATTCTTTTAGTTTTTTTTTTTCTTTTATTTTGTAATTTATTCGGTATGTTACCTTATAGTTTTACAGTTACAAGTCAAGTTTTATTAGTTTTTTTTATATCTTTATTTTTATTTTTAAGTATTAATATTTTTAGTATATTTAAATATGGTATAAAATTTTTTAAACTTTTTTTGCTTTTTTTTCGTATCAAATATATAAAAAAATGCCACAAAGACGCAAGACGCGAAGCGCTGTGCTCTAAGCTCTACG
>NZ_JBNKXY010000296.1:0-571 GCF_050300555.1 Arcobacter sp.
AGTAGCTTTTTATTTAAAATTCAAATTTTAAATGAAAACAATAAAGTAAATGTTTTTATTTATCACTCAGTTTTTCTGGTTTTCATTTTTTTCAAAATTTCTCAAATTTTGAATTTTAACCGACCGGTTTTCAATGAATCGATTTCTTCGGTTTTCACCAAGTTTGCTTATGGTGGCTAATGGAGAGCAGTGAAGTAGGTGTCAAAGAAAACATCGAGCATGTTTTGTGATTATAAACACCAAATACGGAGTATGGTGGAATCGAATTTCATCATCAAATTTTGAATGCGTTGTTAGTTGGAAGCATGTATTACGTGGTTGTGGCATCAAAACAAAAAAAAAATCCACATGACAAAAGCAGAGGCCAAAAAACCAAAATCTGGCCCTTCGGTCTTGTGCACATAGCAACAATTATTGAAAGTGATATTTCTAAACTCAATTAACGTTACATAGCAAATGAATGACAAATAAATTAGACAGCTACAAATTTTAAGAATAGCCATAACATTCGGCAATATATCTTCTTTAAAAACGTTACAAATACGATAATTAGAAGCTGCCATGACTGCCA
>NZ_JBNKXY010000297.1:0-571 GCF_050300555.1 Arcobacter sp.
GTGGATGGGAGCTCACCGAGTGTTGGGGGAAAGGGAGAGGAGCTCCGAGGGGTCGTTTTTCCTAAGTGCTAAACAAGTACAAAAGATTATACTAAAATGATCTACAACATTGACAGAATGTTTTTTTCTCTTCAGCTGTTAATGTGTAGCTAGTTGGGGGTAGGAAATACTTTTCATTATGTCTTGAAATAGGGTGAAGCTCTGGTATCAACTCAAATTGTACTAGGTCTGTACGTGATTTCAGTCCATCCTTTGACTTCCTCGGCATGTCCAGCAATGTTCCAATGATGCTGTCAAATACGTTCTTTGTTACATGCATCAAATCAATGCTGTGACAAGTTTGAAGGTCCTTCCAGTAAGGAAGGTACTTGAAAAAAATTAATTGCTTCTTGAAAGGTATGTCTGTCAGAGTTGGAGTTTTCTTTCTCTTCTGTCCCTTTACTGTTCCCTTTCCAAATACAACTTCAATGTTCTTCACCATTTCAAATACAAGTTTTCCAGTATACTGTTTCGGGGCACTATCTTTCTCGACGGTGTTGTCAAAATGCATTTTCATCTTGCGGTACTTATG
>NZ_JBNKXY010000298.1:0-571 GCF_050300555.1 Arcobacter sp.
GGCAATGCCATCATTAAAAGAAGGACTTCCTTTGGCGTTAATGGAAGGCATGAGTGGCCATTTGCCAGTCATTGCCGCTGATATTCCTGAAATGCATGACATAGTTCAACAAGCTGGGGGGATATTAGTAAAAACAAGTGATGTAAATGAATTAACAAATGCTTTCAGGGAATACCTTAGCCTCAACCCAAAAGACCTAATGGCCAAAGGGGAGTCTGTTTTTCAATATTTGGTCAAATATCACTCAATTGAAAATTATCGAAAAAGCTATCTTGAACTAATAAATAAAAAACTAATTATAAGATGAAATTTGTAGAATTTATACGTAGCCAGAAATTTGCAGTATTCGCTATTAGTATTTGGATCATAAGTTTTTTAGTTATTACTGGATCGCAAAAACATAATAACTTTAGCTACGTGATTTTAGCATTACCAACATTGCTTACATTAAGTCTGAGCGAATTAGCAGTTTTTTTTAAAAATCGTCTTAGCATTTTATTGGTAATCACAATACTGACACTGGCATTAGCTGCAATGCTTGGTACCGGCGACCCTTTAAGGCAGCTCAAAT
>NZ_JBNKXY010000299.1:0-570 GCF_050300555.1 Arcobacter sp.
ATATATTAGGAGTGAAAGTACTAACTAACTTTCTGCTTATTTTTCATTTTTTCTAAAAGCATTAATTCACGATGAATCTCTTCTTTTCGCTCATTAAATTTCTTAACCTTTTCATCAATAATTTTTTGTTTTTCAAGGCTTTCTTGTCTTCTTAATTCTTCTTTTACAAGTAATCTTTTAGCTTCTCTTTTTTGCTTAATTTTTACTATTGCAACTGAAAAATATGCATAACCGTACATACTTAAAAATAACAATGCAATTATTCCTAATATTATATAACCGTTTTCCATAACTTCTTTTAAATTAGATATTATTATAAATTAAGTACCTCAATAAAGATTTACTAAATAAAACTTATATAAAATTAATAAAAAGAAATTTTCAATTATAATAAAAAAGGTGAAGTACTTAAAAAAAAGATAAAAGTTTAAAAAACGTTAAAAAAATATTTATTTGGTAATGTTCCACCTATTTTTTGATTTTATATCCTTCTGATTTCCAATTTAAAAAACCGCCATCCAAATTGTAAATCTTTGTAAAACCAGCTTCTAAAAATGTGCTTACACTTTT
>NZ_JBNKXY010000300.1:0-570 GCF_050300555.1 Arcobacter sp.
GTGGATGGAGAAATTGGAATAGAGATAATGCACTAGATAAGCATGTGGTTGGTGTTGATAGTGCACACAATGTAGCTCAAGAGAGGTACAACTCTTATTTGAAAGAGCATTTTCAACGATGAATTTTATCAAAAATAGATTAAGAAATAGAATGAATGACAGTCTTTTAGATCATTGCTTGATCATTTTTATTGAACGAGATGTTTTTAATGTAAAGGAAGAATATATTATCAATTGTTTTATGACTATTAGATGGCGTATGCTTGATATGAAGTAGATTATAATATCCTTTTTGATACATTATATATTTGTAAGACATTTTTATTAATATCTTGAATTTCTATTATAAGTTGACAGTTTATATGTTGTACGGCAAAAAAAATTGTCGGCCCACCTGAGTTTCCAACCTAGCTCCGCCAATGTACACATAATCATTTGCCCCATCACTTTCCTCTAATTTTTTTATTATCTATAATTTTTACAAACAAATCATATAAACAATAATTAGACATACAACGTGTACACATCATCATTTATCCCATCACCTTACTCTAATTTTTTATTATCTAA
>NZ_JBNKXY010000301.1:0-569 GCF_050300555.1 Arcobacter sp.
GCTGTGACACCCCTAGTGTCACTGTAGCAGCTACAGTGCCTGAATAGTAACTCACTAGGTATTTTGGAAGCTTGAATGAAATCCTTGCAAGTTTGATTTGTATATAAAATGTTGTAAGGTTTGAATTTCAAATTCAAACTCTTTTATTTTATTTTATTCAAACCACACCGTTTGGCACTTGTATTGTAACTCAATTTCTTGCATACAAGTGATCCCAACTAAATTCACTTTTGTGAAGATCAGGTCAAGAAGAAATTTTGGAGAATTTATCAGATTTTTCTAAAAGGTTTAAATCCCTTTTAAAATTCATAAAAGATTCAAATGGTGAATCTGTTCTAGGATTTTTAACTCTAATTCTATGGAGATTTGGATATCGGCACAATTGAGAAAATTGTTCACAATGCCCCAATCTAGCAGCATGCAAAACTTGGGATTTTTTTAATACGGAATGGCATCCATTTTTAATTTCCATGTTTGAGCCGGTTTGGATAATTCAGGAAAATATGAAACCGCTGGGGCCCACCCGTCAGCCGCCTGGTCTGAACCATGGCGCTGCCCATGCTGACCAT
>NZ_JBNKXY010000302.1:0-568 GCF_050300555.1 Arcobacter sp.
GCATAGAACTTGGACTATGTTTCGAATAGATCGCATAGTCCTCATCTTGAATACAACATAAATCTGAAACTTCACGTAGCCAACTAGGACACCGAAGTTTACAAAAGATACACGAAACCCCACATTGAACTTGGACTCCTATCATTATCCTTGGATATATAAAAGAATTTGTAGCCTTGGTCGGCATCCTGATCTCGCTTAGAACCCCATGACTACAACAGAAATCGTCAATGTCAGATCCTGATCCTGCAGCCTTCGCAGTCATCAAGTTTTCTGAAAATTTAAACTTAACATTCATATAATTTGTAAAAAACATAATAACAAATAAAATGTTATATTTAAAATTTATCCACTTACTAGGACTCCAACATGCACAATCCTTATTTGTTTGGACTTCTAATTTATAATTCAAGTCTTATTCTGTTTGGACTCCTAAAATGAATCTATTACTTGGTATATATACAAAATAATTTATAGTCTATTTCACATAAATCAACGTTAGTATTCTTTTGGATGCAACAAAAAGTTCAACATTAGGATTCTGATCTTGATCAAAGATCGGAAGAGC
>NZ_JBNKXY010000303.1:0-567 GCF_050300555.1 Arcobacter sp.
CGGTTTGCATGCGGGATAAGCGGAGCACTGCTTACCGCTTAGAACACCAGCAGCAGCTAGAAGTTGAGCACCGTGACATATTGCTGCCACCGGTTTATTAGTTTCAAAAAAGTGTTTCACCATGGCGATGACTTCATCATTTAATCGCAGGTATTCAGGTGCTCGGCCACCAGGAATCACAAGCGCATCATAATCCGCAACATTAATCTCATCGAAGCTGGCATTCAGTGCGAAATTATGGCCCCTTTTTTCAGAATAGGTTTGATCACCTTCAAAATCGTGGATTGCAGTTGCCACGGTTTCACCACTTTTTTTACCCGGACAGACCGCATGCACCTCGTGACCCACAGCCAGCAATGTCTGGAAAGGAACCATGGTTTCGTAATCTTCGGTGAAATCACCCGTTATCATTAGTATTTTCTTGGTCATTAGAATTCCTCCTCGGTTATGAGCCTTAACCATATCAGCAGCCTGTGGCGAGGTGGTATTAAGTCAATACTACAGGCAGCAACACCATAAACCGTTTAGCTATATCAGCGTTGGGTCATCGGTTCGATGCGCTGGGCC
>NZ_JBNKXY010000304.1:0-567 GCF_050300555.1 Arcobacter sp.
CAAGCTGAAGATGATCCAACTTTATATTTTATGCTTAGGGTTAAACTTCAAGGGGGAGAATTAACACTTCCTCAACTAAAAATAGTTTCCCAAATAAGTGAAAAATATTCAAGAGGAACTGCTGATTTTACAACTAGACAAGATATTCAATTTCATTACATAAAAGTTGTTGATTTACCTGAAATCTTTAGACTTCTTGACACAGTTGGATTGTCAAGTATTTTTGCAGCAGGAGATGTACCTAGAAATGTAGTATCATGTCCAATTAATGGAATTGACCACGATGAAATTGCTGATGTAAGAGATTCAGTTGAAAAATTAAATGAACTTTTTAAAGGTAATAAAGCATTTTCAAACCTTCCAAGAAAATACAAAGTTGGAGTTAATGGTTGTTCTAAAAACTGTATGCACCATGAAATGCAAGACTTAAGTTTCAATGCAGTTAAACAATCAAACGGAAGAATTCAATATGCTGTAAGTGTTGGTGGAGGATTAGCTTCAAACAGAAAGGCTGCAGTTCATATTGGATATGTAACACCTTCTCAAGTTATACCATTAACAAATGTG
>NZ_JBNKXY010000305.1:0-566 GCF_050300555.1 Arcobacter sp.
AGTCTATGTCACACCTCAAAATTTCTATTTCAGAATGTGAACCGTTTTTCAAAAGAAACTCAAATTTTCTAAAGGAATTTGTTTATTTTCATTCAAAATATTTTTATTTGAATTTATCTTCAATTTAAAATGAGTTTATAAAGTCAAAAGAATTATTTGGTGTTCAAAATTTATTCATTTAGATTATGAATATTTTCAAAAAAATATTTATTTTGAATTTTCTCAAAATCATTTAAAAAGAATTTAAACATTGTTTTGAAACCTTTCTTTGAATTTGTGGTTAAAAAGTCCTTGGTTTAAATTTCAAATATTTGAATCAAATTCAAAAAGTTATATTTTTGAAAAGTTCTAAAATATTTGTTTGATTTTAATATCTCTTGATTTTTAATTCAAAAGTTTGATTCAAAAAGTTAAACTCTTTTGTTTTCAACCCAAATCTATTCTAAAAAATTCAAAAACCAAATTCAACCCTTTTCTATTCATCCTTCCATTTCCGGCCCGCTCCTAGCCCAACCAGTATGCCAGCCGCCACCCCTACCGCCAGGACGCTGCCCCACTCCCCCGGC
>NZ_JBNKXY010000306.1:0-566 GCF_050300555.1 Arcobacter sp.
GGCAACACATGTAAATGTAAATAATAAGAAATAGGGAAAGTAATTAAAAATAAGAAATACAAAAAATTTATTCTTGAAAATAAGGAAAGAAATTAAGAATAAAAAATAAGGAAAGCAATTAAGAATTTTTGAAAAGTCTATTTAAAAAATAAGGAAAGCAAAAAAATGTTTCCATGGATGCTTTCAATCAAGGGTTGAATGCTACATTGGTTTGCATGGCTCCCAACAAAAATATCAAAGGAAATGTTGAGGATAAGGTAGGTTTTCTATTTTCTATTTTTTCCTTTTATTTTCCCGCCTTCATTATTTACTCACGTCAAATGAGTTTGGTTTCATATGGTTTCTTCAACAAAATTGTTCATAATTGTACCTTTTACTTTGGATTTTTTTAACCGTGCAATACTCATTATTTTCACCACAATTCTTCTTAATGGTTCTAGTTTTTTTTTACAATTTTTTCTCTTCAAATTTTCGATTTTTTTTATTTCTACGAACCCGTTTTCACAAAAGTGGACTAAGCCGGTCTTTAGAAAACTGTAACAATCTGGTTTTCCTGATAGAAAACG
>NZ_JBNKXY010000307.1:0-563 GCF_050300555.1 Arcobacter sp.
CATTTACCCCTAGCTTTCCTATTTATTAACAACTTAACTAGGCATTAGAAATTTAATAACATATTTGCAAAGCTAACATGGTTCTATGATTTTATGTAGGTCTTATACAGTACAAAGGAGCATCCTACCAATAATTAATATTTTTATAAGCATATTTTATTTTCTACAATTTATTTATTGCAAGAACAGAAATTAAATCATAGAAATTATTCTAAGTGGGAAATAATTAAGAGTAATTTTGTATAAGCCACTAATCATGGTGTGCGCATGTATGCAAAGTCTGGATATTTATGTATTTATAGATTTTTGTAATTAAATACTTCAAGATTTGAATTCTTGCAATTTTTCTACAATGCAATATTGCACAAAATAGGATTTGGTCAAGCTTATTGGAAATATCTATTCAAAAGGATTCTATAGAAATTTATTTTGTATTTTTATGAGATTTATACAATTTATTATAATTTTTTGAAGTTCAAACGAATTTTTGGAATCAAAATTTGGAAAAAGGAATTTTGGAAAAGAAAATTTGATGAACAGTTTTGGGCCTCATTCGCCCCAAG
>NZ_JBNKXY010000308.1:0-565 GCF_050300555.1 Arcobacter sp.
TCCAATCCTCTTTACTATCCTATTGGAATTTTGAAATGCAAATGTTATGCCATTAGAACATCTCCAAGTTAGTATCTTGAAATATAGTTCTTAAGCTTATAAAACAACCTCCACCAGTGGTCCTATTTTACAAAAACTTGTAAAATGATTATATGGCTTAACCTCTCGGTTCATAAATATGCTGCCTCACCTATTAGGGTCATATCCTTAATTTTTACATAATCGTCTATCTTTTATTTTCTAATAACATGATTTAGGGCATGATTGTTCGAGAGAACAATTTTCTTTAGGCATCAAATTCAACAAACCAGTAGCTAAATCAAATTATAGGGTCTAAATATACTACTTACCGGAGATGCTCTAACTGTATAGAAAAATACGGGTATAAAATTTCAAAATTATGCTAATGCATTTATAGAATATGAATACTTCACCATTCAAATCAAACTCGTCATAACACATTCCCTTATTGCAATAATCGTATCTCCATCCATCACCTAGCTACTATTAACCCTTGAATGCACATCAAATTCACCTTGAACCGGCCCGTTTTCGGTGAACCAGA
>NZ_JBNKXY010000309.1:0-565 GCF_050300555.1 Arcobacter sp.
ATATAAACACTAAGTTGATAGAACGGTTCTTCAAACCTAATATACGACTCAAGAGTCTACGTAGTATAATGAAGAATCTCTTAAATTATTTTTGTAATAAATACATTCAAGATATAATATGTATAAAAAGTTATAAAAAAGTCAAATTTTTTATGAAGAATCAGATTTTTCATGAAGAGTCTATCTCTTATATTTTTTTACTTATCTCTTTAAAATCAGCTTAAGAGACTCAAAAAATAAAAAATGTACATACCCGAATATATAATGCACTAGGAGACAAGCACTATGAGCGAGCGGCAATGGCGTATAAACTTTGGAAGAATCCACGGTAGCGTGCGATAGTGATGGTGGATGTGCTGGACGGAAACCCGTGCCGTGTATTCGTCGTTTCCTTTTTCTCAGTCAAGCTCATTGTTTAATTATATATGCACGCTGAAAGCTGTGGTTTCTTTTGTTTTTCATCTGTATATATACTCTCACCGTTTTTTAAACTATTGTTGTAGTTGTTTTAAGTTAAGGTATAATTTCGTTTTGTTAAAAAATATAATATTTTATATTCAGAGCA
>NZ_JBNKXY010000310.1:0-565 GCF_050300555.1 Arcobacter sp.
CAAATTAATAAGAACTCTATATTTATCAATACTCAAGGTCTGATTTAAATTTCAGATCTTTTAGACTCTTTATCCATATCAGTTTAAGTGGATTAAATCTAAATCATCTAAAACACTTTATATAAAATAGAGAGTATAAATTTTTCTTTTTTCTCTGATTTTTCTTCGATTAATATGAAAATTTTTAGGCCATGGCACCAAGGGTGCCTGAACCATCCTTTTTAATAATATAACTAGAAGGCCTACCAGTACATTAGTGTGACTAGAGTTTGTTTAATAAAGAGATGGATTTACAGTCCAAATTGATTTATTGTTTGTTTGAGAAAGTCTCGGATTTAGAGTATAGATTAATTAGGACTATGTTTTTTTATTATCTTCATGAGAAATATAACAACTTTATATCGGATCTAAATCATTTTAAAAGACCTGTACATAAAATAGAGGGTACAGAGATTTCTTTTCTCTCTCTCAAATGTTGCACAAATTTCTTTATATTGAGAACTGAAACTGTACTCTGAGGGTGGTTTGGATGTCTTCTGATGCAGGGATAGCAGTAGACCTAATA
>NZ_JBNKXY010000311.1:0-565 GCF_050300555.1 Arcobacter sp.
CCAACACAACAACAATGCCCCACCCGGCAGACCAAAGGAAGGAACGAATTTGGGGGGCTTCGCAACCAAACAAAATCAAAGGAGTCCCTTAGTGCCCGCCAAACCAAGAAGGAGTAGTTGTTTTGTTGCTCGCTCTTCAAGCACCTGGATGTATTGAAGGCCATTGGTTTGGGTTTCTACAGATGTCTCCATTGATTTCCACACAAGCTTGTGTTGTGCTACCGGCGATCAACCGAGGTTGGCGTGCAGTATATTTTTTTATTTAAAAATGGAAGCAAGGAACACAGTTGTAATCCTCTATATTTTTCATGTAGTAAAGCTCCTCTATATTTGTGATCCTGATAGGTCCTAACATAATGGTCTCTAATCATTTTTACTGCAGAGCTCTATTTTGACAGAGGAAACTTCTACGACTTCACTTCATTAGGTAAGTTGTAGAATAAGCCAATAACATTTCCATATCGAAAAGACTTCCGTGCGATTGGTCGTGCGTGCGACCCCCTCCCCTTCGGATTAGGGGTTGTCAGGAAATCGGATTTGTGGGGGAGGGACGCCGGAGAGGAGG
>NZ_JBNKXY010000312.1:0-564 GCF_050300555.1 Arcobacter sp.
ATGAATATGAGAAGTTACAATCAAGGTTTGGGAAAGGCACATTGAATAAAAGTAAGTTTAGTCATAATTAAACATGTGTCATAATAGTCCCAAATTTTCCAATAGTTTCAAGATTTAATTGATAATTTTGGCAAATAATACGAAATTAAACCATTAATGTAACACCTCGTGTTATGAACTCCCTAATCTATGTCATTAGTGTCTTAACTAGGCATTAACTTCGTTGGTTAATCAAATTCTAGGCAAACCAAAAGAAATTCAAATTTAGTTTTTTATTTGAATCTTCAAGCAAAGGTTAGGAAATCCCCAAATTTGAATTCCAAACTCCCTTTCATGAGTTGATTGCCATTCAAGTCCAATCAGGAGATCCTTGTTCGGATTAGTCAATTAATGAAGAGTTCCAATCAAATGCATCAAATTTCATTCAATTCGAACACCTAGAACCTTTCCTATTTTTTCATTCAAATTCCAGATCGAATTTTGAAAAGTTTCAATAAGGAAAGTTGTTCATTATGTAATTTCCTTCAGATCCATATTTTACTTGAAAATTTTCAAGTTTGAGAA
>NZ_JBNKXY010000313.1:0-563 GCF_050300555.1 Arcobacter sp.
CTTGTGTTTAGACTAAGTTTTTTTATATTTTCATTAAGTTTTACCATTGCAATATTTCCATCTTTATCGTTTAGGTAGCCATCTTTTGTAGGTATTGGCGTTGGTTTATTTGTTGCAATTGTTATGATGTAAATATTTAGATTGTTTTTATTTGCATACTCTATCTCATCTTTATAGTCACTAGCATTACCTCCATCACTAAGTAGAAGTATATTTTTAGATTTATAGTTATTCAATAGTTTATTTGAAGCTTCAAGGGCAGAAAATATATTTGAACCATTACTAATGCTTAGGTTATAATCAAAGTTCTCTATTAAAAAATTTAATGAAACGAAATCATTTGTTAGTGGAGATAATATAAAAGATGATTCCCCAAAGATTATAATACCAACAGAGAGTTGCTTTGAAGACTTTATTAAATCAGATATTTTCTTTTTTGCCATTTTTAATCTGCTTGGATATACATCTTGTGCTAACATCGATTTTGATGCATCTATAGCAATAACAACAGGTATTAATTCTTGATTAACACTTTGTTCTTTTTCGTTTGTAACTGGCCTAGA
>NZ_JBNKXY010000314.1:0-563 GCF_050300555.1 Arcobacter sp.
ACTAAATCTCAACAAGACTTACCCGTCAACGTAGTCATAAATAGCTGACTCCTAGACATGCAAGGCTACAAAGGGTTGATCTGACTCAATGAAAGGAGCAACTAAAGGTAGATCCTTACTTTTAATATCTTATTTTAACCATATAGATTATACATGAATAAAGGTGATCATCCTGAGCTAGAACATTAAGTAAACAAACAGTACTGCAAGATAAATATATCATAATAGTAATATAATCATGCTCATCAATAATTAACCATCTTAATCCATCATCAAAATAGTAAACATGCATTTCTACAAGTGGGGGCAGTGAATAAGCTATCACTCATATTTGATAGTGTCGTGGAGATCCGAATCAATAACCAATCCTACAGGGGTATAAACATGACTAACATGATATACGTGTGACCGTGGACAGGCCGCATATGGCAACCTGTTACAATGACATCGTAGGGTCGATCTAGGTCTCACCTCTCCCTAGTGCACATCTTCCATGCGATACCACATGCCGGGCTATCCGTGAGTGACCCGTACACTATCCCGATGCTCATCCCTAGAGGAAT
>NZ_JBNKXY010000315.1:0-563 GCF_050300555.1 Arcobacter sp.
ATATAAGACCATACACATAGTGCACAAGCAATACATGCATAGTAGATAAGTAAAGCAAGACACATCATTCGCATATCTATGGGTACTATATGCAACTGGGCTTGCCTTGCTCGAGAAAAAAGAGTTAGAATTTGTGGTGCTTCATGAGGTTGTCCCCCAAGCTCCTTTGTAACGGCCTCCTCCACTTGCGGAAAACCTTAAACGACGATAGTTCCTACATGCGATGACACTCTGATTTTTAAATATAAAAGATTCGATCAAAATTTCAATTTACGACGGTTCCTACATGCGATGACATGCCGGTTATTAAATACAAAGGATTTGAACAGAAAAATGATTAGAACAAATCCATTTAAGCTTTACAGATATGTTTTATATTTTCCTTTGATAGATCTTGAATTTAGAAGAATAATGGAACTAGTTTCATGATTTTTGGACAAGTATTCAAATAGATATGAATTTTGGAAGTTTAAACCGAGTATAAACTGAATCTGGAAAAGAAAAAGGAATTTTTTTATTCGACCAGGTACACGGGCTGAATTTGGCCTTGCAGTCCAGCTCGC
>NZ_JBNKXY010000316.1:0-562 GCF_050300555.1 Arcobacter sp.
GTGTAGTCAGTGCCCCAAACCAATTTGTGCAGTCGACGAATAACTGATTGATCATTGTATCGCCAAGGATGCCAGTTACCACTTTGTGCGCAGTGGGTCTGACCCAAAATTTATAAAAATAAATTAGAGTGGCATGTATCGTAGTTAACTAGCAAGCCTACCCGCCAGTTTACCGCCGGCTAGAACTTAATAAACTTCAATTGTTATAAGTCAACTATATATTTTAAATCACGCAACATTTTACTTTTGAAATAAGTAAAATATTTTTTGGTGGCATTGAATTGTTAATCTTTTAAAAAAATTATTAGGTGCAATAGAAAATCAAAATTGTTTATGAAGTAAAAACTTTATTTTTTCAAATTGTCATAATTTTGAGGTTTAGGGTTTTTTAGTATATATCATTTGTTATATAGTTTGTTAAATGCTAAAATTTAAATTTGATAAAAAAAAATTCATCTGTTGGGCTGTTTTAATCGTCTTGTGGGTTGGCTGCTTCATTCCTGGGCCAATTTTCTTGCGTCATTGAGGCCCATTCGAGCCCATGGTTCTGGTTATCACCGTG
>NZ_JBNKXY010000317.1:0-561 GCF_050300555.1 Arcobacter sp.
GCCGCCAAAATTTTGACTGGATCTGAATCAGGCGTCTCATCATAAGCACGCTCTCTCGGGCACTCTGAGGCTGTCCAAAAAGGGATAATTCTGAACCTACACGCCTCACATGCGTAGCGCATGTGAAACATGTAGGTTCAAAATGGGTGACACATAGGGTTCCGCAACCTATAACCTAACCATTCAAATAAGCTAACAATGAAAATAAGAGAATAATTAAATTAACATTGAAATTAAGAAAATAAATTAACAATGCAAAGAACCTAACAATTAAATATTAGTGCTGAAATTAACACCTAATTCTTGATTCCAAAACATGCCAAAGGACTTAACAATGGAATGCAACAAATGAAACCTACTCAGTAATAAGATTTAAATCATTAATTCTCTCATTGTTAAACCAAGACAACAAACTTGACACCAAATTAGTAATTCTATCAAGATTTAAATTTGTTCAAATTCTTTTGTCTCATGAAGAAGTTGCATATGAAACATTACTGTTGAAAAATGTATGAAACTTGACACAAAATCACCAAATCAGTTTATGAAATTTCAGCTCAA
>NZ_JBNKXY010000318.1:0-561 GCF_050300555.1 Arcobacter sp.
CCTGTGGGCCCAGGGTCAGTATTTCGAAGTGGCGCGTGAGCCGATTTGGCTTAACAGGCACACTGTTGCGACCCCAACCCGATAACAATTGATTTTAAACTTTCCAAATTGAACTGAATTGTAAATTAGAAAAATCATACTTATCTTGGTCCAAAAATTACCAGGTTGTGCATTCTTCTAGATTGGAAGACAAGGGACAACTTTCCCTTTGGAATCAAGTTCAAATTCGAAACATAATTCGAACTAAAATTCATGGAAGAAAAACTTCATTTGAATTTTGGCCAAATTTATTGGGAGTTCAAACCGGTTTGGAAAAATCTGATAAACTCCCCAAAATTCTTATCAGCTTTGACCTTCCGGATTGTGAATTTAGATTGGCATAGTTGTATGGCAAAATCTGAAGTTTCCATACAAGCTCCATTTGACTTGGTTTGAAAATAAAAGAAAAGAGGATTTGAATTTGAATTCAAACTAAACCAAGTTCGATTGCTATTGATTCACTGCAATTACATGATGAAGAACTGTAGATTACACAGTAGTGGCTACAGTGACACTACGGGT
>NZ_JBNKXY010000319.1:0-559 GCF_050300555.1 Arcobacter sp.
AATGACCGAAACATCGTATTTCTTCGGCGTGACTCCCATATTCTGGATCATTATAGATAGTGGTCCCGTATATGAGTTTTTATGGGTTTTAAAAAAATTCAAATTTTTGCTCAAAATCCATAGGAGTTAGCCTTCAATTTTAGCAAAAATAACTAGTTTACGGCAAAAACTGACTGAAACTCCGTATTTGTTATCTGTGACCCCCATATTCATGATCGGTTATATATAATAGTCATGTATATAAATATTTATAGGTTTTACAAATTTTCAAATTTTGAATCAAAATCCAAAGGTTAACATTCGGTTTTACCAAAAACCACCGGTCTGTGGCAAACACTAATGGATACTCCTTATTTTTTGGTCGTGATCCCCATATTCCAGATCGGTTATACATAATGGTTGTGTATATAAATTTTTACGGGTTTTAAAAAAATTCAAATTTTTACGCAAAATCCTAAGGTGTTTGCCTTCAGTTTTACCAAAAAAAATATCAGTTTGTGCCAAAAATTAACCAAAACTCTATATTTCTTGGCCATGACCCCCATATTTCAGATCAGTT
>NZ_JBNKXY010000320.1:0-559 GCF_050300555.1 Arcobacter sp.
CGATGGCTGGTAGGCGAGCGGTGGTGCAGGTGCTACAGGCGGTGGCGCAGGATCTATTTTTGAGGTCAGGTCAACTATCGGTATCGAGCTGGGTAGGGAGCGGTGTCAGCCGGTTTGTTTCAGCTTTTTGTTATTTTTTATTATTTTTTGGGAGATAAAAAATTGGATGACTTCAAAAACAAGAAGTTAGAAATATTAAGAGACTAGAAGCTAGCAGGTTAGAACAGGATATAGACCAGACGCATAGAGAAGCATGCTGCCTAATTGAGTCTGAAAATGATATAGATTTTGATATCAACCAGCAGACAATTCAACATCTCATAGGAGATATTGCAGAGGATGTCCTGAGGGAGTGATGGTAGTCTGTTGAGGGACATCAAACCAACCCCACGAAATAAAAAGACAGGTTTCAACAAGAAGAACAAAACAAAAAAAGCAAAACAAAAATTTGTCATTCCAGATGAAAGAAATATTTTGGAATAACAAAGGTCTGTGTGACCAGGCTAAACCTAGATTTTTGTATGATTTGGTAAAAGAGAATCAGTTAGATTTTATAGCC
>NZ_JBNKXY010000321.1:0-558 GCF_050300555.1 Arcobacter sp.
TTAAGGTTTGTTTTGGCATATTCTAATCTTCTAATTTTGTTCTGTTAATGGAGAATAATGTATGGATTTGTTGGGAGATGCAGAATGAGGACCGCGATAAGTTGCAGGAGCTGGAGGAGGTAATCATTCAATCTCTTACAATTTGTCCAGATTAAGTGTTATTTTGTTTTAAATTTCTGAGTACGTCAGTTTTTGGGTGAGTTTTGTATCCTATATACTTATATTTCTATGACCCACTACAAGTCATTAATTTTAATTCTCTCAACATGCAAGTATGTCACATCATCTCATGTCATGTCATCTTTTTTTCGTTGAAAAATATTTATATTTTTATGACCCACTACAAGTCATTAATTTCAATTCTCTCAACATGCAAGTATGTCACATCATCTCATGTCATGTCATCTTTCTTTATTGAAAAATATTTTTAAAAATTCAAGGAGCATATCACATCACCTTTTGCCATGTCATCTTTCTACATTGAAAAATAATTTAAAAAATCACTTCATACCACATCACCTTTCTCTATTGAAAAATAATTCTAGAAATTCAAAAAGC
>NZ_JBNKXY010000322.1:0-558 GCF_050300555.1 Arcobacter sp.
GTCGGACCTCCTACGTATCCGGCTCCAATACAGCAAATTTTTGTTACTTTCATTTTTTAAGATTATAAATGCCTCTATAACAAATTAATAGTTTTGGCTATCGTATTAAAATTTGTATTTGGTATTATAGTTTAATATTTAAATTTTTATTAATTATCATTTCTCTATAATTAATTGTTGTACTTTTAGTGTACTTAAACAATGTAAATCCATGTAATTTATCGGTAAAAAAGCATTTTATCGATAAATTTGATTAAAAATTATCTCTTTAAAATTAATAACTTCATATAAGTTGATATAATAGAAAGGATATTAATTTTATAATTTAATTTTTAATTATAAGTTTTTCCAATACCAATTAACAGCTTCTTTTATACCGTCATTAATATTGTATTTAGGGTTGTAGTTCAATAATTTTTTTGCTTTTTTAACAGATGCTAAAGAATGTGGAACATCCCCAGCTCTATTTTCACGATGCTTTATTTCAATATTTTTAATTGTATCATCAAAAGCAGAAAGATGCTCTTTAAGTAAACTTGTTAGCTCTAATAAAGTTGT
>NZ_JBNKXY010000323.1:0-557 GCF_050300555.1 Arcobacter sp.
CTAGAGACACTCCTGTGTGATGCTACAGTATTTTAAAATATCTTATATTTATGTAAATTTACATGGTGATTTTAATTTAAGAAAAAATAATCAAAATCAAAATGATAATATTATTGCAAATACTAACAGTAAAAAATATTTAAAAATATATATCATAAGAAATATAATTATAAAATAATAAATATATTTAAATATATTTTAAAGAGTGGTCGCACTCTATAATATGCGGTATATTAGATTGCGTGTCCATAAATCTTGATTTGTTGTAAATATAAATATGTTCAAATATAGAAAAAATTAAGTTGATTTTTTTAAAACATATGTAAATGAGATATTGTTTTATTCACCTCATTGCGTATAACACAATAAAAAACATAAAATTTAAAATAGATATTATATAAATAAGATTAATTATTTAAAAATATATTATATAGTGGTAATATATCAGCTGAGTTAGATAAAAAAATATATTATCCTTTTGGTTCAGAGACGTAGATTGTTGAGTAAATTTTGATCAGTAACTGCCGAGGGATGCCGGTCCGGATCTATGATGGTTG
>NZ_JBNKXY010000324.1:0-556 GCF_050300555.1 Arcobacter sp.
GTACTAATGACAATAATTTAAAAACAGGGATTACATCTTTAAAGAGTTTTCTCACGTGTTTAAGTGAGAAAAGTCCTATTTGGATTCATTTAGTTTCTTAAAAGCTGATTTTTACAGATAATTTTTAAAAGTTGATTTAAAAAAAAACTAGGTGAAAGTGTTTGGAGACCAATTTCTAAAAACCGTAAATCAGTTTTTTCTCTCTAATGACCTATATGTCCCACCTTTAATGAAGAGTGGCGATGACAGATACTGTAAACAGATTTTCATTTAATAATGAGCACGAGACGTAATAAGTCAAAAGACTGATTTTAGTTTGGATGGAGCAGCTAATGAGCTTTTAAAACTGACAATCTATTTTTAGAAATCAAAGAAAAAATTACCTTGTTTAGAGGTCTCTCAATTTTTAAAAGCTGATTTCTTAAAAACTTAATAGATCCAAACTAACACTTAGTCGGTTAAGGCAGTCGATGGATATGCTAATCCATGTTGGGACCACTTTAACATGTATCCAGTATCTATAAATATCATCTATAATCTACGTCGGTGTTTTGAT
>NZ_JBNKXY010000325.1:0-556 GCF_050300555.1 Arcobacter sp.
CCCAACTGCGGTTAACATTTTGTATGTGTCACAGCTCACTGATCGAGAGTATTTTATCAATCAATAATGTTGTATCTAAACTTGGATTATGGTTGATGCAGTTTGGTTTTCAGTCTTCCCAACTGCTGGCAAAATCAAAATAGTATATAATCGTGTAGTAATGTATTGAGACTCAAATATCTACGTAATGGTAATAGATATTGTTATTTTTGGATGATATATATTATTGGTGCTCAAATTTTATTTTTCATAAAAATATTGTAGAGAACAACAATATTTTATGTGAAAACAACAAAACATGGTTCCAAGGGTATAAGAGATCATTCCCACTAAAATCTCATTTTCACTTTAGAGTAATGACTTGGATTAGGGAAAGCTCATGGAAATGTCGAATAGAGATGTGCATCAGTTTTTAATATAAATAAAGACCTCACACGGTAGGGGGTGTGAAATATCTGACACTTTGATGCATGTTGGTACTTGAGAGAGAGAACATGTATTACAACCGTAGGTCAATAAAACCGGTGTATTCCCTGACTTACGTCAGAGAATCCCC
>NZ_JBNKXY010000326.1:0-556 GCF_050300555.1 Arcobacter sp.
CCCTACACCATTCATCCTGGTGAGACCAAGATGTATAGAGATGAAGTTTGATATTACCACGTATGTGGCAACTTGTGGTGTTTGTCAAATGGTGAAGGCTGAGCATAAAAGGCCCGCAGGTTTATTGAAGCTTTTAGAGATTCTAGAGTGGAAGTGGGAGCACATCACTATGGATCTTGTGGTTGGTTTACCTCACACTCCTTGGGGTAAGGATGCTATATGATTTGTAGTGGATCGACTCACTAAGTCGGCAAACTTCTTCCCAATTTTTTTCTCAAACACACAGGAGAGCTGTGTATTATTATATTAAGAAGAAGAAAAAATGAGATGAGCGTGTACGGATGAAAAAACACACCCACTCCGTAGCTGGTTCCATTGGTAGACCGTCATCTCTTTCCCTCTCGATCACGCTATGTCAACTTTTTCTTTTCATCTCGATCACAACGCTCTAGCAGCAATCTACAGTAGCCTATGTCACACCCAATTTTTTTAGCCAAAACTAAATGTTCATAGTATGTGTGTCCAGGAATCAAGTTTACACACATACCGTACAGAT
>NZ_JBNKXY010000327.1:0-555 GCF_050300555.1 Arcobacter sp.
TGGGGCCTAGATGCTTACAATCTCCCCCTTTTTGGTGATTGATGACAACACAATGAATTTTGAGAGTAATTGATTATGGGAATTGAAATGAATAAAAACAAGTACAAAAACTCCCCCTTTCACAAAGATCCCCTTTTGCAAAAGATATGAGCGGAAGCAAATTACAAAGAGGAACTCTCAAAACTTCATTTTCCCAACATTTCTCCCCCTTTGGCATCCAAGCACAAAAAGGATACCTCCCCCTAGATTTAGCAAACCCCCCATTGAAAAAGTAAATAGAAACTTTGGGGAGTGTATGAGCATACCCTTGGAATAAATGAAGATTGGAACTTCAAACTCATAAAGGCATAACTCAATAAGCGTTAAGCACTTAGGGAATTATTCTTTCCACTTTTCATGATGTGAGAACTTGTATTTTAAACAATGCTCAAATTTTTCATCAAGTGGACTCCTTTGTGACACTAACGGATGCAATGCCAATGCAAGCTATAAAAGATAGGACAAATGTAATGCAAACTTATATGTTACAGTGCATAGCAAGAAATTAAATCTACA
>NZ_JBNKXY010000328.1:0-555 GCF_050300555.1 Arcobacter sp.
GCTCGTGGCTCAATCCATATCAAATGGACGGATTCACGCTTTGAACGAGTACTTGCAAACGATCAAGGGGCAGCAAATGGGCTCGTTCCGCGATGGTTCAGATATGTATCTAACTGAGGAACAATATGCGATGCTAAAACATGTTGGTCTTTGTTTCATTAGTTGTTTAATTTGTTTCTATTATTTCTAATGTACAATTAAATGTGTGTAGGTATCTATTGCTTGGTTGAAGGACCGCCCTGAAGCTTATCAGGCTATTTGTAAGTTGTGGGCCAGTGAAGAATTTATTGCTAAGTCCATGAGGGCCCGAGAGTGCAGAGGCACAGGCAGACCACCTGGGCACACGTATGGCCCTGATGGGCACGTACGTATGTCTAAACGGATGGTAAGAAAAATATTTATTAAAATGCATTCATAGTTTCTTTTTTGTTACTAACTCGTACCCACAGGAGCGTGAAAATGGCCAATGACCGCCTGATATGAAAGTGTGGAAGAGGGGTCATAGGGGAAGTAACCCTTCAAACCCTGATAAGTTGTGCAATCCAGTGGCAGAAG
>NZ_JBNKXY010000329.1:0-554 GCF_050300555.1 Arcobacter sp.
GTAGGATAGTTCTTCCACATTAGGGCTGCAGAGCACACAACTGTAGTCATCACCTTCAATCTTGTAATGCTTTCTTTTTTAGGAGGTTCCTGGAGTTTATTCTGTCTCTGAAGAGAAGCCAGATAAAGATTTTGATTTTTTTGGAGACCTTAGATTGCCAAATCCATTTAAATGCAGTATGGACCGACTGGGATCCTAACAAATATTTATAAGCTTTTGTTGCCTTGTAACAACCATTTCCCCATATATATTTCCATTGACCAGTGTTATCATTAAGTTGCAAAGTTTGTAGGTAGACATCCAAATCACAGAATTGTGTGAAGGCCTCCTCAGATACAGGCAAGCTAAATAGATCATGAAGTTCATCTAGCTGTAAAACCATCTGCAGAGTGATGCTCTCATTATTTGTCAATGAGAATAAGTGAGGATATACTTGATTCAATATTTTCCCATTCCATAAATCCTGCCAAAACAACATTGTATCTCCCTTTCCTGCTGTAACTTGTGCAATTCCTTTGAAGCAATTTAATAATTTCAGATTATCCTTCCACCAA
>NZ_JBNKXY010000330.1:0-554 GCF_050300555.1 Arcobacter sp.
CAGCAAAATCCATTTCTCCTGCCCCTGCACAATCCCGGCTCTGCAACTGCAACTTGCTAACCCGCCGCGAAGAGCTTGACTACCGAAACAGGGACGAGCAGTTAGTGACTGTCTGCAAGGAAGATACTCTAAATTCAAACTTAAAAAATAGTATGTCCTTTACAACATGTACTATATTTTACAATATAGTTTTTTCAATTATTTATGCTCTTTGTACTTGAAATTCATATTCTATAGCAACTACCATCTTTTATTTTATATTAATTTATATATCTATTATATTCTAATTTTCATTATGTAATAATAATAAGCAAAATAAAATTTGTGAATCACAATTTCTAAAAATAAATAATATAGCTCCTTTTTATTTCTTTTTTCCTTTCCTTTTCTTTCCCTTCTTTTTCTTTTTTCCTTCTTTTTTCTTTTTTCCTTCCTCTTCTCCTTCTTATGTTGTTGGCGCAGTTTTTTAATGAGGTTTCGGGCTTGTTTGCCGGCCTTTTTTCGGCCCTTCTTTTTCGTCGCCATTGGGGTGAGATACTCCTGAACCTGGTTTG
>NZ_JBNKXY010000331.1:0-553 GCF_050300555.1 Arcobacter sp.
TGTAATAATAATAATAATTACTTTTAGAGTTTCATATACTTTATTGGTTTAATTTTTATGATGTCAGTTGCCTCCGCTTACTCTACTTATTAAGTTTTATGGTTATATTCATATTTTCTTTGCTTTATTATTGTCTTGTAGCATGGTAACGCCTCCGAACCTATTGTTTAGTTTGGGGGTGTTACAGTTAATGAGCCGCATTATGGGTTGCACCACTCTCTGGGCTGAAAGGATATACTTAAATTTATTTATTGTTTAATGATCCTATTTCTTATATAGTATATATTTTAAAATATTTTTTTACTGTTAATACCATGTAGTCACTAAGGTATCATAATAATATTGTTATTTTAAGTTTGATTATTTTTTACTTGAATTGAAATCAACATATGAATTTACATAAATATAAAATATTTTAAAATCCCGCGACATCATGCGGGGTTATCAACTAGTGCTAAACTATTCTAAGTACTATGTGGTATTCTTCTATTCCTAGTTGATCTCAACATAGATGTCTTATATTCTTTCTTGTCCGGTGTTTTGCTCATTTCTT
>NZ_JBNKXY010000332.1:0-553 GCF_050300555.1 Arcobacter sp.
AAAGAGTATATATGAGCTAAGAGCTAAATGCTGCAATGTATGGGGTGCAAAGTACATTATTATGTATGATCATGAGTATTCTACTTATTTTAATACATGAATGCTATTTACTAAATTATTTTTAAGCTTTTTAATTTATTAACTAAACATTAAGTCTTAGAAAATTAATAACATGCATGATATGAGTCTAAACTAGTTGTATGATTTTATACCGAGCATATACAGCATGGGGAGGAATTATACCAAAGTTGAGTATTTTTTTCTAAGCCTATTTTATTTACTAACATTTATTTAAGACTCGACTAGGAATTAAATCATAATAATAATTTGATGCAGAAAACAATTATGAGAAATTTTGTACAAGCTACTGAGTATGATGTGTACATGCATGCAAAGTTTGGATACTCATATGTGGATAGATTCTTGTAATTAAATACTTCAAGATTTGAGTTGTAGCAATTTTACAGAAGGCAATAATGTTCAAAAATGAAATTTGTCAAGCCTAATACCAAGATCTACTCCTAAGGATTCTATAGAAATTTGTTTCATATTT
>NZ_JBNKXY010000333.1:0-553 GCF_050300555.1 Arcobacter sp.
CCATCCTAGTCAACGTTAGCAAATTTATGTGTGGAATTAAATGCAAAGCAAGAAGTTCCAATGACAATCAGCCGAATCAGCATTTTGTATCCGGTGATGAGCTAAGGGCTCCTTTGAATCAAAGAATTTCCTCCATTTTTCTTCAAAATTCCTTCAATCCAAAAGAGCCTTAGAGTCTTTCAAGCAAAAGAACGTATCATGTATATATGGACTCATTGTATACATATTGTATATATAAACTAACAAAATAAAAAAATTTAAAAAAATCATACATATTCTTTCCATCATAGTTCATCTGTTTATAAAATTTCAATGTTAAATTCCTAATAACGAAAGAGCAGTAAAAAAGATAAAATTTCTGACAGATCTAAACTTATAAATCTGTCAGAAATTTCTCTTTTTTGTTATAGCTAAGCTATAATGAATTTGTTCTTAAAATTGTATATATTTTTTCAGATTTTTTTATAAAATTTATTAGTTCATTTACACAATGGTTACACGAAAACTATGTTTATACATGATACACTAAAAAAAGCTAAACTATCACAACTTT
>NZ_JBNKXY010000334.1:0-552 GCF_050300555.1 Arcobacter sp.
AAATCTGATTTTTGAAAGCCTTGGGTTAAAGAATCTAATTCATAAAATCCTGATGTTAATCCTAACAGTTTAGGATTTAGTGACTTTTCTTTTAAATCAAGAAAAATATTATTTAACAATTCACTGCTACTAGATAAATTTTTACTTTTCGTTTCGGTTGTTATATTAAAAATTTTCGTTTCACAATCAATCAAAATTTTTTCCAATGAAACATTAGTTATATAAGCTGAATTGATAGTCTCATAACCAAGCTTGATTAAACAGCGTCTAAAAAATTTATCTTTTACTAACGCTAAATATTCATTTAGATAGTTTAAATTCGGAATTTGACTTATTAATTCAATTAAAACTTTTATACCGCCAATTTGTTGTAACAACCCATTATCTTGCAAAAAGGTTAAAAGTGTTAGAATATCAATATATAATTTATTCTTGTACAAAAATCTTATAGCTTTATAAATTTCTTGATGATTTGTAAAGTAAAATGCTTCAACTGGTAAAGTATGTAATGTTATATCAACAGCGTCTGAACTAATTAGTAAGCCGCTTAAT
>NZ_JBNKXY010000335.1:0-551 GCF_050300555.1 Arcobacter sp.
TCTGTGCTTGATGGTAAGTGTGCCAACAACGACCTTCTACCCGAGCTTCTTAAGATGAACAAAGGTAAACTCATCAAATACATTTTAAACTTGTTTCCTCGAGTTGTTGCTTGTGATGCAAAAATTGATAAGCTTGAGAGGAAAGTTGAAAAATATAAGTCTAAATACTCCAATGCTTGTGATTCTTTGCTTAGTGATAATTATAAAATGATTCGTACCATTGCATGCTTGAATTCTGAAATTGAATTGTTAAAGTCAAATGTGTCATGTGATTCTTGTGAAGGCATGCTAGCTGAAAATGAGAAGTTGAAGCTTAATTATTCCATTTGTGTAAGGCAACTTGAAATTGCTAGGGCTGAAATTATTGAAATTAATTCTATGCATTCTAGCACTTGTTCCTCTACTTTGAACAATGACACTTGCATTGACTCTAATGATAATCATGATGTTTTGCTTGATATAAATGCATGTAATATGTCTACTGCCTCTTGCACTTCATGCAATGATTTGAAGCAAGTGCGCGATGATATGAGCGTTAAGTTGGTTGAGCA
>NZ_JBNKXY010000336.1:0-551 GCF_050300555.1 Arcobacter sp.
CGAAATGGTATGATGGAGGGGGAGAAAATGGAATCATATAAAAAGGGTTTTCGAAGTTGAAGTGTTTTTCTCCTCTCAAAATATTGACTTCCCCTTTTATTTGAAGAGATTCTTGGAGCTTTTCTCTCTCTTTTTCAATACTTTTTCTTCCTCTCTCTCTCTCTCTCTTCGAGCTATCACGATGACCTCCTGAGCCCTGGAGCGGCCGCGCCGCCCCATGGTCGTGAGTCCACCATGGACCGAGAGCCTGCCATGATCCACATACCCGATCCATGACTTTTTCCTATATAAAAAAATTCCAAGAAATCCCAGAAAATGATGAAATCACAGGAAAGCCCTAGATTTTTTTAATAAATCCATAAACAACTCCTACCTTTTTTAAATTAGCCCCTAAACTTTACTATAATCAGTTTTCAATCTATTTTTTTTACAAAAAGGCTCTCAAATTTTTGGCAATGTTGTAATTTCCAAATATTGATCCTTTATATTTCTCATCTTCAAACAATAATATTTTCATGTTCTTACAAAATATTTTAGTTGTTTTTCCCGCT
>NZ_JBNKXY010000337.1:0-551 GCF_050300555.1 Arcobacter sp.
GTTTATACTAGATTTACTCATATTTTACATCAGTATTGAGTTACATGTAGATATAGTGAAGTAAATTTCATGATTGTCCTAATTTGTTTAGTTTATATAAATTTAAATTTAGACTATATTGAATTTGATTTAGTTTCATGGTATGTAGTTTATGGTAATTGTTTGGTGTTATGTATACGTTAGAGAGTTCAATTGGCAAATGTACATTGAAATCATTGATTTTTGTGATAGTTATAATTTTTGTAGTTCATAGAGAAATTTAAATTTGAGGCAATGTTTGATGTGAGTTAGTAATTTGGACGACTAATCGCCTTAGAAAGTTGAATTGGCAAATATACAATTAATTTAATTAACTTGAATTTATGAACCTAAAATTTTGTAACTGATTGAATAAAATTTAATTAAATTCAACTAAGCCAACAATTTTACAAAATTCATATCATAACTATTGGAAAGGTAAGAATCCTTAACTTAACCTAGAAAATAATTGGTTATTGGACCGACCGAAACTAATCAAAAATTTAGATTTAATGGTTATACTCTCACTTCAT
>NZ_JBNKXY010000338.1:0-529 GCF_050300555.1 Arcobacter sp.
TGTCAAGAACACCATGTTGCATCCATCTTAATAGTACAACAACCTATACTCAAGAAGAAGATAAAGGCACTTAATGTAACACCTCATGTTATGAAATCCCTAATTACCTTCACTAGACTCTTAATCAAACATTAAATCCATTTGTTAATTAAATCCTAAGCAAACTAAAGGAAATTTTAAATTAAATTCAATTTAAACCTTTAAGAGCAGATCAAGAAATTCCTAGTTTGAATTTTAAACTATTTTCCAAGAGTTGAGTTGATCACTAGGTGCAAATACAAGTCTCTTGACCAAGTTTCATCCAAATTTGAAGATTCCAAGAAGAAATTCTATCAAATTCTATTGAATTTCAAACCTAGAAGCTTCTCTGAATTTTCATTCAAAATCCACTTCGAATATGAAGAAGTTTCTATGGAGAAAGTTGTTCACCTCTTCAAAACCTTCAAATCCATAATTTATTCAAATTTTTGGACCACGGGAAGTCCACATTTTGATCAAGTCATTTCAAATCCGTTTGAATTTTTTTGAA
>NZ_JBNKXY010000339.1:0-549 GCF_050300555.1 Arcobacter sp.
GGCGCTGTGTTTGACTAATGAGTAGGCTCCACGTGTAAGAGGGAAAACTTTTAAAAAGAACCACACAACTTTTCTGTTGTGAATTAATGATTGATAATGTTTTTAGTGCTCTTATTCATTATTATTTCATTTGCTACAATCAGGATTCATTTTAAACATTTCTATTTTAGTGTGTTATCACAAAATATAGATAAAAGAGATGATAAGTTATACCTACATGTATCCAGATCACCAATATAAATTTTTTAGAATTCAGAACAAGGTGTCATGTAAGTTTATGGACAAAAATATACATTTTAAGAGTTCATGACAACAATCTAAATAAAATTTCAAGACAAGTTTAGAAATGGATGATTCATTTTAAATTACACTTTATAATGTTATTTCTCATGTTAAAAACAAAAAATAAAAAGTTTTAAAAATGCCAGAGGTTGAAAACGAGATGGATAATATATGACCATATAATGATTTGAAGAACGGAAAAACTAATATAGCTAAATATAGTATGCATATCCCCAAAAAACTAGTGAGATAAGATACAAAATCAGT
>NZ_JBNKXY010000340.1:0-548 GCF_050300555.1 Arcobacter sp.
GATTGGGGCATTGGACTCTCCTTTAGGACCCCGTCCAGAAAGAGATCTAGCTACAGATATATACTCTATCTCTACCCCGATAGCTATTAAAGATGAGTCTAATCGCCCGATCAGATTTAGATGATTTCAAAAAATCTACAACATCACTATAGATATATACTCTGGCTCAGCGTAGCACCTCAATATGATGAGATTGGTTCATCCGACTTCAGTGATCTTTTCAGATCATTAAACACTTAGCCGATCTCTCTCTGAGTTGGGGACGCCTAACACAGTAACACAGATCGAAGGGACTCTCCAGTCCAAACAGCAAAAATAATAAATCTCCAGCGAGAGATGACGTGTTCTCGATCTGGTCAGATGCTCCACCCCAGCTAAGCATCAGACAGTTTTCCCGATCAGCGCCTAAAGGGTGGACTCTACCGGACGCATACGGCTTATATCGACTAGTGAGTCATATTAAGCTTACATGCAAATATCTTGGATTCCAGGCAGTCCGGTTTAAGTTTCATGATCGGATCAAACAGCGACCGATCAACTTTCAAAGC
>NZ_JBNKXY010000341.1:0-548 GCF_050300555.1 Arcobacter sp.
AACATTGTACAAAAAATCAACGGCATCAACAATTAAAATCCGGAGGGTGTACCTAAATTTAGCATGTGTTCACTTCTGCCGTTCCTTTACCGATACTTTTTCATACCCTATTATTCATTTTTTGCATTTTCTTTCACCTGGACCATAGTAGGGATCATACGCAACAAACAAAGAGCAAACTAGGTCGGCGGCCCGCGCATTTGCGAGACTGAATTAACTATTATAATCTATACTGCTACTATAAAAAATTTAATCATATTTATTATTTTATTATAATGGATATCTAAATTTATTTTTATCGTACTATTCCTATTTTTGTATTTCAAGTTTTATGTTGATTGTATTCATAGTGGAATTATGGTAGTTTATAAACTTATATTTTATTATTCTAGATTAGTTTTATGTAATAACAATAGTGAGTAATTTTTAAAAATATGTAAAAGTTTTTTCAAGTTTAACTTTTTCATAATGATGGAGTTTTGTAATTTATAAAAAGGAATTAAAATTTAAAAATGGCTAATTTAAAATACATGCAGAGGAATACTTTG
>NZ_JBNKXY010000342.1:0-548 GCF_050300555.1 Arcobacter sp.
CTTCAGGGTGTGACAGGAATTGGAGCATTTTTGAGATGGTTAGACACTTTACACTTCATCTATAACTGAAATCTGGACTGATTATGCAATCTTCCTATATTAATTGATTATGCACTTCCATTTATTTTTTTTGTTGGTTTTAGATTCATACTAAAAAGAGAAGGAATAGGTTGCCAACAGAACGTCTGAATGCACTTGTCTACATCCAATTCAATTTGAAAATGATGAGCAAGAGACATTTATGTACAAGAGGAATTCGAGTCTGAAGAAGAAGAATTTGAGCAAGATGAAGACTTCATGGTGGAAGATTGAGTTATAACTTATATAATATGTATCTTTAAATCTTGAAGTCAAAACTGTGAAGTAATCAAGTACTATTGTTGTTTGCGACCTTATCAAATTTGTATCTTTTAATTCTGTTCTGTTTTGATCATCAATTTTTGTGCAAACTGATGTAGCACTCTGTTTTACTTGATGAATTAGTTTGATGTTGTTGTTACAACTAGAAGCAATTGGTTTTGGTGCAAACTGATGTAATTTGCCACAAC
>NZ_JBNKXY010000343.1:0-548 GCF_050300555.1 Arcobacter sp.
AACTGGATATTTCAATCAAAGAATTTAATTCTTATAGCATAAATAGCTTAAATCTATATGATTTCCATTTGAAAAAACTAACAGCTTTTTTTATAAATAAATTTAATGTTTTTAAACAATCTCTTCATAGTTCTTCAAAGACAAAAAAACTTCGAGAAAACTTTCTTCAAAGATTGCATGATTTTGAAGTTAAGTTGGATGCTTATGCAAAATCAATTGCATTAGATAATAGATTTAAGTTTTCGTTATCTCAAGAAGAGTACTTCAATTTATTTATGCAAAAAGAATTTGATGGAGTGACTTTAATTGATTTTAAGGACTTTAAAGATATTGATGATATATATAAAAAAATAATTAAATATAGAAAATCAATAAGTTTTGGAGCACAGGAGTAATTTATGGATTTAGGTGTATTGATAGGTATTCCTCTTGGATTTACATTTATTATTGGAGGTATTTTAGTTAGTGGATTTTCAATGGGAACATATTGGGATTTAACATCTGTTCTGATTACTATAGGAGGATCTTTTGCTGCTCTTATGGTTTCT
>NZ_JBNKXY010000344.1:0-547 GCF_050300555.1 Arcobacter sp.
AAAAGAAAAATCCCTCCATTGGGTAACCCATTTAGTGTCACTGGTAGAGTTTTCACCCCAAATTCAAACCCGTCGGGTTAAAAAAACCCATCAGGTAACCCACCTCAAATTTTGGACAACATGTTATAACAAAAAATCAGTACCTAACAACACAAATATTCATAAATTATGAGATATAATGCAATGCGCAACACAATTCATCATTGCAATCAGTTTCAAATGCATTGATAAAAAGTCCTTGAAAAAATTCTACCACTTAAACTTTATGATATTCTAATCAGATTGGATAGCAAAGATTTCTCGTTTTATCTCCTTTCTATGAAAGAAATAATCATAATAATTTATAAACACTAGGAAGTTTGACTTTAGTTCGATTTAGAATTTAGAATAGTACGCTTAGTTTTATTTTCAAAAACAATTTGAAGGTTATTTTTTGTTTCGTAGTAGTAGAATTGCTGCAAAATAAAGGATTTCATTGTAGAATCCGAAAATAAAGTACTTATTTTTTTTAAGTACTTGCTAATCTAGTTATCCACCTATTCACATA
>NZ_JBNKXY010000345.1:0-547 GCF_050300555.1 Arcobacter sp.
TAAAAACTGGTTTTTAGAAACTTGTAGTGTCTCCAAACAGACCAATTTTTATTCCGGTTTCTAGAATCTAGACATCCAGTTTTTAAAAACTCATTAGCTGGTCATACCCAGCTAAAACCATCTTTTGCCTCATAAAACACCCACTACCCTTTACAACTTGAAGTTAATTACATAGATTGCCACCTAGTTTTTAGAAACTGGTCTCCAAACACACCCAGTTTTTAGAAACTACTCAATAAAAATTGATTTACAGTTTTTAGAAACTACTCTCTAAACACCCCACATAATTTTTTTAGAAATCAGTTTTTATAAGATATTGCTAAAAACCAGTTTTTATAAAAACTCAATGGATCCAAACAGGGCCTTAACAGCTACCATGTACATTTTTATTTTGAAATAGATTTTTATTTTATTTTGTGCCCTTAGTATACAAGGATCATAGACTTTACCATAAACTCATATCAACTGTGGTTTTCTGAATCCACTGAGCAGCAAGTCTTTGGTTAGCATATCTGTAAATTCTTGTTTGCTCAAGACTTATGATTTG
>NZ_JBNKXY010000346.1:0-547 GCF_050300555.1 Arcobacter sp.
AATATATGTGTGGCTGCATTCAAGGAGTAAAACAAAAAAAGGTGCAAACGGATAAGACAATGATGGAAGTGTGCACACCGTCTCAATAGTGGTACTGACGATGTTTTTACGCAGGATAAATGGATCAAAAGAGAAAGAAGATAAAGAGTGGCGGATGACATAGCACATATCCCTGGTCACGTGCCGTGTGGAGAGAGTGGCGAAGCTAGAGGAAAAGTGGTGGGGGTGCAAAACTACCTCTTCTAAGTGTTCATGTGTGCTTAATGTTGAAATTAGAGGGTGCTTACATGGTGAAAACAAGTTAATTATAAGCAAAATCTTGATTTTTGTGGGTGCATTTGCACCCACCACCTACAATGTAGCTTCGTTAGTTACTCCACTTTAGCGTATTTTTTTATTTGACGTTGTTAACTTTTAATGCTACCTTTGACCATCTGTCATATTTTAAAATATAGTTTTAATATACAAAATTATAAGTCGCACTTCAAACACTTTTAGTGATATAAAATAATAACAAAATGTATGATATTTACTAAATTTTTTAAAT
>NZ_JBNKXY010000347.1:0-546 GCF_050300555.1 Arcobacter sp.
TGAGAGCAGCGGTTGAAGATGCAAGTGTGTTAAACATGAAAGGCAGTAGATGTTGTTGTTGTTGCGCCTGGTGAATGTTTTGTTGTTGTTGCGCCTGTAGAGGGCTTTGTTGTTGTTGTTGTTGCGATTGTTGCAGTATTTGCTGTTGTTGCACCGGTTGAAGGTTTTGTTGTTGTTGTGCTTGTTGCAATATCTGTTGTTATTTTACCTGTTGTAGTCTTTGCTGTTGTTGTACCTGTTGTAGTATTTGCTGTTGTTGCACTTGGTGCAATTTTTGTTGCTGCTACGCCTGTTGAAGTTGTTGCCGCTGCTGCACGTGCTGCAGAATCTGTTGTTGCTGCATGTGTTGCACCAGCTCGAATTGTTGCACTTGTTGTAGGTTTTGTTGTTGCTGCACCTATTGTAGGTTTTGTTGTTGTTGCACCTATTGTAGGTTTTGTTGTTGTTGCCACTGTTGTAGGTTTTGTTGTTGCTGCACCTGCTGCAATATTTGTTGTTGTTGCACCTGTTGCTGTATCTGCTGCTGCAGCGCCTGTTGCACAATTT
>NZ_JBNKXY010000348.1:0-546 GCF_050300555.1 Arcobacter sp.
CCTACATCAGAAGTGTGTAAGGTAATATAGACATGTTTAGCTATAGTTCAAAATAAAATTCTAACATGTTTAGCAATACTTCAAAATAAAATTCTAGACATGTAAGGTAATTTAGATATAATACTTGACATATTCTAACATGTTTAGTAATACTTCAAAATAAAATTCTAACATGTTTATCAATACTTCAAAATAAAATTCTATACATGTAAGGTAATCTAGACATAATACTTGACATATTCTAACATGTTTAGCAATACTTTAAAATAAAATTCTAACATGTTTAGCAATACATCAAAATAAAATTATAGATATGTAAGATAATCTAGATATAATACTTGACATATTCTAACATGTTTAGCAATACTTCAAAATAAAATATTGCTGAAATATAAATTTTTTCATCTATTCACATAAATCGGCACACATCTATTCATTCATATATTCATTCATCTATTCATTGCATCTATTATCATTCATCTATACATGAAACAGGGGCACACATAATGGAAAATGCAATCTGTCAACATATATTGCCTTATTATC
>NZ_JBNKXY010000349.1:0-545 GCF_050300555.1 Arcobacter sp.
ATGTGATCTAATTGTGGATCCATATGAACGTATTGCTTAGGTGCTAAATTTATCCACTACTCCTGCTAGTTTAGATGAATCATTAGTAAAATTTGTTGCTGAATTTCCTTTGTTACAAGATGATTTTAAGATTGTTCCTTGTGATAGAAAAGTTGTGTGATCATGCTTCACTTATATCTACAACACAACAAGTGCATGGACATGATAATTCTATTCTTGATGATACACATGCTGAAGTTAGATGTGTTCATTGTATTAATAGTGAGAAAAAGAGTTGAAAATCATATCTTCTTTAAATTGTTTAGGTTATATCAAATTTGATTTTGTTTGTGACCTGAATAGTTTGGAGAATGAATTATTTCAGAAATCTGGTTTGCTATATCTTGATTATTGTACTTTTCATGCACTTGGTTTATATGACAATAACAATAGCTACATTGTGCAGAAGGTATATATTTGTTCAGATTTGACAACATCTTTTATGGTGCCCCGAATTGATAAAAAAGTAACCTACATTATAGCTAACAACACCATATCTAGTTTCT
>NZ_JBNKXY010000350.1:0-546 GCF_050300555.1 Arcobacter sp.
TATTCCATAATGCAGAAATACTCCAAAAATCGTAGAAAAAGAATTACCACTCTGATTAAGGTGAAACAAATTTTGTTTGACTCATGATTTCATGATCTATCCAATAAAAATATAAAACACCTATACTTCTATTATATTTTTTAATTAGTTAATAATATTTGTTAACTAAGTTTAATCCTTAACTCCTAAATTCTTGAAAATTTAACCAAATTTTGTCCTAAGCTGCCCAATCCTAGAAACCTTGTGAGAACCCCTATTTATGTACTTTGACCATGAAATTTTCCATTTTTTTCCCTTATTTAAGCATAACCTTATTTATGTAAGGTTTCTTTTAAAGGATTTAACAAGGGTTATTCTTGAACACTAGTACATCCTTTTAGATTTGAGATCACTTCATGCTATGACATGAGTGGTGGTTAGCATGGTATTCTTCATGAGCGTTAATGAAGGAAATTGTTTAAATCGTTGCCTAATTAACCTAATAAAGGTAAGACGTGTTGTTCCTTGCTTATACCTTGTCTACCGTTCACTAACAGTCATGCATCA
>NZ_JBNKXY010000351.1:0-546 GCF_050300555.1 Arcobacter sp.
TGCGAAAGGGAAAACAATTGTTTGGCCTTCAGTTATGGTATGCTTCTTTTTAACTTGATTCAGTTTATCGAAACACATATCTTTTATGATTTCAGTGACCTGTCATACATCATAATTATATATTTCTAAAAAATTATCATTTTTTGCAGGTTGAAAAGGTTAATGGTTAAGATATCTTCTCAGGTCTATTCATCAAGTCGCCATCATCAAAACAAAGAAAAATCTTCCATGAAGATTAGTTGTAGTAGTTATATTTTGTAATATACTAAGGAGTCTATTTTGCTTTTATTTCATCTTCAAGTACTTCTAGTGGATGTATGCAACAATGTGAACATTATAACTATGCAATGCAATGTCTTTATGTTGTTTCTTCTCACGTGGATTTGAGTTATTGTACATATTATTGTTTGGATAAGAAAAGGAGAAAAATAATGCATATTTAAATGTATCTGAATCATAATAGCGTGTCACTAAAAAGTGTTGATAGTCCCTACAATGTGTTGCTAACAAGTGTTGGTAATACTTTTAAAATGTGTTGCTAACAAG
>NZ_JBNKXY010000352.1:0-547 GCF_050300555.1 Arcobacter sp.
TGAGATCTTTCATGTAGATGATGCATTCTTCGACAAGACCGGGACGTTAGCGGAGTTCCCTCAACTTTGTCATTATGAAAGATTTGCTCTGTCAACAGTTGATGTACTATAGAGTTTTTGACTATATGAAAGTGTGTACATACAATGAATTTGAATATTGTAAAGTATTTGGCTATTATTTGAATGTATGTGAATATTATTATGCGAATTTGAATCTTGTATGAATTTAAAATATTAAATTAGAGTTTGAACATTTATCTTTTAAATGGTATCGGCTGACGTAAGGTAGCCGACACAATAGATCTATCTTTGGTATTGACTGGCTTATGTCGACCGACATCAAAGATTCTTTGACTCACCCCAAGCTGAGGTTTATGGTGTCGATTATGCTAGGGCAACCAACACCATAAATATGTTTTTCATATTTGTTGCATTATGACAGCCGAAAGGTGGATCTTTGATATCGGTCGATGGAAGCTGACATCAAAAATGGATCATTTATTACATCCTACAAATGGTATCCGTTTAGTTGACTGGCACCAAAGAT
>NZ_JBNKXY010000353.1:0-546 GCF_050300555.1 Arcobacter sp.
TCATTTTCTCCTGAGAAAATGATTCTCGGTCGAATCAGAATCAATTTGTGAAGTCGTTTGGCCCGTTTGTTGAAACGTTTCAGATTCAGTGAAAATGAGAAGGAAGTAAATCAGAATCATTTGAAACACCTATTTTGTCGTTTCAGAGATACAATACAAAAACTCAAAATATTTTAAATTGATTCACCTCTGAAATATTTTAATTTTTTTTTGTTTGAAACCGCTCTAAGTGATTCAAGACTGAATCAGAAATGTTTCTCCTTGCCAAATGAGACCTAATTGCACGGTGCAGCTTATGTTCTATGTAGAGTAACATCTTATTTCTTTTTTATAAACAAAAATGTAGAGTAACTTATATAATGTCACTTCTATGTTTCAATGAAACAAAATTCTTGCGCTATTTCTTAAACTTAGAAAGTATACGTCAATGATAATTCAAAGCATAAACTTTTAAACTAAGCACATACGTTATTGAGATGTACAGTGTAGGCTTCGCTAAAAAAATGTTCGGAACATCTCGGCTGAATGCCCAAGAAATGAGAAAAC
>NZ_JBNKXY010000354.1:0-545 GCF_050300555.1 Arcobacter sp.
TTCTACATTGTCTCTCCACCTCACGGCAGCTCCATTGGCGATTCTTACTTCTCCCCTCAAATCCTACCCCGTGGTGCTTTAAATCAGCTTCTTGAGTTAGCGTCTTCATCATCTCATTTTTTTGTATTTTGAAAATATCATTTGAATGAACTCATATGGTAGGAATTAAAGATTAAATTAATGTATTTGTGATTAGTATGAAGTATCTACGGTATATGAACGACTATTTTTGATTATGTATAGGAGCGAGTTTGAGACTATATCACATTGTCTAATCATTACTTTACGATATTTAGATATGAGATTTAGAGTATGAAGTGACTATATTGTATGAATGATTAGTTAGTTAGTTCTTTGTCATGTCAAAATTTATCGTGTAATGAAGTCGTGTTTGCATTTTTTGATATAAATTCTCATTTACCGTATGATATGTTATTGTCATGTCATACGATAGGAATGACTACGCGGACACTAGTTGTCCCGATGCGTCGGTTCCTCCTCATCTTCCCATTCTGAGATGTGAGCACCGTAAAGAAGCGTACGTG
>NZ_JBNKXY010000355.1:0-545 GCF_050300555.1 Arcobacter sp.
ATACGCATCCCAATCCTTGACGAGAAGCGTCGCAGTAAATGTCAAACTTCTTAGTCAGGTCGGGTAGAATCAATACCGGTGATGAAGTAAGTCGTTTCTTCATCTCTTTAAAACTAGCTTGACACTCCTTTGTCCATTCAAAAGTCCTGTTCTTCTCCAATAGCTTCGTCATTGGCTTGGCTATTTTGGAGAAATCCTTTATGAATCAACGGTAGTATCCTGCTAATCCTAGGAAACTCCGAATATCTAAAACAGTTGCAGGTGGCATCCAATTGAGCACATCTTTTACCTTGCCTGGATCAACTGAGACTCCACCAGCTGAGATAACGTGTCCAAGGAAAGCGACTTCTGTTAACCAAAATTCACATTTGCTGAACTTGGTGTATAACTGATTTGATCTAAGCTTCTCCATACCTTTTTGTAATTTTTTTTGGATTTCGGACCGATCTGGAAAAATTTGTGGACCGCGGGTTAATTTTGGAAAACCTGAGGCCCGAATTTTTCCAGATCGGTCCGAAATCCGAAAATAATTACAAAAAGGTCCC
>NZ_JBNKXY010000356.1:0-544 GCF_050300555.1 Arcobacter sp.
ATCACAGAACAGAAGCATCCGCTCTTATTTTACCTTTTTCCGCTCTTTTTCTTTTTTTTTTGCACCTTTTCACTTTATTTTATTTTTTACACCTTTCACTTTATTTTATAGTAACTGCGTATACACTGTAATTTTAATTTTTACCTTTTGGACTTTATTTGTGTAGCTGCTTACAATACATAAGAGAACAACAACTACTACATCACAGAACAGAAGCATCCGCTCTTATTTTACCTTTTTCCGCTCTTTTTCTTTTTTTTGCACCTTTTCACTTTATTTTATTTTATTTTATAGTAACTGTGTATACACTGTAATTTTAATTTTTACCTTTTGGACTTTATTTGTGTAGCTGCTTACAATACATAAGAGAACAAGAACTACTGCATCACAGAACAGAAGCATCCGCTCTTATTTTAACATTTTTCCGCTCTTATTTTTTTGCACCTTTTCACTTTATTTTGTAGTAGCTGCGTATACACTGTAATTTTAATTTTTACCTTTTGGACTTTATTTGTGTAGCTGCTTACAATACATAAGAGAACAA
>NZ_JBNKXY010000357.1:0-544 GCF_050300555.1 Arcobacter sp.
TTTTCTTTCGACAAGGACGTACAGGACTGGCATGTTGTCATGGCATTGTGTAATACCCTAGTGCACTGTAGCAGCTACAATACATCTATAGTGTTGCTACAGTAGAAATCTTATTCAAGTGGATTCAAATTCAACTTTTGATGTTTTGGTTTTTCCTCTTTAAGTCGTAATTGCCACATGTAAAGGAAGTTCAATTTTTTTAATACAAGTGAGTCAATCTAAATTCATATTCATGAAGATTATGTCAAGAAAGAATTTTGGTGAATTTATAGAATTTTTCCTCAAAGGTTTGAACCCCTTTAAAATTCAAACAAGTTTCAAATTGGAATTTTTCCTAGAATTTTTAATTTAAAATCTAGAGGGAATTGAGAGTTGGACTAAAAAGAAAACTTGTCACCTTTGATATTTGTACAACCATGCCAAGTTTGGAAAGTTTTGGACTTCAGGAAGCTATTCTTTTGTATTTTTCAAGTTTGAATGTTTGAAGTCTTTTGGAAAATAGGTGGATAATTGGAAAAAGGCCTTGTTACCCAGCCGGCCCACA
>NZ_JBNKXY010000358.1:0-544 GCF_050300555.1 Arcobacter sp.
TGACCGCACGCCCACGCTCACGCTGCGCTGGGGTCATGGGCCAGCCAGGCTATTTCAGCCTTTGGGCCAGGCAGGTGCTGTCAGGCCTTGGGCCAAATTAGGCCCAACACTGTTCACCAATTAATTTCAGTTTTTTCTTTTTCTTTTGCAAGTCTAGAAATTCATATAAACTTCTAAAATACATAGAAAATACAATATGGCATAGAAAAATATGAAATAAATTTCTAGTGAATCCTCAAGAGCATATCTGTCCAATAAAATTGACCTTATCAGATTTTTTCTCAATATTGTATTGTACAAAATTACATGAAGTCAAATATTAAAGTATTTTTCTATAAATATATGTATATGTTTATACTCTGATTTTTTTCATGCATGTTCATATCATGGTCGGTAGTTCATAGAAAAATACTCATAATTATTTTATGCTCAGAATAATTTCTAGGATTTAATTTCTATTCCTGCAATAAATAAATTGTAGTAAATAGAATATGCATGGAAAATGTTCATTATTGGTAGTATGCCTCCTCTTCGTGAGTAGTAT
>NZ_JBNKXY010000359.1:0-543 GCF_050300555.1 Arcobacter sp.
GGTCACAAACGGTTTATGAAACCAAACTTGCTATGATGGTGAGGGAAACGTATAAGGGTGTTCTCTAAGATTAGATTGGCTCTAAAAAGGTTTTTTTGGAAATTTCTTAACATGACCCAAGGTCATCACCTTAATGACTTAGGGATTAACTAATCAAGATGAAAAATGTAATTAACATGGTAAATTCTCATGAACAGGGGTACTAACAAGTTTGCTAAGATGAGATAGATCAAAAGGATTTTGGTTCAAATTTCGTGAGTTTTGGAGCCCTAGCTAATTAATTATGAATTATCCTTGACTTAACAAGGTTTAATAATTTAAACCCTAATTGACAATGAAATAAATTATTTTATATTTTTATTTTATAGATTATATTTGAATTCAAATATCAGAGTTGATTTGAATATTTTATCAAATTTATTTGAATCCTAACAAATTTCAGAAGATTTTGAACTAATTTGACGTGATTCAAACTAAAATCCTTGGGAAACAAAAATCCTAACAAAATCCCTAGGTGCGGCGGAAGCGGTAGAGCCCACAGGG
>NZ_JBNKXY010000360.1:0-543 GCF_050300555.1 Arcobacter sp.
ATAGGAAAGATTAGTATCTAATTAATGACTCCTTGATATCATAAATGACCTTTTTTATACAGGAGAGAGTATATATATATATATATATAGTGACAGTAGTGTCATATCCTACAAAAGTACTATACGAGGGTAGCAGTTACATTTATACATCCATGATTTATCTTTGGATTGGGCCGGCTTTGTAGTGAAGTAGGCTGGACCATGAGTAGAAATAAATAGTGTATGGCTCGTTGGGCTCGCGAGCTAGCTCGAGCTGGCTTATTTACTAAACGAACTATTTCATTAGCTCAGCTCGTCTAAAAATAAAATGAGTTGAGCCAAGCGATCTAACGAGTCATGAGTTTTATTACCAACCCTAGCAAGAATGGGCGAACACCAATTTTTTCCATTTTATCACCTTTAAAAAATTATTTCATTATTTAAATAATTTCTTTTTTTGCCACCACCCCACATTCTAGTCCCCTTTCAATAGGCGGCTAGGGTCAAACCGGCGTGGAAAGGACAACTAGCCCCTAACCATCCATCCAAATGGAGGCTAGGGTG
>NZ_JBNKXY010000361.1:0-542 GCF_050300555.1 Arcobacter sp.
ACACGCGTCTAAAACTACTCCTTGATTTTCTACAGGTCCTATACAGTACAAGGAAATTTCCTACCAAAGATTATTATTTTCTAAGTATATACAATTTTCTACAATTTATTTAATACTGGAACAAAATTTAAATATCAAAAATTATCCTAGGCAGGAATTAATCATGGATATTTTTCTACTAGCTACTGACCACGACGTCAACATGCATGCAAAAATTCAGAGTATGAACATGCACAAATATTTCTAGAAAAATACTCTAAGGTTTTAATTTGTGAACTTTTGTACATTGCTTTATTTAGCAACAAGAAGTAAAGTTAATTTTTATGTGTAGAGCTACTCTTAAGGAGTATAAAGGAATTTGTCTCATATTTTTCTGAGTAGTATTGTATTTTCTATGCATTTTTGAAGTTTATATGAATTTCTAAAATATTAAATGAAAATTAAAAACAGAAAATCACTGCACAGTGCGGGGTCGGCATTTCAACCTGAGGCCTGGCACTGTTGGCCTGGCCCAGCGGCCCAGCTGTCACGACCCAAAATTC
>NZ_JBNKXY010000362.1:0-542 GCF_050300555.1 Arcobacter sp.
ATAAACTTCAAAAATACGTAGAAAATATAATACTACTCAGAAAAATACAAGGCAAATTTTTGTATACTCCTTAAGAGCAGCTCGCTCTACACATAGAAATTAACTTTACTCCTTGTTGCTCAATAAAGTATTGTACAAAATTTCAAAAGTAAACCTTAGAGTATTTTTCTAGAAATGTATGTGCATGTTCATACTCTGAATTTTTACATGCATGTTCATGTCATGGTCAGTAGCTAGTACAAAAAAAATTCATGATTAATTCCTGCATAGGATAATTTCTGGTATTTAAATTCCGTTCTAGTATTAAATAAATTGGAGAAAATGGTATTTATTTAGAAAAATAATAATCTTTGGTAGGAAATTTCCGTGTGCTGTATAGGACCTGTAGAAAATCAGAGAGTAAGATTAGATGAATATAGTACATGTTATTAGATTTCTAAGCTGTAGTTAAATTGCTAAAATAATAAAAATGTTAGGGGTAATTTAGTAAATGACTTGTAAGTGTTAATATGGTTAAGTTGCGCATGATAATGCAGCATATT
>NZ_JBNKXY010000363.1:0-542 GCF_050300555.1 Arcobacter sp.
ATATTGCAAATGAAGTTTTAGGTGATGATATTGAATGTACGATTGAATATACAGAATTACTTCCTATTTCTTCTGGATACAAAGCAATTGAGTTTGATAAGTTGCCAAACTATTTTGGAAATGATAGAGTTGAGTATCGAGGATATGATTTAATTGTAAATGAAACAAGCAAAAAAACAGAAGTTTCAGATGCAAATATTGAGCTTTTGGAAGCTGCTGAAAATGAAACTATTATTTATAGAGCAAATCCAATTAATCAATTTAATGAGTTTACAGCAATTGCACATGAATTTGCTGAAAATTTACAATCAGGGATTTTTGCTTCAAAAGAATTACTTGAAAAATTAGAACTTAGTGAAGGTGATAGTGCGTTAGTTAATTCAAACGGTGTTGAACTGAATTTAAATGTTTACTGTGATAATCAAATCGCAGGGGATATTGCATATGTTTCAACATTCCAAAAAGATTTAGATACGCGAAGCTTATTTGACACATACAGATATAGTAAAGCTGTAATTAAAAAGACATAACATGGAAATAGG
>NZ_JBNKXY010000364.1:0-541 GCF_050300555.1 Arcobacter sp.
AACTGGGCTCTAGGCCTCCCACTAGGCCGATTTTTGTCTTGGACTGGCTGCAGGCCATGCCGACGCGCAAATAGAGCCCAAATTCAGTTTTTTATTTAATTCTATGTATTAGAATTATTTTAAATTTTTGTTTTAGTATTTAGCTTGTATAATTAAGGTATTTGTATGAACTGTGCTAAATTCTATTTTTCTAAAAATAGAATTTATGCTAGTGGCTTGTAATATGAATATTATTAATGCCAAGATTTGTGTATGATGCAATGGAAATTTGAATATTTCTTACAAAATTCATCAAATGGATGAAAACAAATTTACACAATGAAAATTTAAACTTGTGAAGTTTAAATCTAGAAATACCACAAATTATACACTAAAACAGGATTTCAAGAGTGAAATTAATTGATACAATATATCGTACCATGCTTAATTCTAAAATGAAGTTGATAGAATATCACAAATTGATCAAAAAGATTCTAATCTTTTGGTTAACACCATTGTAGGAAAATGACTCGTGAATTCGAGGAACTTGCCCTGGATGGCA
>NZ_JBNKXY010000365.1:0-541 GCF_050300555.1 Arcobacter sp.
TGTTTGATTTCTGCAGAAAAAGAAAAGAAAACCCACGTACAGAGGTTTCAAATGCATTTAAGTAGGTCACTGTCTCTTTGTTGTTGTACTACCTAACACAACATTATTAGGAACATTAGAAAATTCTATTGATGATGATAGCGACCCCAAGGAAAATTCGTACTCTGCCACTGTCACCAACTAACATGTCACCCATGGATTGAAAATTCACAAAAACCGACTGATTTTCATGAATATCGGAGAAACTGGTTCGGACTGGTTTCACTGGTTTTCGGTAAACAGGTCAGTCAATTTGATTTTTTATAAAAATGAAATAAAAAATCCTAAAAACAACTAGAGGTGATTTCAAGATTTTTGGTGAAAACAGAATTCAAAAACTCGAAAGAACGTGTCAATTCGTTGAAGTTCATAATATTATAAAAATCATAAAAAAAGAAAGTCATGATGGTTTTTATGAAAACTGAGTGGTTTTCCTCGGTTTCCGTTCTCTCTTCGATGCGGTGGATCGAGTGATATAAATCTGTCGTTAAATCTTCTGGGA
>NZ_JBNKXY010000366.1:0-541 GCF_050300555.1 Arcobacter sp.
CATCTATAATTTGTAACAATAATATTTCCTTGCACTAATAGTTTTCCTCTTACGATTTGTAATAGTCAAAAATATTTACAACAAAACATTGTACTAAAATATTGTTCACTCGGATAATGATCTTTATTGTTTGTCTAAGTAATGAAGAAAGAAAAACAAGTTACCAGACTCTTTCGTATTTTCATCTTCACCCAACTCATCAACAATATCTTTCATTGCATCTTCATCTGGCATTCCTAATGGAAATAATGTATTGGCATATCTAAAAATCCATAAACACGAAAATAGAACAAAAATATGTCACCAAAAACTGACCTTCGTTCCCTTGAGCCTCAGTTTAGTCCTGGCCAACATTGACATCTCCATCAACTAAAACATTAAATATTGTGTAGGAACTAATTGAGAAAATAAAGAGTGATATACAAAATCACAATCACAAAGAAACACGCAAACCTTCAATGGGATCGCCTTGGTCTGCATACAATATTTTCTTGTTCCAACCAGCCTCAGCACGAGGGAAAAATAGTGGATACGAAAGAGG
>NZ_JBNKXY010000367.1:0-541 GCF_050300555.1 Arcobacter sp.
GCGGAGTCGGCGGCGACGGCTAAAATAAATTTCGAATGACGTTGACTGTTCTTTCGACACATGTGGAGTGAGAAGAGGGAGGGAAATAAACCGTCGGTATGAATTTTTTTAATTCATCGATGTGTCGTATATGTTGGTCGGTTTCCGTATCGAGAAATATAATACAATTATATTCATCGATACCGAGGAATATAAAAAAATTGAGGAAGATATCTTGTTTTCCTGTAGTGTCAGGTAGCGATACGAGATTCAGACCCTCTTGACACGTGAACTAGTCGAGCACTCTGTTTACCCTTTGTAGCACATACTTTCATCAATATTAACCTGTTGGACGTAGAAATATTATCTTCATAGGAGGGGTATGAACCAGGATAAATTATTTCACGAGACAACTCAAAATTAGACGTGTGCGGTCTTGTAAAACCTATTATTTTATGTGTAGAAAACACGGACAGAGTTACTATCGATGTTCGTAATCATTTCGTAGATGCAGTATTTTTTTAGAACAGATGTGCCAATGTTGGTGCAAAATAAGTACAGT
>NZ_JBNKXY010000368.1:0-541 GCF_050300555.1 Arcobacter sp.
TTAAATTTAAAATAGAAAAATTTAAATTTAAATCAAAATGTGAAATTTGAAAAATCACTGAATTTTGAATTTGAAAATTCACTGAATTTCGAATTTGAAAATTCACTGAATTTCAAATTTAAAAAATTGCCAAATTGAAAATTTGCTGAATTTCAAATTTGAAAAATCATCAAATTTTGAATTTTGAATTTTACTGAGTTTTCAAAATTTCAAATGTCAAATTTGAAAAATCACCGAATTTCAAATTTGGAAAATTACTGAATTTTTGAAATTTTAAATTTCAAATTGAACTACAGATAAGCTGACAAAAGCACCCAGGGTGCTTTCAGAATTGAACTACGAAAAAACAGCTTTTCTAAAAGCACCTGGGACAAAGCCAGACCCTTTGATTGACTTTTGACTTTTTATAAAAGCAAAAGCACCTAAAAAGCCCAACCAAACACACCCTTAGTCTTCAGTTGATGCCTTTAGCGGGATTATGCACAAGGATGCAATCTCATGGACTTCTATGATGCAAATATATGCATGGAATGGACTTGCT
>NZ_JBNKXY010000369.1:0-539 GCF_050300555.1 Arcobacter sp.
ACCCGACACATTGCAAGAAGCCGAAAGACAAGTTCATATGGTGAGAGAGAACTTGTAGATTGCGTAATCAAAGAAGAAGAGATACGCCAACCATAGGCGAAGGGAATTAAGTTTTAAAGTTGAAGATTGTGTGTACCTCAAGGTATCATCTATGAGAGGATTACACTATTTTGGGTATGAGGCAAACTCACGCCTAGGTTCATTGGTCCGTTCAAGATCACGGAGGAGAGAGAAGAAGAATTGAGGGCAGAATTTTTGAATCTTTTTTTTCTAATCCGTCCGAATCTTGGGGGCGAGATTCATTTTAAGGGGGTAGGTTTGTCACACCCCAAAATTTCAAAATTTGGGATGTGATTAAAATTCGCTAAAATTAAAACTTTTCTTAATAAGTAGAAATTTGCTTTTAGATTACTTTAGAGAATCTATTTTATTTAGGTAAAATATTATTTTCTAAATTATTAAATTAATTTTAAATTTTATTTGTTTGTTGCATTTTCATGCCGTGTATATTTTCTTTTGTATTGATGTGTGCTATTATA
>NZ_JBNKXY010000370.1:0-540 GCF_050300555.1 Arcobacter sp.
GTACAAGCAGAAAAAAGTTGATCAGCTTTGTTGGAACTCCGAAAGCTCGGCATGGCACGCCCACAACACCCACAAAAGAAGTAAATTGCCATAAAAAAGTTGTAGTTTTAACTTTCCTATTTATCATTGGTTTGATTTTTTTGGATCATCATAGTGTTAAAGTTAGAGAACAAATATTATTTTTGCCCTGACAACATTTTTGTTCAACCTTCTTATTAATCATTAAGTTAGACAACATGTCATTTAATATGTAATTTGGACAATGTAACTCTGCACTTTTGAAAAATTTAGTGACAACAATATACTTTGTTGACAATAATAAAACATATTATTCTAGGTGGAAAGTACAAAGTAGGTATTTATGCTATCCAATTTTGTAGATTGCATATCCTATCTAACTATATAGAGATGATCCATTAAAAAATATTTAATATAATTTTTTACATGTGTAAGTATAACATATCAGCAACCAATTAACACATGTCACATCAGTACACATCTAACATCAGCTATCACATCATCGTACATGGTAAAAAAAAT
>NZ_JBNKXY010000371.1:0-539 GCF_050300555.1 Arcobacter sp.
TAAGACCTCTAAAGTCTTTTACTCTAGGTAGTGCAATAGAACAAAGTTTATCTAAGAATGTGTACATTCTCTCACCTCTAAGTGTAACTTTTACACCTACAGGCATACCTTCTCTTACTTTAAAACCAGCAACTGATTTTTTAGCAATAATTTGAATCGCATGTTGTCCAGCAATTAAAGAGATAGTATCTTGAATGTTTTGCATCAATTTTGTATCTTTCATTGCTTCACCAGCACCTACAGAAATAACAACTTTTTCTAACTTTGCAGTTAACATTTTGTTTTTAGGGAACTCAGTTTCTAAAACTGGTCTAATCTCTGTATTATATCTTTCTTGTAATCTGTTTGCCATCTTACTCACCTTCTACTTTTGCTACATTTGAGATATCAATAGGCATCTCTTTGTTTACAAAACCACCATTAGGGTTTTTTTCTTGATCAGGCTTAACAGTTTTTTTAGCTACTTTACAATCTTTTACAATAACTTGTAATTTAGATGGGATAACTTTTAAAACTTCACCAGTTTTACCTTTATCGTC
>NZ_JBNKXY010000372.1:0-539 GCF_050300555.1 Arcobacter sp.
CCTTTAGAGCATATGCCCCATTAATTCTTTTTTTACATTTAAATAATCTATATTATGTTTATTTGAAGGCATTATAATAGGCCATCTTTTTATAATATTCACACCTTTTAATGATTCTATTTTTTTTGGATTATTTGTTAGAAGGTGAATATTCTGTATTCCATAATGATTTAAAATATATTCAACTATTTCATAAGTTCTTTCATCACTTTTAAATCCTAATTGATGATTTGCCTGTATAGTATCAAGACCTTCATCTTGTAAGGCATAAGCATTTACTTTATTAAATAAACCTATATTTCTTCCTTCTTGCCTTAAATATATAACCATTCCACCTTCGTAAGCTATATTAGCAAGCGCATATTCTAATTGTTGCCCACAATCACATTTCATTGAACCTAAACTATCTCCTGTTAAGCATTCACTATGAATTCTAACTAATGGAGCTAATCCAAATGGTTCTTTAAAAATTACTAAATGATCTTTTATTCCTTCTTGGAAGGATTGTATTTTTAAGTCACCATATTTACTTGGCAGGT
>NZ_JBNKXY010000373.1:0-539 GCF_050300555.1 Arcobacter sp.
CTAGAAAGGGAAACAAGGCATATTAAAAGGTTACTCAAGGTCCCTTTTGCAATGGAAATTATTATTCTCATGTGTTGGCGTATTTGGTCTGAAAGAAATGGCTGGTTATTTAATAATGAAGCACCTCAAATCATCAGATGCAAAAAACATTTCGAGAAAGAATTTGACCTGGTTATCCATAGGTCAAAAAGTAGTCGAATTCTAGAGATGCAATCATGGCTATGTAATCTTGCTTAGTGTCCAGAGTTTCTTTTTCTTTTCTCTTTTGTTTATATTTGTTCAATTTTCTTTTAATAAAAAAAGTAGGAGCCCCCTCCTATTTCATAAAAAAAACTCTGATGTCATCTATTTGGATGTACAATAAAAATATTTGATATAAAAGTTACTCTCTCCATTTCTTTTTACTTATCATCAACTGTAGTATAAAAATAAATTTAATAGTGACAGTAAAAATGAACTAGAGTAAACTATGCATAGAGCTGACACTGGTTCAATAATCAAGGAACAATGCGACGCATGTTCAGTGGTAGTCGTCGCTT
>NZ_JBNKXY010000374.1:0-538 GCF_050300555.1 Arcobacter sp.
TATGACTATTTTTTTGAAGTAGTCACCAGAACCATTGAGTACCCTATATTCTTGATTATTCTTCTGACTTTTGCCCGTGTCCACCAATTTCCATTATGTCTTCATCTAAAAATGATATATCAAACTTTACATCATATAAAAAGCAACGCAAACCTGTGCTTCTTTATTTGCCGGATATTATGTGAGGCATGATGATGGTGATTGTTACCCCATCCAAATAATTGATAGTACCCTATCAAATTCTAGTGTACCTTTATAGGGTCATATTGGAATATATTATATCTTATGACTATTTTTCTGAAATAGTCACGGGAACCATTGAGTATCATATCTTCTTTTTGATTATTCTTCTGGCTTTTGCCCTTGTCCTCCAATTTCCATTATGTCTTCATCTAAAAATGATATATCAAACTTTGCATTATATTCTTTCTTCAGCTCTTCAAATTTTTCATTCATTTCCATCTTCACTTCCTTTAGGATCTCTTCTTTGATATCTTTTTTCCATTGAGGTGATATTTCTTCAAATTTTTCATCCAAC
>NZ_JBNKXY010000375.1:0-538 GCF_050300555.1 Arcobacter sp.
TATGTTTCTTTATGCATTGTGTATACTCTTGTAGACTGTAACTAATAATAAATTCATGATGAATTAATTTCCAAGGATGATGATGTTTGTGAATGCTAATGATGTGATCCATCCTGCCTAGGGCATGTTATTAAATAGCTGAACTTAGCATTCGATTATTTTTTAGTTTTAGAAGTTATAGTAATTTTCTTGCAATCATGAACTGCCTTTTATTACATTTGTCAAAAAAAAGAAATTAAGTTATGAGATCTATTTTCAGATCATTGGTTTGAGTGGCGGCTGGAGGGTCTTGACTTTCAAGATGCAATTACTTTACACTTTTGCTATTTGGGCACAATTACTAAGTACTTTTGCTATTTGTGCACAATTTTTAGATGAATTGTTTGTTACAAGATATTTTTAAACTTTTAATTAGATTTAGTGTTACCATATGTTAGTTTTCAGTGCTATCTATCATACTACACATCAAGGAGTATGAAAATGGATGAGTAAATGTGGATGCTTAAACCCACATCCTGGCATGCTGACTAATGTAAGC
>NZ_JBNKXY010000376.1:0-538 GCF_050300555.1 Arcobacter sp.
AAAATGCTTTAACTTGTTGAAGTCAGTCTAAAGTTGTTGTAGGCTGCCACTGCATGTTACTCCCTCCGTTCACAAATATTTGACACTTTGACACCAACTTTAATTACTCACCTTATTAAAAATAGAATTATTTTTATTTTAACTATAATGTGGTTTATTACACAATGTATTTTAAGTATACATTTGATTTTAAAAAAATATTTTAAATAAGACAAGTTGTCAAAATTAATATTAAAAAAGTCAAATATTAAATATTTATAAACAGATCGCATATTTAGAAATTCATATCGGAGGCAAGGAGGAATTCATGCAATCAAAACACACCTTGGGAATCTACATTGCTTCCATGCATACTGCGGTGACACGGTTTTTCAATCTGGCTGGTCTATTGTCAAACTTGTACATTTTGATTTTTTTCTTAAAATCGTGTTTTACACGTTTTATATTAAAAGAGATGAAGAGTTGGTACACGATCGAGACCCAAGAGCTACTCTCCATACAAGACTGACCTAACTACCAACTTAGCAGCGCACCATTG
>NZ_JBNKXY010000377.1:0-538 GCF_050300555.1 Arcobacter sp.
TAAGTTTCTCCACACCTTAAGTGATTCACATACATCAAATAAAGATAAAAGCAATGATTTGAAGAAACTTGTAAATTTACATTACAAATATACCAAAATAATTTGAATTCCTTAAAGTACATCACAAAGTAGAATTTTGGAGATTTTCTCATAATTTTATCAATTTTTTAGTGGGCTTAAAATTTTAAGCAAAGATAGAAAACTATGAAGTTGAAAGAATTTAAATTTAAATTTTACAACCCAGTGATCGACAAAGGAAAAAAACGGTTATTGTTAGAGTTTGATCAGAAGCTTTTCTGAAATCCACTGCTGATAGTGCCTTTTCTTTATCTATATAGTTTACACTTTTTGTTCTCTAAATTTTGCAACCTCCTGGTGCTTGTTCTTAGGGTTTGATAAGAATCTTTTTTCAGGTCCACTATTGATAATGCCCTTTTCTTTATGTATATTGTTTACACTCTTTGGTACTAGATTTCATTGATGTTGATTTTTCTAAACTCGCTTGTGTACTAGATATCAACAATAGTCCTTGTTTTAT
>NZ_JBNKXY010000378.1:0-538 GCF_050300555.1 Arcobacter sp.
TATGTGGGACGCACCCCCACTCCTCCTGTCACATCCCGAAATTTCTATTTCAGAATGTGAACCATTTTCCCAAAAGAAACTCAAATTTTCTAAAGGATTTCATTTATTTTTATTTAAAATAATTTTATTTGAATTTATCTTTAATTTAAAATGAGTTTATAAAGTCAAAATATTTATTTGGTGTTCAAAATTTATTCATTTCAATTGTGAATATTTTCAAACAAATTAATTATTTTGAATTCTCTCAAAATCATTCAAAAAGATTTAAACTTTGATTTATATTTTCAAATCGTTGCTTCGATTTATTCTAAATCTCTTCGGGTAAAGTCCTTGGTTTAAATTTGAATTTTGAACCAAATCTCAAGTTTCCGTTTTGGAAAAAGGTTTAAACTTTATCTTGTATTCATACTGCGGTTTAACTATGAAAATATCCTTTGATTTGAATTCAAAATTCTTTGAATCAAATTACAAATCAGCAGCCAAAAATGTAAATATTTAATTCCAATTTATTTTCTCATTTCAGCCCACCTCTCTTCCT
>NZ_JBNKXY010000379.1:0-538 GCF_050300555.1 Arcobacter sp.
ACTTCCGTAAAACGTGAATACGTTCTTGTAACGTATGCAGCGCTGTCCACGCAGCGTTAAATGTGTGGGCGCCACTTAAGGGATAAGTGCTGGTGTATACATATATATATATATATATTGCTCTTCCGTAGGTACACTAACCACGATTGCGAAGTTAGATTCGTTAGAACTGACTACGGGGATGAGTGCGACTGCCACCGATTATACGTACGCCTTATATATTGGGCAAGCTTTTTTTGAGGAACGGATAGGATTGACCTATGACATGGTCTTGCATATACATGTGCATGAGTAAGATGAACTTTGTAAAACATTCGATCAATGAAAGTTAAAACAAAAAAAGGAATCATATCTTGTAAAGTCTCCCAACTTCAATTGGCCATAACTTCTTCATTTGGAATCGAAACTCTGAGTTCTACCCCTCATTAGAAATTTTATGAAATGCTCTATGATCCCTGTATTCAAGATTTTTCTAGTTTTCTATTGGATGTAGGCTTAATCCCAAATTTATCCAGGTATCTTGTTCTGTCTAGAAATG
>NZ_JBNKXY010000380.1:0-538 GCF_050300555.1 Arcobacter sp.
AGGAAGGAAGCGTGACATGGAAGCGGCGTGATAACGTCGGCCGAATGAGATGCGACACCGGGAAGTGGAAAAGGAGGAGACAACATCAGTTGGACTAATCTTACTGGGCTAAAAAATGAAAAAAATATGGTCAATTCAACTGGTACAAATGACAGTGAATATTTAAAAGCAACAATAAGTTAATTTAATATTTTTAAAAATATATGGAAGTGAGGATCTAGTTTTGTTCTATCTCATCGCATAGAACACAACGGTAAAAATGAATTTTTAAATGAATATCAGATAAATTATTTTAAATTTTTATTATTATACAAAATGATATAGCAGATGATGTTAGCCGGATGTTGATGTGGTATGACTTGATTGGATGCTGATGTGGATATCTTGTATGCTAAAAGAATTGATTTAAATGACCCTTAGTGGGTTTTGTCTATATATTTAGAGTTGATTCACCGCGTAGTGGTAGGTTGGCTTGTTTGATTTTAGCCAACTAAAATTTAGTGACTAAAATTTAGTCACTAAAATACCAAATAGGGTG
>NZ_JBNKXY010000381.1:0-539 GCF_050300555.1 Arcobacter sp.
ATGAAGGTATTAAACAGTACAAGGAAGCATTCTACCAAGAATGAATATTTTCCTATGCCTATTCTATTTTCTACAATTTATTTATTGCAGGAATAGAAATTAAATCCTAGCAATTATTCTAAGCAGGAAATAATTATGAGTATTTTTGTATAAACTACTGACCATGATATGAACATGCATGCAAAAATTCAGAGTATGAACAGGTATAGATATTTGTAAATAAATACTTTAGTATTTGAGTTCTTGTAATTTTGTACAATGCAAAAATGAGTAAAATATGATAAGGTCAAGCTCATTGGACAGATTTGCTCTTGAGGATTCTATAGAAGTTTATTTTGTATTTTTATGGATTTTATTTTATTTTCTAGAGATTTTAGAAGGTTGCAACAATTTCTGGAAATATAAACAAAAATGAAAAAAATAAAACCCGGGCGCACAGTGCTAGGCCGCACTGTGGCCCACAGCTTCCATCCTTCGGCCTGGCCCAGTAGCACAATGGCCCGGCCCATGCCTGCCGGTGCGGCAAAGCGCGTGCCCGA
>NZ_JBNKXY010000382.1:0-537 GCF_050300555.1 Arcobacter sp.
CGGGCGGAGAGAAAGGCGGCCCAGGCCTTTGCCCTGATTTGCGAGTGCTAAGCGGGCTGGGCCGGACCGGAATCAGTCGCTGGGCCATTATTTTAAGTCATTTTCCTTTTTTTTAAGTTTTCTGATTTTCTATTTTCATGGAAAGTAGAATAATTAGTAAAATGGCCCATAATTAAGCATGATTAAGGAACTTAGCTGCGATAAAATTCTAGATAAAATAAGTTTTATGTCAGTGGCATTTTCTGCAATTTTAGAAATTTTGTGTCCAATTTTCTGGTTAAGTTTGATCCAACCATTAAATTTAATTGGAAAATTGAGTTAAATTAAGTTGTGATTAAGATTAAATGCTGCAAAAATTTGCCACTGTCATAATTAAGTTAAGATTAAGTTTAAGTAATTAGGTTGTGGTAAAGTTTAGAAATTAAGTTTTGAGATATCTAGTGGCAATTTTTGTGGATTTGAATGTTATTTTCTTGTTAAATTTGCTCCAATGATTAAATTTGATTGGAAATTAAGTGAGTTAAAAATTATGAAGAT
>NZ_JBNKXY010000383.1:0-537 GCF_050300555.1 Arcobacter sp.
GATGCTGAGGATGTCAATTTGGATTGTTATCACGGATTGAAAATATTGTAACCATGATGGAAAGAACATATTGTAATCATGGACATAACATATTGTAATCACATATTGAAAATATTGTAAGCGAGATTGAAATATTGTAAATGAAAAAGGTTATGTAATCATATCACAATTGCAACTTGCAATGTTTTAAAAAATTATTAATTCATCACAGTTGCAATGGTTGTTGGAATGTTTCAAAATGTTTATTACAAGTGCAATTGAAATATTATAATTAAAAATATTTTTTAAATCATTGCAATTGCAGTGCATGTCAAAATTTTGATTTTGGTTGTAACACATTAAGTTGCAAACGAGATACTGTCACTGTTGTAACTGACTACTGGAATATTGTTTTATATATATATATATATATATATATCACCTAGGGTGATGGATCCATTGGTCCATCACCTGGACCCAAAGGTCGAACCAACTGGCGAGCCGGTCGACCGACCCAGCCACCCTGACTCGCACGCGTGCCCGTCCGCCCTGAGTCCT
>NZ_JBNKXY010000384.1:0-537 GCF_050300555.1 Arcobacter sp.
GCTCTGCTCTGTTCTTCACTTTGGCACCCGGCTCCACACCATGCTGAAGCTCAACGCCACTGTTGAATTACATAATTACATATTCCAATTTCATAATTTGAATTCAAACTTAATCTCTGAAATAAAATTATAAAATAAAGACTTCTAACTTTCATTTCCTTCATTAACTCCTATTAGCTAACTATACTTAAGAACATAGCTTAAGAGGTTTTAATACTCCCTAATGCCACTCATGACCAACCATGAGGTGTTCTTATGCTTTAGGATCAGCACTAAGTGTTCATGGTGAAACCTTGTTAAGTTCTTTAAAAGAAACCTTAATTGCATAAGGTTGCTTAAACAAGGGTAAAAATGGAAATACCATGGTCATAACTCATTAACAAGGGGGTTCTAATAAGGTTTATAAGATTGGATAGGTTAGAACAATTTTTGGTTAAATTTCCACGAATTTTGGAGCTACGGGTAATTAATTATGAATTAATAATTAATTAACAAAGAGTAAATAATCAAATCTGTAATTAATAATTAAATAAAATT
>NZ_JBNKXY010000385.1:0-536 GCF_050300555.1 Arcobacter sp.
AGCACGCATGGATCGGGGAACATGAGCAGCACGTGCGGATTGGACTCCTCATTTCTTGAGCCATTTTTGAGAAAACTGTTCGGTTTTTAAGAAAATCGAGCAGTTTTCTTATTTTTCACACATCTTTTACTTCATCAAATTTTGTAGGATGTGTTGTTTTGAATTTTTGAATTCTGTTTTGATAAAAAATTTGAAATGGACTCTAGTTAGAATTTTTTATTTCATTTTTTCAATATAACTTCAAGGAATTCTTTTAAAGTTCCAAAATTTGTAGAAAATAAAATAAAACTTCGAAATTTTAAAAATAAATTTCCTTGGAATCCTTTTTAGAGGATCTTTGCAATAGGCTTGACCAAATTCCATTTTGTGCTTTGTTGCCTCATAGAAAATTCCTATAAATTAAATCTTGGAGTATTTAATTACAAGAATCCATAAAAAGTTAAACTTCCAAACCTTACATACATGTGCAAATCATACTCAGTAGCTTGTACAAAATTGCTCATATTTATATTCTGTTTAGATTATTTATTAGGATT
>NZ_JBNKXY010000386.1:0-536 GCF_050300555.1 Arcobacter sp.
AGAGAGCAAGAGCTAAGCTGTTGGTGCAAGGCGTGCACAGCTAAAAGTAGCAGCGGCAAGCAGCGCTAAGAGGATGACAAGTGGGCCTAGGGTTTTTAAAATTTCCAACTCTAATCAACATTAAAATTTGATTTGATAAAAGAGTTGACTTCCTGAGCCCTAAAAATTTCCAATAAAATACTAGGTGATAGATTTCGACGATAGGAACAACTTTTGTTATTTAAACGTTCTCCTAAACTTCACGGATTCTGAATTAGAGCCATAAGGATAGTATGAGACGTCGATCGGGCGCTCCTTTACTTTTTGTATGTGGTATTACGTGTGTAAAAAGTATAAGTTTTTACTGAGTAAGGGAACGCCGATCGGGAGCCCCTGGCTTTTTGTACGCGGTGCTACGCGTATAAAAAGCATAATTTTTTACTGGATACGATGTTAATTTCATGGGCAAGAAAATCTGAACTTCTTTGATCATATAAATATATCATACATAATACTTGCGTAGCTGATCGACATTCCATGTATTTGGTAGCATACCG
>NZ_JBNKXY010000387.1:0-536 GCF_050300555.1 Arcobacter sp.
CACAGACGTATCCTGTAATTTGCGTGCCCGGTCCCAAGGCGGACGTATTGGATCACTCCTGGGCCTCGCCTTTCTGTGCTTTACCTTGCGTTTGGTCAAACATGTATGACCAATGATTTTTATAAATTTGATCAACTTTAATATTATGCAAATTATATATTATGAAAAATATATCTCATGGTGAATCTAAAAATACAAGTCTTATATTGTTAAAGTTGATGAAATTTATAGAAACAATTGGTCAAAGACATATTTGACCAAATCCAAATGTAAAGTTATTTTGGACTGAGTACAATTTATCATTTCATCCATTTTTTATGTAATTTTGTTATAGGATTTCTTATGGCATACATGTTGCATTGAATCTTGTTATGCATTCCTGGCTGAATAGCTTTTCCGACAATTATCATGAAGTTCAAACTTATCATTGGAGATATATTCTCTTTCTATTTTTTAATAGAGCTAACATTGTTTCTCATAACATCTAGGTAGGATTTCTTCAATACGTCCGGCAGTGGAAGAAGAAAGTTGTGTTT
>NZ_JBNKXY010000388.1:0-535 GCF_050300555.1 Arcobacter sp.
CAATAAGCTTTACAAACTTTTTAAAACCTGAAAGATTGTTTTTAAACTGATAGTAATTACCATCTGAATCTGTTACATCAAATACTAAATGACTGATGTCTATTCCAAAATATTTAATATCTTTATTCATAAGAAAATGTTTTTTGAAAGGACAAGCTACGCGAGTTTCAACGACTTAAAATCGAGGTCTTAAAGCCTCATAGAACTGTACGAAATCTGTGTAGTAAAGAGAGGGGATTTTCAATGTTGTCGAAGTCTAAAGCTTCACCGTATAAAATAACCTTAATCCTCTCTTTTGTGCTTTCTAATTTATTTATCTAATTTAAACTTAAGACGTATATAAAAAATAGGTGAAATAGTAATAAAATAAAGGGTTTTGGCTATTATCATACTTTGTGCTTAACCGAAAGTGAAGAGCTTCGTAATTGCTTACTTTTCACATACTAACCATTAGCACACATTTTGAAATGGCGGTAGTAATTAAATAAATAGAAAAAGATGAAAAAGACTTTATGGCTCCTAATTCTGTCATTCT
>NZ_JBNKXY010000389.1:0-534 GCF_050300555.1 Arcobacter sp.
TTTCAACCCAATATTTTTACACAAAACATCCCTAAACTTTTCTGTATTTACTTTTTAGCCCCTAATATTTTCTGTTAAGCCCTATTTAAATTTTCTAAAAATTGAAAATAGATCCTTGGCTTTATATTTAATTTTTCAAATGAGTCCTTACCCTTAAATTTTTTGTATCTTTCGAACCGTAGCTCCAATTTAGTCGATTCTTACGCTCAAACATTAGTAGCGATGAGTAGATCATTTCAGTATTGATTGTTTAGCAATTAGGAAATATTTGATATATTGTTTTATTTATGTACTATGGTTTATGTTTCTGGTTGCTGTTATTTAGATGCACCGTCATTGGATAATCTTCAAGGCCTTCAAGAGCAAGTTTTTGAGCAGTTTGAGTAGCAAGGCAAGTGAATCCTTGAACAATAGCATCTATTATTCCTTTCTCGCTCTATTTACTATTATTTCATGCATAAAATGATGAGTCATAATATGTTTATCTACCGCATTATTTCATGTGATTTTAGATGGAGAATATGTGTTTGGGTA
>NZ_JBNKXY010000390.1:0-534 GCF_050300555.1 Arcobacter sp.
GATTTTAGTTTACATTTTTATCGAACTTCAAAGTCTTATTTTTGTTATTTTAGCAGCATTAGCTAAAAAATTAAATTCATTCGGATCTTCAATACAATATTTTATAATTAGTCTTATATCTTCATGTTTTCTTTTACTGGCTATTTCTCTTTTATACGGCATGTTTGGTACAGTTAATTTAAATTATATTTTTATGATAATTGATCTTTTAAGTTCAAGTTATAACTTTGGATGGGATTTTTATACAATTTTTAGTTTAATAATAATATCAGTTTTAATAAAAATGGGTTCTTTTCCGTTTTTTTACTGGTTACCTAAAGTTTATGATAATTCACTAATGTTTATATCATCTTATTTTTCTACTATATCCTTTTTAGCCTATTTTATTTTTATTTTTAATTTTTTTATTAATAGTATTTTTTTAAATTTAAATTCAATAGATATATTTTTTATATCATGTTTAGGTTCTGTTTTTTTTGGGTCGATGGGTTTATTATATCAAATTAAAATAAACAGGTTTATGGCTTATAATAG
>NZ_JBNKXY010000391.1:0-533 GCF_050300555.1 Arcobacter sp.
GAGAGGCGTAAGCTAAGTGCGGCGCGAGCTAAAGAATGAGGAAGTGGCCGGTTAGGGTTACCCTAATCGGGTGCCCCCTTTATACCTCCCCGGGGTGACGCCGGCTGGCGGGCTGGGCCCAAATAAGCCCATATTTTCTTTATTTTTTAGTAAATTCTATGTATTTGAATTAAATATTGTTTTAGTATTTGGCTTGTATAATTATGATATTTGTAAACAGTGCTAAATTCTATTTTTAGAAATAGAATTTTTGTTATTGGCTTGTAATATAAATATTATTAATGTCAAGATTTGTGTATAGTGCAATGGAAATTGGATATTTCTTGCAAAATTCATCAAATTGGATGAAAATTTACACAAATAAAATTTAAACTTATGAAGTTTAAATATAGAAATACCACAAATTATACACCAAAACATGATTTCAATAGTGAAATCATTTGGATACAATATATCGTATCACACTCAATTCTAGAATGAATTCGGTGAAATATCACAAATTGGCCATGAAGATTAGATCGGAAGAGCACACG
>NZ_JBNKXY010000392.1:0-534 GCF_050300555.1 Arcobacter sp.
ATCTATCCTGTCTGGTGTCGTCGGTTCCATGGAGGAAGTAGAAGTTCTAGGGTTTCTGAACACCGTTTTGGAGGTTGGATCTTCATCACCGGTATTATTCTTTCAGTGGTAGGCGACGTCCTTATCGATAATGAAATGCTATTTGATCAACTTCGTGAATCTCAAGATCTAAGCCGGTTCAGTTTTTCAGAGCTGCTTATAGAGATAAATTATGTGTATGTGTGTTCATAAAATAAGTATTCATACGTGTATAAATATTTATATTTATACTGTGTTTCTTAAAAAAAGGTGTCCTGCTCGCTTTTATTTCTTTGGTTTTATTGTTGTCTCTTTTGTTTTCTTCCTACGGGCTTTGTACCTGGATTAAACTCTAGAGCTCATTCTTTTAAAAAAATAGAATCTAGTATTTTGCTCGAAGCTTCCGGTGGAAAATCTCCGGGCAAAAGGGTCGCCGCTTTCCACGGGGCCGAATCAGGCAGACGTGTGACTCAGGTGGGATTCTGATAACGGAGAAAAAGATAAAAGATCCCCATG
>NZ_JBNKXY010000393.1:0-534 GCF_050300555.1 Arcobacter sp.
TCTTAATTCATTAACTACATATTAAGTTCTTAGAAAATTAACAACATGCATGTTCTGAGTATAAAATAGTGGTATGATTTTATAAAGGTTATACACAGTATGATGGAGCACTACACCAAAGTTGAGAATTTTTCTAAGCATAATCTATTTATTACCATTTATTTACTGCTGGACTAGAAATTAAATCATAATAATAAATCTGGGCAGGAAATATTTATGAGCATCTTTGTACAAGCTAATTATCATGATGTGCACATTTATGCAAGGTTTGAATGTCTAGATGCTTATAAATTTTTGTAATTAAATGCCTCAGGTTTTGATTTGCAGGAAATTTCTACAATGCAATAATGCACAAAAATGGATTTGGCCAAGTCTACTTCCAATATCTAGTTAAGATTATCAAAATAAATTTACTTTACATTTTTCCGAGTTTTATTTTATTTTTTAAGATTATTTGAACCTTGGATGAATTTTCGGAGATTTAACTCACAAAAAAAATTGAATAAAAAAGAAAAAAAACAAACGCCTGAATAG
>NZ_JBNKXY010000394.1:0-533 GCF_050300555.1 Arcobacter sp.
AATATATCTCTTTTATAAACTCTTTGTTTTTTTCTTTTAAATTCTCATAATTCGTTTTTAAAATATGCTCATTGAATTTTTCTATACTCATATATATTTTTCCCATAACTTAAAACTATTTTGAATAAGTTCAATAACAAATGATTTTTTTGGAATTGTAGTATCTAAATAATCAGAAACCACTTTAAATATGTATATATCTTTTATATATTTTAAACAAGTTTCTTTAAAATGTGAACTCTCCATATCTACTAGAAGTGTTTCTAAGTTTTCATCACTTTCTAAAGGCTCATCAACAGTAGTAATTGGGGCAAAATTTATATTTGCTAACAATTTATTTGTACAAAAAAGTGTTCCTATTTTTATACTTTCATCACAGCAACCTGCAATTCCAATATTAATAGCTTTTGATATTAAATAATTTTCAAATACAAAATTTAAAGAATCTACTGTATTTTTTTTACCCATACCTGATACTATTAAAATAATATTATCATTAAAAAAAAGTTTGAAGTTTTGGACTGAAATGTCCT
>NZ_JBNKXY010000395.1:0-532 GCF_050300555.1 Arcobacter sp.
TGTCGTCAGATTTTTATAGTAGGATCAGAGGGAACGTAAGTCAATGAGATCAATATCAAGTGAACACGAGGCATGAGTTTTAGACTGGTTTGAACCCTCTGGAGAGTAATAAACTTACGTGCAGTATGACTTTGTTGATATTGATTCACTGATTATTTTTCTCATTGTTTTTGCTCTTGCCCTCGATAGGGATCTACCATGTCTGTTTATAATCGGGGAACTGCCTCATAGAGTTTAGCTAGATCCCGACTCTAATTGTAAAAGATAGAAACTACTAATCCTAATTCTACTATGAGTTATCTTAGAGTTACAATATGACTCTTGATATGTTACTTGTTGGGTCCAACCCCTTTATGGGCTGATCTGCCTGCCTAATTTTTGATATTCAGTGACCCCCTAGTTCAAGTGAAAATTGAGGTATTATCAAAATCTTTTGATGAATGATGTGACACCTCAAACTTTTGATGATAATAGATATTTTCTATTATTGAAAAACTTTACTACTACCTCTATCCTGATTTATAAGCAATTC
>NZ_JBNKXY010000396.1:0-532 GCF_050300555.1 Arcobacter sp.
GCACGCAGTGACTTTTTGGGCCATGGTCATATAGGCTAACCAGAAAACATGTTTTGATTGATTTCCGACCGGCCATTTTATGGGCAATTTTATAAGAATAGTATTAGTCACTTTACTTGTTCGTCCAATTTGATCCGGCATAATTGATATTGAAATATTTTTATTTGATGAAAAAATTTCCCATTTGTCATATACCAAATGATTAATTATGATTAATCGGTTTCTGATTAGATGTATTTTTATAGGCTGTGTATTCTGATGAATAGCGTATATTTCAGCATGACGACAGCCTTGTGTCAGCGTTATTCATGCTTCTTTTTTTACACATAATATATTCAATGTATAGTTTGTAATATTGAATATTCTTATTTTTTGAAAATTATTTTAAACAATACATTTCTTATGACATTTGAAATAGTTGAGAAGAATAGGAAGTCATTCATAAAGTTTCATCTATTTGGGAAATCATTTGGTTGTGATTTCTCCCATTTCAGCGAGCTTCTAGACTTCTCTAAATCTTGCTTGCCTGAAT
>NZ_JBNKXY010000397.1:0-532 GCF_050300555.1 Arcobacter sp.
CTTTCTACTTCTTTTCTAACTATATTTATATTATAATGATAAATAAAATGATTGATTCCTTTTATTAAAAAATAAAAGGCAAAAGTACTGATTCTCATCATTACAATTAGAATAAATTAAAATACAGTAGTACAATCATGCATGAGCGTTAGCTAATCACTACCCTCAGTCTGAATGTAAGTGTCATTTTTGAATTTGTCGCTGTCAACAGAAGATAAGTTTGACCAATTTTATAGATAAAATTATTAGCATGCACAATATAAGATAAATATATTATAAAAATAAATTTCAAGTTGAATCTGACTATAATAATTTAATCTCTTAAAAATTAATACTATCTCCTATAAATTTAGTTACATTTAAGACAGCTTGATCGGATCTAAAGTTACATTTTTATTCTATAATTGAGGGAGTCAACATAAATAGTAGCGAGACCTATCGAAATAGGGAGTTGTACGGAATTTACGTTGTCTTCCTCTTACTTATATAATTAGTTAAACTTAATTTACATTGATTTTTACTATTTGGAAAC
>NZ_JBNKXY010000398.1:0-532 GCF_050300555.1 Arcobacter sp.
ATTCATCATTAGACTCTGTTATAGGCGATGACTCAACGACAAAAATGTCTGATGTCATGGAAAATGAAACAAATGATGGAAAAGCAGATTATAGTATTAATACAAGTGATTTAAATGTTAGTATTAATATGGTTTTAAATAAATTAACCTTCAGAGAAAGGTATATAATTGAAAATTTCTATGGCGTACTAGGCCATACCCCAAGGACACTTGAAGAGATTGGTAAAGAATTAAGTGTAACTAGAGAAAGAGTTAGACAAATCGAATCTAGTGCAATTAAGAAATTAAAACACCCTAAAGTAGGTAAAAACCTTAAAAATTATGTAGAGAGTTAATCATGAATTTTTATGAAGAATGGGTTGAATTAGATTTAAATCCAATTATCTCTTTTTCTTCTTCTGCTAAAATTTTATTTTCTAATTCTGAAGCGCAATTTTTACTAAGTCGAATAAATCAAAAAGAATTATTCGACCTAGCTTTAAATTATGCTCCAAAAACATTTGGAGCACAAACTTCATATATAGATTTAACT
>NZ_JBNKXY010000399.1:0-531 GCF_050300555.1 Arcobacter sp.
ATTAAATCAATGCATTGTGTATACAGCATCATATGTCATATCACATTTCTAACTCACTACAAGTACTTATAGCATATCTCTTGACATGTATAATGTATCTATCATCATTTAGCTCATCATTTTTTTCTATTTTTTTATTATCTATAATTTTTATAAATAATTTACATAAATAATAATTAGATATGCATAGTGTACACATCATTATCTGTCCCATCACTTTCATCTATTTTTTTATTATCTACAAATTTTATAAAAAATTATATATATAATAATTATTTTAAATACACACAATTCTCTTGATACGTAAGATGTACACATGATCATCTACATCATCACCTTACTATAATTTTTTATCTATAAATTTTTAAAATATATATATATATATAATAATTATTTAAAAAACCCACAGCTACACACGAGATTACCAATAGTATACTATATTGATACACACGGTCTTTTCCAGTTCAGCCACATCACAGCTAGTAACAACTAATAACTCCACCAGTGCCGATTTGACCTGATTAACGGGTC
>NZ_JBNKXY010000400.1:0-531 GCF_050300555.1 Arcobacter sp.
CATGCTCGATGATCCCAAAGTTGGCCTAACCTTCCCAGCCGATGCCATTGTGCGGGCCAAGCACGACCTCGCCATGGCACCCAGTGGCCTAGGTAATATATATCATATTGTAGTTTAAAAAACAAAAAGATTATCCTATTGACGTTATAATTTCAGTTTCATAGTTGGAAAAAAGAATCAATTTTCAATTGCATTGCATATACAGTTTATTCTTCTTGCTGTCATGGTCCACAATGGATGAATGGTATGATATACAGTAGATTCAAATATAAAAGGACGACTGGAATTTCTTCAATGATAAGAAGAATCATTAATTAATTGGATTATTCTTATTAATGCATTTTGATAGGTAGAGGATTGTTATTTCAACTGTATGTAAAAGAGCTGTTACTGCATCTTTGTAAGTTTTAGATTTCCATATACCACAGCAAGCTATTTATATGTCACTGAGTTTCAGGCTTAGCTATATTTTACTAAATGAAAATTCTAAATGAATGAGGTTGTACTCTTTTGATTTTGTGAATAATAAAT
>NZ_JBNKXY010000401.1:0-531 GCF_050300555.1 Arcobacter sp.
AAGTTAAGAATAGGTACGAAGTCATATGTATTATGAGTGAGTTTGTTAAGACTTTGCTTGAATTGATTGTTTTTCTATTTAAATTGGATCCAATGTGAAAATTCAACTAGAATAATAATTGATTTCATTCTAAGTATCATTATTTTAAACTTAATCATTTTAGAATTCATTTTGTGAACAACAAATTTGAGAAAGAAAATTGAATTACTACTGAAAATACATTACATAATAATTAAAATTATAACACGTACCAATTAAAATTACAATGCATACTAATTGAAATTACAACACATACTAATTAAAATTACAACACATACTAATTTGAATAACAACACATACTATTTGGAATTACAATACATATTTCTTTGGATGGGGGATGAAATTTGATTATTATTTTTGTAATTTTTGTTTGATTTTTTTGGGGTTCAAACGGTTAAAAAATGACTAGCTGATGTGGTGCTGATTGGGCAACGAGAGTCAATCAAAATGTGCCATGCGGTTACCGCCCGCTTCTATCAGTAGTGTTCGGTA
>NZ_JBNKXY010000402.1:0-530 GCF_050300555.1 Arcobacter sp.
CTGATCTTAAAGATCAGCGTGCTTTGGACGGCGCAGCCCATAGCTACGCATGCTGGTCTGTTAGAGGGAAGTCCACACAATGCATCAGCATAAAAATTCGATGCCAAACCACCCTCAATATGGAAAAATGATTTACAAAATGTTAGGCTGCTGCAACTTTCTATCAAACCAAACAACTCTAACATATTATCGTTGAGGCATGGTTAGTTATTCCCTCTATTTTTTTAATTTATCATCAACTAGTTTAAAAATAAATTAATCGGTGATAAATAAAAAAGAACGGAGTGAGTACATCAATAATTATAAAATCAACTTCATGTGCTTCCATGATCCCCACCACCCGTAAAAACTCCTTTTTTATTTTTCTTCAAAAATCTGAAAATGTATTTCAAAACCTTCAAAATTTACCTCGATTTTTGGTACAAGTTCAAGATTACATACAACCATTTTAATTGGAATCATCTTAAAAGTTGCCATAAATTTTGAATTAAAATTATTCTAAATTGATAGTTTTTTATTTAGAAATATGA
>NZ_JBNKXY010000403.1:0-530 GCF_050300555.1 Arcobacter sp.
AAGTTCTTAGATTTACACTGACTGTTACAAGATATGACAGACTAGTGGCAGGAGTACGCTTAATTCATTTTTTCCGTCATTCAATTTGCATGACTGATTCCACTAGCCAGACTAGTGGCAGTTCTTTTTCATCATTTATTATGGATCACTTGACTAACTTAAGTGATGTTTAACATCTTACAGAGATTACTTGTTGTGCAAAAGGAAAATGTAGAAGTATCATCGTGTATCACAAGCCCACCGCATGTGAGGTTTGTTTCTTCCTGGGATTTAATGCTTGCCACGTGCCTGTGTTAAACAAAAAATCGTGCATGATTTTTTTCTGTTTCAGTTTTTTAGTCAATGGAAAGGGTGTGGACAAGAGGACTAATATTTCAATGGTTAGGCCTTGTTACTTTTTTGTTGGTTTTCATTTTTTTCTTTTCTTTTTTGGAACAATTGCAAAATCAGTCTTTTTTAAGCTAATGTCAAAAATGGTTTATTTTTCTCAACTTTGTAAAATCGATCCTATTTTTCGAATCTGAAACAAC
>NZ_JBNKXY010000404.1:0-530 GCF_050300555.1 Arcobacter sp.
GTCACGAGAAGGATGGCAACTATGGATTCAATTCTTGAGGTAGCTGATATGGACAGCGATTGAGAAGTCGGGTAAGCACAAAACTCATAATTTTCAACTATCTTTTCTTCCATCAAACCTGGCATGCATGACTTAACTGTTGATATCACTGGTTTTTACCGAAAACCACAAAAACGGGAAAACTGGTCAATTTTTGGTATAAAATTTAATTTTTGAAATTTAGGGAAAATTGAAAATCAATTAATTTTCTGGTTTATCTATCTATTTTTCCGATTTATCGATCGGTTTTTATTTAAAATTTAAATTTTGAATGAAAACAGTAAACCAATGGTTTTCTCGGTTTATCAGTCAGGTTTTTCGATTTTCATTTTTTTCCAAATTTTCCAAATTTTTTTAAAAAATCAAGCAGGCCGGTTTTCTGTGAACCATCAAAACCGATCTGATCTGAATTGGTTTTGTCGGTTTTCATAAAAACCGATCGGTTTTTGACGATATTGGAATCTATGAAGTGGAATGATATGGAAACAAAT
>NZ_JBNKXY010000406.1:0-529 GCF_050300555.1 Arcobacter sp.
ATGGTTACACTTTGAACCATGTCCCTCTCCTATGTGACAATGAGAGTGCCATAAAGATTGCTTACAACCCTTGTGAGCATTCAAGAACCAAACACATTGATATCCGACACCATTTTTTGAGAGACCACGCCATCAAAGGAGATATTGTGATTTCCCATGTGAGAACCAATGAACAACTCATCGATATCTTTACCAAACCCCTTGATGAGAGAAGATTTTGAGAGCTAAGGAGTGAACTCAATATCATTGATTCTCAGAATGTGCTTTGACTTGTTGCACATCTGTTTGTCTATTGAAAATGTTTTAAAACAAAATTTCTCATGTTTTTATTGCAAATCCTCGGATTTTCTTGATCAATGGATCAAGTTGCTTTTATCATGGTCATTTTTATGTAATGATTGTTAGAAGACCATGACATGACTATATATTCTATATACATATATATACATGCTTAGTCGCAATACAATCCGTTAAGTCCTCAATTCTTCAATTCTTTCAAGTCTGCAACCTCTCCCTAGATAGAGAGTCC
>NZ_JBNKXY010000407.1:0-529 GCF_050300555.1 Arcobacter sp.
GAACTGGGTCAAATTCAGATAAATTCAAATAAACTTTTTAAAAATGTTTCAAATCTAGAACTTTTCAAAATTAGTTTGAATATTCAAATTCATACCAAGGCTTAAATGGAGGGCTTTTCAATCAATTCAGAAAAAGATTTTAAAAATGAAATTTGAATCTTTTCGAAAAGCAAAAACAACATAGGGCTCAGAAATAAAAAATATGCATGCCACAAAATGCAACCTATTAAATTATTCAAATTTTTCCTATTGGCAAATTTTAAAATTTTCTAAAAATCAGGGTGTTACTAACCTACCCCCCTTAGGATGAATCTCGCCCCCAAGATTCAGACAGATTGGAAAATATATCCAAAAACTCTACCTTCAGCTGATCTTCTTTTTCCCAAGTGGCTTCTTCTTTAGTATGATTACTCTAGTGCACTTTACACATCTTGTAGCGGTTATTCCGGGTGACTTTCTCTGAAGTTTCTAAGATTTTCATCGGGTATTCTTGGTACATAAGATCTTCGCCAATTGTTAACTCTTCCAA
>NZ_JBNKXY010000408.1:0-529 GCF_050300555.1 Arcobacter sp.
GTACCTAACAGCTTTCCACCAGTGGAAGCGCTTGAATTTAGCACCAGTCTGATTCTTGTATCGCTGCTTTGCGATATTAAGAATCATTCTATCGTCGGCTCTGCTTTACCTGTTCAAAGATTCTTGATTATAAATTTAATTGAACAAAGATATCTGCTTGTTGTAGGCTACCCAATAATTTTTTAGATTCTTCGTAGTACGGTGACAGTGCGCCTCGGTGGTGTTGTTGTAGGAGTCAGCTATGACACCTCAGAACTTCACTCCAGATTTAGAGTTGCCTTCAATGCAATCTACGGAATGCATCAACCAAACATGAATCTAAAAACCTAATTTATAAGTACAACATACTAGTCAAATGAAGGACAACGAAATGATGAAATTAAAAAAGTATCAAAATTTCCCCGTCACTGTGAGTCCACTCATTTCATTTATTCGTCTTCGAAGGAGCTTAACTTGTATGAGAGGTATTCTCGCTGCCACCCTAGTTGTCACCACCTCCGGAGTGAATAGGTTGAGGATATGGATATGC
>NZ_JBNKXY010000409.1:0-528 GCF_050300555.1 Arcobacter sp.
TATAAACCAAGGGGATTTTTTTAATTGAAAACAAGGTTTTGAACTTCAAAAAAAGTTTAAATCTTTCGAATGATTTTGTGACAAATAAAAAATAATTTGTTTGAAAACTTTCACAATTCAAATTAATGAATCATTTTAAAAGAAAATTTGAACACTAGTTAAATATTTTGATTCACTGAAATCATTTAAATGCAAAATAAAATAAAATAAAATCATTTTAAATTAAAATAAAAGATGTTTTGGACATCTTAAGTTTCTTTTGAAAAAATGGTTCACATTCTAAAATGGAAATTTTGGGATGTGACAATGAACAACAAAAGAAGACATTTGCAGCCCTAATTATTCTATTAAAGCCACAAACAACAAAATAAGGTCAACACATCAAAAATCACAACATATCTTCATCAACGCAAATCTGTAGTTGCATAAAGCAACACATAAGTTAGCTTGCCACATAAGAGACTACTATAGTCTTTATATGGGCTAAGCGTTCCTCACTAACAATGTTGTTGTGATTGTTAGATGCTT
>NZ_JBNKXY010000410.1:0-527 GCF_050300555.1 Arcobacter sp.
CGCTCTTCCGATCTGCGGAAATCCGGCATGTCGTAAGAACAACGCGTACTGCTCGTCCCACGATAGGGGGCTGTGCGTACGGATCCTGAGCGGCAAGAGTCGTTGTGTAACACAATAATGATATAAAAATATTAGCCCTAACCGTTAGAACATATTCATGAAATCAGTATAAAAGTAATAAACGACACTTACCTCTCCATCCTCGGTGATAAGACGTCCTCGATGCTTGTTGTCCCAGTAGGACTCAAGCAGGGGTTACTGAGGGTGTCTGCCCACCATCTCATTATTCAACAATAAAAAAATATTAGACCACATTCATAGAAAAATGATGTAATGTCATATAAAATCAATTACGTATACAAAATATTATAGTAGTACATAGCAACATAAAAAATATTTTTTCAATATTACTCGTGTGTGTTACCTCTACAATAACGGCTGGCCCCGATCTATGACTTCTTCTATTAACTAAATAATTTAGCCCAATCACAAAATTTACTACACTAAACCTACATGCAACTCAATAT
>NZ_JBNKXY010000411.1:0-527 GCF_050300555.1 Arcobacter sp.
CTTTCAGAGGATTTTTAACAAGGAGTAGTATATTTAGGCCTTATAATTTGATTTAGCTACTAGTTTGTTGAGTTTGATGCCTAAAGAAAATTGTTCTCTCCAATAATTCGGTCATAAATCATGTTATTAGAAAAGAAATTATATTATTAGAAAATAAAAGGTTTATGATTATGTGAGAAATGAGTATAGAGCTCTAATAGGTGAGGTAGTATATTTAGGATTCGGGAGGATGATCCTTATAATTATTTGATATTTTTTTATAAAATATGGTCATTGTTGGAGATTGTTTTATATTCTTAAGCCCTATATTTTAAGATATTATCTTGTTTATGATCTTTGTTAGAAGGGAATATATGTTGTAGAACTGTTGTGTAAATGAACTAACAAAGTTTAAAAATATCTAAAAAAATCATAGATGTTCTTTTGATCATACTCCATCTATATATAAAATTTTAAAATCAAATTCATTATAACTTAGCTATATAAAAAGAGAAATTTGTGAGATTAGATATGTCAGAAATTTTGTC
>NZ_JBNKXY010000412.1:0-527 GCF_050300555.1 Arcobacter sp.
AATTCAATAAATTGCATAAAATTGGACAATTTGACTAAAATTGACTACAATTGCCTATGAAAAACAAAAAATATTCTTCAATGTTTTCCTGTAGTGATAGATTAAGCCCTACCAAAAACAAAAAAATATTCTTCAATGTAAATAAGGCATTATCTAAACTAGCAAGATGTAATAGTTACATCAGAACGCATAAATAAGAGGGAAATGCAATTGACAGACCATACATTAGAATAAGGAAAAGCAGGTCAAAATAATTTTGTTCACAATGATCATGGTGAGTTCTGATTGTGACTAAGAGATTTGGTACAAGTTCAAAAGTAAGACCTATGCATTCTTATAGCAGTCCTCCACTCTGTTCCTAACAAGTTCACACTGCAGCTTCATTTGATGTATCAGATGTAAATCTTCATTACATAACAAATAATTGGTGAACTATAAATGCTATATCCCACAGTTGACAAACAGTTATACAAGTTAGTGTGCATGCTTCATATTTTACCTGGAAACAAATCAATCTACCCGAGGCA
>NZ_JBNKXY010000413.1:0-527 GCF_050300555.1 Arcobacter sp.
AGGTGAAGACCCCCTTTGGCAACTCTAAGCCTATGATGAGCTCCAGTACGGAATCTAATTCTTAAAACATGGAGTTCCCACTGACAGCCCTCATCGACATCACCGGAAAGAAGAGAATGAGAACCTACACACACAAAGTTACAAAGCAAAGCTTGAGCAATTATGCTCAACAAGGCTTATCCACAGTAATCAAGAGAACACCACTAGACATGCAATGGCTTTAAGCAAGGCTAAATGACTCATAAGCCTACTAGCACCTATGAAGTATTATTAAGCATGTTATTAGCCATCTTAAGTTAATTAACATGTGAATGTTTGCATCGTAATCTAAGCATGCAAAGGTATCAAAGCAATATTGATTAACATAAACCATGACTACAAAGTAGTCATTTCCATAAATATATTTATCATGACAATATTATGAAGTTGAAAATTCTACGTTTAAACATAGTGAAAAAGCCATCACCCATATCCGAGGGTGTCACATATTCGAATCAATAGTCAACCTTGCAAGGGTATAAACCAAA
>NZ_JBNKXY010000414.1:0-526 GCF_050300555.1 Arcobacter sp.
ACCACTGTTCCGACCGAGCACCACAGTGGCGGCGGCTACTGTTTCGACCGAGAGCAACTATTCCGACCGAGATTACCTTTTTAGGTATTTTCAACTTTTTCTAATATGTTTCTTCCCTTTTTTGCCATGGTATATATAGATCTTGGTTTTAATTTCACCATGATATCTCTTATGGATCTAGGATTGTTCCCATGTATATATTCTAAAAGATATAGGATTATTCTCATGTATATATTATAATAGAGATTTAGATTTCACATTTATATATTCTAATAGTTCTAGGATTATTCCCATCTATCCAATTTTAATTAATTAGTATATCTATCCAATTTTAATTAATTACTATATCTATCCAATTTTAATTAGTATATCTATCAAAAAAATATTAATTTAATAGATATTTTACTATGTGTCATATTTCAACAAAATATACAGGAGGATGCAAAGGATGGATCGAGCGTGGATGTATGATTTGGCAAGAATTGATCCCGTGTACATTGAGAACGTTCGTCACTTTGTTGAAGAG
>NZ_JBNKXY010000415.1:0-526 GCF_050300555.1 Arcobacter sp.
ATATAGCGTGTACATAAACTAAAAAAGTTTACTAAAACATTTAAAAAATTCACACATATTCTTTCAAATCTAAATCCGTTAGAACTTTTATCTTTTTATTGCTCATCCGTTTCTAGAAAATTTAACCTGAAACTTTATACATCCATGGGTATGATTAAAAGAATATGTGTGATTTTGTAGAAAATTGATTGTTTTGGATTTTTAGGTCATCTACTTACTGATAAACTTAGGTCAGAAAAATCGGATACATGCATAGAATATGGTTTGTGTAATACCAAAAATTGCAGCACAAAGAACAAAATAGTATGTCCTAGTGCCAATCAGCCAGGAAGCACCTCCCCCACCATTTCTCATCTTAGCTAAAAACAACATGTTCTTATCCGTCCAATTTCATAGAATATATATTTTTATATTTTGTCAAGAAGTGAGACAAATATCATGAAAGTGGATTACATTGTGTAATCAACTAATTGATAATCTCACACAACGATGCGAAAAGAACAACATATATTTTCTGTAATGACCT
>NZ_JBNKXY010000416.1:0-526 GCF_050300555.1 Arcobacter sp.
TCATCGCTTTAATCATATGACGTAGTCCTTAGATTAGCGGATGCTCCAATGCTCTTGAGAAGAAGAGTTCAGAGTCGGCCGTACTCAAAAGACTGAAAGATCTTATAAAGAGCTGTATTTTGGAGAATTTTCTTTTTTCTTTTTTATTTATTTCTTTTGTTTTAGTTGGTCATCGGTATGCACTTGTACACTTCTGATACTTTATTGATTATTGGTGTGCGCTTGAGCACTTCTGATACTTTTTTATTAGATGTCGTAATCTTTATGGATGTCAAAGCCATATGGTTGTAGCGTCCATAAAGACCAATACTGGATTAATACATTTTTTATTATCTAAAAAATAGACCTGTACTTTCGAATTTGGAATAAAAGCAGATTTACTTTTCGCGTTATGAGTTTCATTAGCAATATCAATTTTCAGTCCCTGTAAACGAATAACATCGCGCAACACATATTTTCGCTCGTTAACCGACTTATAATTCGGCATCATCACGCGGATATCATGATTTAGATTTTTAATATATTT
>NZ_JBNKXY010000417.1:0-525 GCF_050300555.1 Arcobacter sp.
GATTTAGGTGATTCTTGCGCTCACGCATTCATAGCGATGAGTAGAATCTTTTGGTACTGTTTGTTTAGTATTTAGATAATGTTTGATATACTATTTTATTTATTGCTTGTATTGTTTGTTCCAGTCATCGCTGTTTAGATGTTTCATTGTTTGAGAAGATTCAAGACTACGAGAAGAAGGCTTTGAGCAGCAACAGTCGGGAAGCAAGTCAAGTGACCCTTGGCCATATTGATCCTATGTGCTCTTTTTCTCTCTCTAGTATACACATTGGCCTGCATGCTTTAATACTGTACCTAAGCCTCGTACTTTAGGGTTTGAGTTCATACTTGGTTAGCTATGCTTAGTCATGCAGTCTTGAGTGTCGTACAAGTCTTTCCATCTTTATAATATTGAGTTTGACTTGTGGAGTGTTGGTCTTCCATCCGTCGTGATGTGAGGTGACCATGGTGAGGTTCAATGTTGTGGTTTCGGCATGGTTTGGAATAGTGGAGACAGCTGGAATCCGTCATGTGATGTGGTTTGTCA
>NZ_JBNKXY010000418.1:0-525 GCF_050300555.1 Arcobacter sp.
CTAAAAACTTTAAAATAATTTATCTCATTCATACTATGCCTATTTTCACTATTGTGTTCTACACAACGAGATTAATAAAACTAGATTACACTTACATATGCTCTGAAGAATTTTTTTACTGATATAAATTACTAATTATATATTAACTAAATTTGTTATCACAAACACTAACATAATTACTCTAACACAATCTTATTCATAACATCAACACAAGGTACATTCTTAGTAGCAAATTATGTTATATGAGTGGTGATAAAATATCTTATTTAGAACAACAACACATGATGCATTCTTAGTAACAAATTATGTTATATATGCATACTAGCAAATTATGTTGTATGAGTACTGACAAATTATGTTAGATAAGTATTAGCAAATTATGTTATATGAGTAATAATAAATTATGTTATATGAGCAGTAGCAAAATGATGCATTATTAATAACATTGAAATACTAGCAAATTATATTATATTAGTATTAACAAAATATGTTATTGAAGTACTAACAAATTATGTTATTGAAGTA
>NZ_JBNKXY010000419.1:0-525 GCF_050300555.1 Arcobacter sp.
CTAGGAGGGAAGGGGATAGCTGCATGTCTCACCTCATTATGTTTAGAAGCCTTCGTGCTTGAAACTTAATAATTTGAATTCATTCATTTATTTTTCTTGAGGATTATTCATGTGGTGTGGTCGTTGAACTTATTATTTAATATCTTCATATTCATTGCTAGGGTGTTTATATTGATGCTAGTGTGTTTGGTTATTATTGATCTATTGTATGTCTTTGCTTCCGTGATGCTTGATATTATAGAGGAAATGTTGCCGAATTTTCTAATATTTTTTAGTTCGGCGTTTGTTTGTGGTGTTTAGTAGCATCTCGGTGTGTTTGTGGATTCTAGGGTGTTACATCAAGAATCCTTAAATGGCATGTTGATGGCTCACACCGGTCTGACCGGTGTGTATGACAATTTGCTATTTAAGAGCTCATCTTTTTTTCTTGTACCTTTGCAAACAGAGATGTTTACCTATTACAAGAAAACATCTTGCTCCACTAGAGAGCCATTAAAAGCATCATGTGGTGTAAAGATTACATAT
>NZ_JBNKXY010000420.1:0-524 GCF_050300555.1 Arcobacter sp.
CAACCAAGTTATGCCCACACATTTATTAATGAGGATTTTTAAGAGTCGTATATTATTTCAAAAAAATTATAGTATAGCTAGCCGACACCACATTGAGACCACCGTCCACTTTACGTCGCCGCCACCCGTTAATAATATTTGATAATAAATTTCATATTAATTAAAAAATTATATTGATTAAGATTACTAAAAATTACCCTCATATTTATATACTGTCAAATATATTATCATACTAACATAATAAAAAAAGTAATATAAAACATTCTAGACTAGCAGATATAATTATACTACTCTTTTCTCATAGTAATATACGACTCTGTAAAAATCCTCTATTCTTAACGTTTCTTATTGAAGGTGACACTAGCGTTTGTCCCTTCTTTTTGTATTTTTTTATGGCATAGACATGTCTAAGCGGTGTTTAGTGATGATTGTTTGTCTGCTCCCTTTTCGGATAGGTTTTTATACAGGTTTTATATTGGCATCTATATGGGTTCCTTAAGCTATCAGCCTCAAAGGCAAATAGG
>NZ_JBNKXY010000421.1:0-525 GCF_050300555.1 Arcobacter sp.
TTTTGTTTGTTTGATCTGCCCAGGACTTTTTGGTGTAGTGCCTGTAGCAACTTGAGCATTAGATTTGATTAGTTCTTTTTTTAATTCAATCAACTTTGATTTCAATTCTTCACTTGACATTGATCTTAATTCTTTTATTTTCATTTTTCAGATTTTTCTTCTTTAGTTTCTTTGGTTTTTGTTGATTTTTTTAACAAAGATAGTTTCTTTTTTTCTTTATTTTCATCTGATTCTTCTTTTTCATCTTTTGATTTTTTAGCAAAAAGATTAAAATCTAGCTTTTTTTGTTTACCAAAAAAATCAATATTGTTATCTTTTACAATATTTTCAAGAGTTTTTTCTAAAAATTGTTCTTTTTCTAAAATAAACTCTGGAGATTCATTATTGGTAAATTCATTTGGTTTAATATCTTGTTGATATTTCAAAACAACTTTTTGATGCTTGATTTCATTTAACATCATATTGTTGGCAACTGTGTATAAAAATGATTTTGCTTTATTAAAACTTACTTTTTTACAATTATCC
>NZ_JBNKXY010000422.1:0-523 GCF_050300555.1 Arcobacter sp.
AATATCGGTGCCAGCATGCTTCAAACCTTAAATAAGAATAGACAACATAAGGTACTTTCTTTTGTGACACAACCATGTTGGAAGGTTGTACATCACGAGGATAATCAGCCATGTGCTGTGCATGATCTTGTTTTCACCAAATGGATTTATTCCATAGGTACTCAAAGCAAACCTTATATTTCTACTCTTTGATCCAAATGCTTTATATTGAAGATAAAAAAAATTCCACTGAGTTCCATCCATAGGGTGTCAAATCTCCTCATCATTTTTCCTACGCTTCTCAGAATGCCAGCGCACCAGTTCCGCATCCCTAGGGTTAGAGAACACACGTTTCAAACGATCGATCACTGGAAGGTACCACATCACCAAGGTAGGAATCTTTCTCTTCTTCTTGTCCTCCTTGTCAGAATCAGTTTCGTCATCAACACTCTCAGGACCGATAGCAGTCTTCTTGTTCTTATTCTTCATAGTGTCAACATACACATGATTGTAACTTCTCTTGTATCGACTCACACCACATACC
>NZ_JBNKXY010000423.1:0-521 GCF_050300555.1 Arcobacter sp.
ATCCTACCCTCTAAAGGCTAAATATGTGGAGCTCATGGGTAAAGGAAAATGGTACAACTCAAGTCATGTATATTGCCAAGCTAAATGATGGTCCAAAAAGAGTTAAGAAAATTTTCTCAATGATTTGGAAAAGGTTTTTGAAATGGTATGATGGAGGGGGAGAAAATGGAATCATATAAAAAAAAATTTTTGAAGTTGAAGTGTTTTTCTCCTCTCAAAATATTGACTCCCCTTTTATTTGAAGAGACTCTTGGAGCTTTCTTTCTTTTTTTTTCAATACTTTTTCTTCCTCTTTTTCTCTCTCTTTTTTTTCTATGCTCCATCTCTTGAGGACTTGGGGATTTTGATGATATTAGAGGAGAAAATCACTTCTGCAAAAACTTCTTTTCAAATGGCTTCAATATACTAGCGGTGGATGCATATTCCTGAATGCAGTTATGAACGCCAACATGGCTAAACCATGATTATGGAGATGGGGGAATTATGGATATATTTACGGTGGATGCATATTCCGGAGTGGA
>NZ_JBNKXY010000424.1:0-523 GCF_050300555.1 Arcobacter sp.
GTTATAGATCTTTCCCTTTTTATTCTCTAATTTAAGTGGATTAAATCTAAGCCATCCAAAACTCTTTAGGTAAAATAGATGGTATAGATCTTTTTTTTTCTTTGATTTTCTCTAATTAATGTGAGAATTTCTAGCCCTTGAAAACGAATGTGAATGTGCCATGTGGCACTTTGACTTGCCTTTTAATAATATAACAGATGAGAGAGGTAAATATATATATATATATATATTTAGAAGAAAGAAAGATGTATTGAAAAGTGAAAATGACAAATATTTTAGAAAACTAGAGAGGGGGTAAAGTGACAACTGTTATAGGACGGAGGGAGTAACATGCATGTTCTAGGTCTAACAGCTCCTGACCTCACAAGCTTCATTTTTAATTATCAAAATAAAAGGAAACTTTGTTTCTTTAATTATCAAATTACGTGATACATAGTGCCATGAAATGCACACAGATTAGCAGTTAGATGCATGTGCTTATAACAAGGAACAAAAGGAAAAATATTTCAAAAAAAAAAGAAGA
>NZ_JBNKXY010000425.1:0-523 GCF_050300555.1 Arcobacter sp.
ATATGTCATTCTTCTCCTCCCCCTCTGCAAGAACTTCAGCACTATGCTTGGATTCCTCACACATACCCTCCCCACTGTCTCGATCATTTAAAGAATAAATCATTTGACCACCTTTCCCTATTAGCTTAAGCTTTTGGGTGAACTGGTTGGTGCATAATAACTTAACATGGTATTAGAGCCAGATGTCACGAGTTTGAATTCTAGCAAACACGATTTATTAAAAAATAAAAAATAAATTGCAGTCTACTCCTATCTCACATTTACGCCCAAAAGAGCTGCACATAATTGTATTGATTGATGAATAACATCCCCAAGGGGTTACATATATATGAGCCTCATGAAACACTAAAATCTATTACATAAAAAAAAATTACATCCAAAATTTAACTCTTCAAAGTCGTCATAGAATGAAGTCATCATCATCGAGTCAAACCGAAGAGATGATGTTATACACTACCGCAAATGGCAAGTAGTGGAATAAGATTATGTGATGATGATAGATAATAGCGTTAAAAGAATATTC
>NZ_JBNKXY010000426.1:0-523 GCF_050300555.1 Arcobacter sp.
AGGAGTTAGAATTGCTCAATCTGATGCTTCATTTCTACAATCTTCGGATTGTGAATTGTGTAAATTGCAGTATTCGTGATGCCCAATGGTTGGTTACATGACTTGATGGTGTGCTACATTGAAAGAGAAATATTCAAAGGACTTGATCTTCAAAAAATTAAAAGTAATTTGAAAAAGAAAGATAGACAAATGCAATTGCCTAGGTCTCCTAGCCGCAACTAGAAGTCTTTTTTGAATTTCACTTGTTTTATATTATTTATCCAAATATATCATCATTAACTCATTTTCAATTTTTTGATAGATTTGGATTGCTATATTGTAATTGACATTTGATTGATGGTTATCAAGATATCAAGAAAATGTTGGATTGATCTTTTGATAAGGTATTTTTAACTATCTCATAGATTTTTTTATTTGGATGCCTTTAAATTTGTTGCATCATAATTTAGACTTGAATTGTCCGCCACACCTCAAATTCATCGCGTCCTCCACCACTGTCCTCAAACGAACGAGCAAACAAACT
>NZ_JBNKXY010000427.1:0-514 GCF_050300555.1 Arcobacter sp.
GTACCCTGTCAAGATTTTAGAAATGACCGAGAGAGTTGCGCGAAACAAGAAGATCAATATGTACAAAGTGCAATGGAGTCACCACACCGAGGAAGAAGCTACATGGGAAAGAGAAGAATTAAAGGCAGAGTTTCCAGGTTTCTTTTCTGATCCGTCCGAATCTCGGGGATGAGATTCATTTTAAGGGGGTAGGTTTGTAACACCCTGATTTTTTCAAAAGAAATAATATTCTATAATATATATACCTAAATAAATATTTGATTGTTGCATTTCATGCCGATGCATAATTTTTCCTTGGTTGGTGAAGTGTTCTTATATTTTATTTTGCGAGTAGAAGTCGTCGAAATTCAAATTTGAATTGAATTCAAATTAGTTTGCAAATTATAAAAAGATTTGAAAAAGAAAAGGATTTTCCTAATTCCTATCCGGTACTGGGCCGAAACCCGGCTGGAAACCGAGTCCGGCCCAGCAGCCGCTTCCCTTTCCCACTCCAGCGCGGCCCAGCCGAAACCGG
>NZ_JBNKXY010000428.1:0-522 GCF_050300555.1 Arcobacter sp.
GCCTTCACGTCACTTGGATGAATGAGGACTCCTCATGGCTTCTTCATACGAGGTGGGATCACCCTCCATATGAATTTCTTCAGTCATATAAATCTCATAATTGTCAGGAATAGCTAACTTTATTACTCTTTGTGATCTTCTAATATTTTCTTGGTTTGACACGTTATTTTCTAAGTTCTGGGGTTGATCTTCTTCTTCATCAATAACACCAAATCTATTCTAAATATATAGATAAGATCCACTAAAAACCATTTAAACTAATTCTTTTAATATGCAAGATATCAACATCAGCATACAATTAGGTCACGCCATGTCAGCATTGTTCAATATCATATGTCACATCATTTTGCATAATAATAAAATTTTAAAATAATTTATCTCATTCATATGATATCTATTTAAAATTTTGTTTTCACTGTTGTGTTCTACGTGATGAGATGAACAAAACTAGATCGTACTTACGTATGTTTTCTTAAAATAAATTAACTCATCACTACTTTAAATCTTCATTATTCATTTGTA
>NZ_JBNKXY010000429.1:0-521 GCF_050300555.1 Arcobacter sp.
GGTCATCGGTGATTTTGTAAATATCATCTAAGTTAAAACTCTCTTTTTTAGATTTTAAAATTGTCAATCCAAAAGATGCAGTTAGAACATTTTTAGGTGGGTTTTTTTCATGTGGAATATTTAAATTTTCGATATTTTCCCTTGCTGCATCAACAAGAGGCATAACATCACAGAGTTCTTTTGCACTAATTAGTACTCCAAACTCTTCTCCTCCTAATCTAAAAATATAATCATCACTTCTTTTAAAAGTATTTTTTAAAGAGTTTGCAACAGATATTAAAACACTATCACCTTCTTGATGTCCATAAGTATCGTTATATTTCTTAAAATTATCTATATCTAAAATTAAAAATGCAAATATTTCATTATTTCTTGAATTATTATCAATCATTGTCTGAGCTATTTCATTAAAATATCTTCTATTAAATAAAGAAGTTAGTCCATCTGTTATTGATAACTCATATATTCTTTTTTTATCGCTAATATCTTGTCTAACAGAAGTAAAACCAATAATATCTCCT
>NZ_JBNKXY010000430.1:0-520 GCF_050300555.1 Arcobacter sp.
TCTATATCTGGCACAGCGCCAATAGGAATTTGTGTTAAAGAGAAAATCCCAAAACCAATAACAGACGCTATGAATAGTAGCACAACAAGCTTATTTCTTAAACTAAATTTTATTAAATTTTCTAGCATAGATTTTTTTATAAATAATTAATAAAAGCTACTCAAAAATGATTTTTTGAATAGTTATAAAATAAATTCTGAAAAAATGATTCTTTAACAATTTGTTCCTTAATCTTTTAGATATTTATTTTCCAACCTTTTCTAATGCAAAAATAATTTTATTAATTTCATAAAAATCCCAAGCCCTTGTCTTTTTGCATATACACCCCTCGGCTTTATTTTAATTATGTATAAGCCCCTGAAATTTTACAAAAACACCCCTATACTTTTTTAAAAATATATTTTAGTCCTTGTAATTTTACATTTAGGTCCCTAATTAACTTTTTATAATTACAATTAGGTCCATGCCTTAATTAATCTTTATTATTTAATTAACTTTTTAATATATTTACTTCAAACCT
>NZ_JBNKXY010000431.1:0-520 GCF_050300555.1 Arcobacter sp.
TGAAGAAAAGCGGGGCAGCACATTTTGCGTGACCTGAATATATGGATACTAGATTGATACCCCGCGTGATGCTGCGGGATGAATAACTTTTGTTTCATGTAACTTGGAGTATATACATTTGTACTATCAAGATTATTAAAATAAACTTGATAAATAACTACCAAGCAGGATGAATAACTTGATGTGGTAAACTTTATTACAAATAAATATTTGAGCAATAGCTTTATGTTTAGCAATAATATTTATGAATTATGCAGAAACTTGATTTGTTGCAGACCATTTCGTCTCCTTATATCTCTCAATCATGAAAGATGGTGCTCTTTGAGTTCATTATTGATCCTATATAAAGTTGTTGAATATGTCAATTCATACAAAAAAGAGAAGTATTTTCAAATATTAAATTACCTCTGCCTTAATTCACATGCAGCTATAATGTTTGGATCAAAGTGGACTCTACTAAAGGTTGTAGTCTCAGAGCCAACGTTCTAATGTTTAGACAAAACAAAAATGTATTAGTGAA
>NZ_JBNKXY010000432.1:0-520 GCF_050300555.1 Arcobacter sp.
AAATCGTTTAAATCCGGTTTGGATTAGATTCCAATGATTTAGTTTTTTTTACTTAGATGGGCTGGATTAAAACCACACATCTAAGTATCGGAAAAATTCTCAACCATGACTACAATGTTTTAACCATGTCCAATTGATTCATATGAATTAAACGAATAAAAACAAAGCAATGAAGTTTTTTGGATTTAATCTAACTAAGGATTGGATGACTGTCATGGATTCCCCAGCTAGGGATTAAAATCATAATGGGATTGCTTCCATTGAAAACGAACAAGACCTAACTGACGCCTTTGACTCCCTGGTCGCGCATGGACGGGACGGGAAATTCATGTGTGTGTTTACTGATAGACAGGTGTTGTCCATTCTCTACATTTGATTTTTCATTAATGGATGTACTCCCTCCGTTTTCTAAATTGTTGTGATTATTGACTTTGTACTCTCTCCGCTTCTAAATTGTTATTGTTATTGATTTTTTTAGTTATGTTTGAAGATTCGTCTTATTCAAAATATTAGTTCAAAT
>NZ_JBNKXY010000433.1:0-519 GCF_050300555.1 Arcobacter sp.
CCTTGTTGGTCACAGAACTTTTAACAAAATCGATTAAGCATGGATTACGTATTTATCTGAAGCATACCAACATGGCAGTATCACAAAGTAAGTTGGGAAAGGCAAGTTTTAAGTGCATCTCTAGCACCTCTAATCTATTTTGACAGCATTTGATGGCAACTAATTGAGGAAGTTAAAAAATTATCATGAAGTTTATAAAGTATTAGGAACCTTTTTTACTTCAAACTGTAACAAAAAATAAATATTGACTGGCCTTTAAAATGCTTACACGTTTATTTGACTTGAAATGATGTATTTCATAAAAGTTATGCAATTTTATGAATAGGTATTAGGTAGAGTTGATAAAAATTGTCATTTTTCTTTTGCACTTCAGCCATAAAAGTGTAGATGATATCCTTATAAAGGTCAGATATGAGATAGCAAAATTTACTTTATACATGCATATCCCAACTCTCGGAATCGCTGGAACAAATGGGAAGTGGGAGGGCATTGAGGATAATCTCTGGAACGCAGGAACTC
>NZ_JBNKXY010000434.1:0-519 GCF_050300555.1 Arcobacter sp.
ATCCACTAATGCCTGACCAATTTAGCGCACAGCCCACACACGTGCGGCTGTTTGAAAATCGTTTTCAATTCCGATTGAATTTTGTGTTCAATTTTGTTTGAATTTTGTGTTCAATTTCATTTGATAAATTTTGTTTTCAATACTTTCATTTGAATTTTGTTTTCAATTTCATTTGAATTTTATTTTCAATAATTTCGTTTGAATTTTGTTTTCAATTTGGTTTGAAATTTTTTTCAATTTTGTTTGAATTTTGTGTTCAATTTCATTTGATAAATTTTGTTTTCAATACTTACATTTGATTTTATTTTCAATTTTGTTTGAATTTTATTTTCAATAATTTCATTTGAATTTTATTTTCAATTTGGTTTGAATTTTGTTTTCAATTTCGTATGAATTTTGTGTTCATTTTTGTTTGATAAATTTTATTTTCAATACTTTTGTTTGAATTTTGTTTTCAATTTTGTTTGAATTTTGTTTTTAATTTCATTTGATGAACTTTATTATATGAGACAAATTCAA
>NZ_JBNKXY010000435.1:0-518 GCF_050300555.1 Arcobacter sp.
AAGTAATAGGAGAATCGGTACACGTAATACAGATTCCCATATGATCCCGATCATTTTTGTGCATTCTAAGAAACGACTTGTACACCCCCGTGACACCCCCAAAAACCTCGGGCAAAAATAAAAATTTTTTTTTGAAAATTATGGAGACCGATGACCCCCCATCGACATAGGTACCCGAGACCGATGGTCATTTTTTGTCAAAAAAAACATTGTACATTTTATAGAATGGATAAAATCCATTTTACTATCTTCAAATTTAGTTCAAGTCTAGATAACCTCTAAACTAAAATTTGGTTTACTTTACCCCCAGTGTTTGTCAAATTGGTTCACTTTTTGTCATGCCCTGAATTTACAAAATTGGGAAAAAAATAAAACTTTTATTTTAAATACAAAATTTGGACCAAAGTTGTTGCATTTGTGATGCCCTGCATTATTTTTGTATTGTTGAGTGTTTTAGTTTTTGAATCCATTTAGATATTGTTTGAATTCAAATCGAATTCATTTGAGTAGAATCCAAA
>NZ_JBNKXY010000436.1:0-518 GCF_050300555.1 Arcobacter sp.
TTACATTACTCCTAACCCGAGGGTAGAGGGTCAAGTAAACGATGGGGTTAGGGATCAAATCGCTAGGACTTTGAGGGAGTTTGGGTTTACACCAAAGGGTCAGGCTAGGTCCTATCAAAAGCCATATCCAGAGTACTTTGATATGATTCCTTATCCATGGGGTTTCCAGGTACCAGATTTAGCCAAGTTCATAGGTGATGACGCTAAAACCACGCATAAGAACATAGGGCAGTTTCTTCCACAAGTTAACAATGTGGGCATCACCGACGTGCACAAGATTAGGATGTTCCCGTTATCTCTCGCCAGGGCAGCCTTTAATTAGTTTACCTCCTTGCCTCCAAACTCGATAGATTCTTAGGTTAGTTTGGAGCAGGAATTCCATGATTACTTCTACAACAGGGAGGGAGAACTAAGGTTATCCAAACTCACGTCCTTGAGACAAAAGTACACTGAAACCATTTTTTATTACTTGCGGTGGTTTAGGGAGGTTAGAAATCAGTGTTATAACCAAACCATTG
>NZ_JBNKXY010000437.1:0-518 GCF_050300555.1 Arcobacter sp.
TTATACAAAATAGCTTATATTTAATTTCTGCTCAGATTAATTGTTGGGATTTAATTTCTGTTTCTGCAATGAATAAATGGTAGTAAATAAAATATGCATAGTAAATTATTCATTTGTAGTATAATACTTCCTTATACTGTATAGAACCTGTATAAAATCAGAGAGGTTGTTTAGACTCATAGAATGCATGTTATTAATTTTCTAGTGCTTAGTTAAGTTGTAAATAAATAGAAAAGCTAGGGGTAAATTAGTAAAAATGGGTTTTATGAGTTAATATGAGTATGATGCTCCTGTTCATGCATCATATTGCACTTTGCACCCCATGCATTGTGCTAGTTAATGGTGACCATCTTTTGCATCTGTGCTAGATCACGCGGAGGCAAAGATGGAAATTCAAGTGGTGCAAGTCCGATGGGTGTTCGAAGGTCCACAAGCGTCAAGTTACGAGCATGCTAATATTGTTGTAATCAAGGCAAGACACGGTGCATCTAACCAACTTCCTTGAGTTTTGTTTATCT
>NZ_JBNKXY010000438.1:0-516 GCF_050300555.1 Arcobacter sp.
ATTAATCATAAAGGAAAAGCACATAGGGGTATTCGTTGATGTCTAGCCAACTATAGAAAATGGTTTAACAAAAAGAATAAACCTAGACATATATCATGTTCAATAAGACCAATTAGAAAAATGGCCAAATGAATATGACCTATATATTTTGTTGCACATAAATAGATGATTCTCGCTCGTATTAAGCCAATTTTTGAGAAATAGCTTAATTAAGATGAATCAAACCTCTTGAGATATAATGTTCCATCATATTGCCAAATCATAAGCCAAAATAAAAAAATTGGCTTAAAATGATAGCACAAGTAAAAATTCTGAATATAGTAAAAAAATTCTATGACTTTTGGGCCAAACATTCGAAATGGTCTGAATAAAAAGAATTTTAGATAGTGTGTCACTGATGAAATCATAAACTTATTCGGCCAAAATTTCAAAATTAGCCAAACAACGAATTCTCTCATAACTATGTAAGAAAATATAATATTTAAATGCAATATAACACTTGCCATAATCAAAATA
>NZ_JBNKXY010000439.1:0-516 GCF_050300555.1 Arcobacter sp.
TCTGTTTTTAGAAACTAGAAACTCAATTTCTTAAAAACTCATTAGCTGGTCCATCCTAGCTAAAATTAGTTTTTTTCTAATTACCTCTTACCATTTATTAATTATATATTATTTATATCTTATGTCACTATCTCTTCCTTTTACCATGACCAAATTAAATAAGGGTAGACATGTAATTTGAATTTCTAAAAATCGATTCTTAGTTTTTAGAAACTGATCTTCAAATACCCCATCCAGTTTTTTAGAACCCAGATTTTAAAACTACCTCTAAAACCCAGTTTTTAAGAAACCAAATGTGGATCCAAACAAGGCCTAAGCTAGAAAAATAATAATCTTTGCCGATTATTTTTTCTGAGCAAGTAATTATAACATTTTTTTACATACTTATAAAGCAGATATTTGTTCCTATTTCCACCCATTCATATGCATCTACAATCAGGTCGATTACTCTACATTTGCAAAAATAATACGTAGACATTTATTTGTTTAATTCATTGAATTGAAAATAGGCATTTT
>NZ_JBNKXY010000440.1:0-517 GCF_050300555.1 Arcobacter sp.
TTCATTTTCAATTTTGTTTGACAAATTTTGTTTCAATTTTGTTTTCAATTTCATTTTAAATTTTGTTTTCAAATCCGTTTTCAATTTCATTTGAATTTCATTTCTAATTTCATTTGAATTTTGTTTTCAATTTTGTTTGAATTTTGGTTTCAATTTGGTTTTCAAATTCATTTTCAATTTTGTTTCAATTTCATTTTAACTTTGTTTAGTGATTAGGTTAGGGATTTTAGGAATTTTTAGGTAATCGTTTGATTTAGTTAGAATTATATTAGTTTAGACTGTAGTTTGTACTAGATATACTCATATTTTGCATCGGTATTGAGTTGCATGTAGATTTAGTGAAGTGAATTTCGTGATTGCCCTAATTTGTATATAGTTTATAGAAATTTAAAAATTGAAGTACATTGAATTTGATTTAGTTTCATGTTAGATAGGTTTTGTATATTGTTGGATGTTAGGTATACGTTAGAGAGTGAACCAGGGCATACAACCAATGTTCACGTAGTCATCTCTATTA
>NZ_JBNKXY010000441.1:0-517 GCF_050300555.1 Arcobacter sp.
AGCTTCACCACTATTTTGAAGCCCACATAGTGCGAGTCTTCACCAACCAGCCACTCAATGATATTTTTGACAATAGGGATTCTTCTAGTAGAATAGGCAAATCGGCCATGGAACTATCTGAACATGTGTTAGATTTTGAAAAAAGAAGCGCTATCAAATCACAATTCTTGGTCGACTTTATTGCAGACTGGACGGAGCCAACGAGTTACACTGAAGGCCCGATTCCAGAATCACCATGGCACATTTACTATGATAGAGCCTGGGGCAATGCCAATGCCGGAGCTGTGACATTCTTGATATCACCCTTGGGAATCAATTTGAGATACACAACACAATTGCAGTTCACAAAGGAAACAAACAAGTGCACAAACAATATAGCTGAGTATCTAGCAGTGTTATTAGGGTTTTGCAAGCAGCAAGCCATTTGGACTTATCAAAATACACCCAAAGCAAGTTATGGGGCAATGAAGGTGTTGCGACATCACCACCTGCTGATGGTTTCTTTGTCCTGTTCGAT
>NZ_JBNKXY010000442.1:0-516 GCF_050300555.1 Arcobacter sp.
AATCCCAAACCTCTTTTGTACCTGTTATTAACTTTGGTGAATCAGTTCCTTGATGCTCTATTACCTTCTTTTTTTCAGCGGCCCATCTGCGAAGTGTGTAAGTTTCATACCTTTAGCATCTTGATTTTCAAAACAGTCCCCACCTTATCCTGGCCTCATTGTTCACCATACTCTTAAATTACTGCATGTAAACTGAAGAGGGCACTATATGCCCTTTTATTTGAATCCCAAGCCTCTTTTTGTACTTGTTATTAACTTTGGTGAATCAGTTCCTTGATGCTCTATTACCTTTTCTTTTCAGCGGCCCACCTACAAAGTGTGTAAGTTTCATACCTCTAGCATCTTGATTTTCAAAACATAGTCCCCACCGTATCCTGGCCTGGTTGTTCACCATACTCGTAAATTACTGCCTGTAAACTGAAGAAGGCACTATATGCCCTTTTATTTGAATCCCAAGCCTCCTTTTGTACTTGTTATTAACTTTGGCGAATCAGTTCCTTGATGCTCTATTACCTT
>NZ_JBNKXY010000443.1:0-516 GCF_050300555.1 Arcobacter sp.
CATCTCTTCACTAATGGCTAGCCAACAAGCAATCAAAGTGAACAATAGCCATGAGTGAATTGATATGGTCACAAGGACCGAGAAACTCCAAAAATTTTGAAAACCACACAAGCTAACAATTCTAGATGAATTTTTAAAAGCAATTACACTAAAGCACTCAGGAGCTTTCAACTTTCAAGTTATGTCATTTAGCATATTTAATTTATACCTCCTTTCAAGAGAAGATTATCTTGACTTAACATACGTCAAGTTTCTTTAGATGAGGCATAAAGTAAATATCTAAGATTATCCATAAGATAAGTAACAAATACTTATCACAACTTGAACAAGTTGGAAACTCAAAACACACTAACTATGCAAAGGCCTAGATGCACACTACAATTAATTAATTATATTTATGAAAACGAACATTAATCATACCTTTGTCATAAATAAACTTTTCTTCATTCAGGTGAAGAAAAACCAACTAACTTGTGTCATTTTCAATTAATATATTGCTCTTTATTAGGTTAGACA
>NZ_JBNKXY010000444.1:0-515 GCF_050300555.1 Arcobacter sp.
ACAATTATTTTATTCATTTTGTATTTATTTTTAAACAAAACTATATTATTACTAACTTTGAAACAAGTACTTACTAAATGGTAAGTAACTGACTTTAAACTCGGAATACAATCATTATTATGGAAATAGAGGTAAAAAAAATAAAAGAAAAATACATTATAGCTGAAGAATGTCCCATAATTATTTTTATGGAGCAAATAGGTGGCAAATGGAAACCCGTTATTATATGGATATTATTAAGTAATGAAGTGATGCGTTTTAATGAACTGGACAAAACTATAAAAGGAATAAGCCAGAAAATGTTATCGCAACAATTAAAAGACTTGGAACAATTAGGAGTAGTTGTTAGAAAATCTTATCCAGTAATTCCTCCAAAAGTAGAATATCGTTTAACCGAAAAAGGAAAATCGTTAGCTCCTCTTTTAACAGGTATGAAAACTTGGGTGTATGAAAATTTAATTTAATAACAATAGCTTATCTAGTTCCAAAAATCTCATTTTTCAAATCTTCAATTT
>NZ_JBNKXY010000445.1:0-515 GCF_050300555.1 Arcobacter sp.
GCTGGGCCCGTTTACTCCTTTTCATTTTTTTCAAGTATTTTCCAATATTCAAACACTTTCCAACTTGTAAAATATGACAAGGTTACTTCCAAGGCTCCAAAAATTTATAAACTTGTCAAGTTGATAGATCAATTCAAGTGTGACATGTTTCATTTTTGTCGCAACTTCAAATTCTCTCTGGATTTTAAATTATAAATTCCAGAACCAATTCTAATTTGAATCTTGTTTGAATTTAAAAAAGGGTTCAAACTTTTTTGGAAAAAATCTCATAAATTCACAAAAATTCTTTCTTGACATGATCTTTCATAATGTGAATTTAGTTTGACTCACTTGTATTCCAAAATTTGAAGTTCCTTTACAAGTGGCAAATAGGACTTAAAACAAAATCCAAAAAGGTGTGAAAATTGAATTTGAATCACTTGAGTAAGGTTTCTACTGTACAACCACCGTAGGAACACTCTAAGATATTGTAGAAACATTGTAGAAAAAATACAGAGCTATTGTAGATGTATTGT
>NZ_JBNKXY010000446.1:0-515 GCF_050300555.1 Arcobacter sp.
AAACGAGAATGAAAATATTATCAAAAGAAGTAAGTGCTTAAAATTTAAATAATCATATCCAATAATTTGGATATGATTATTTTAGATACTTTGTTTTCACCTAAATCTTATTTATCTAATCTACTTTTTAACTCTTTTGCAGCAGCAGAATATCCTCCATTTGAACCGTCAATAAAATGAATATGTTTTCCATGTCTTTCAAAAATAAGACATGTCATTAAAGATGAATTTGATTTATGAATACCATAAATTAATTTTTTATTTGCAAATTCCTTTTCTAAATATTCTTCAAGTTTTTTTGTTTGAGTTTTATCTGTAGAGATTACCATTCTTAACATGTCATCAAACTTTTCAGTATCAGTTGTTCTTATTATTCTATTTTTGTAATTTCCCCATTGTCCAAGAGAGTATTTCATAAGGATAACACCAAGTAGATTTTCAATAAGAAGTCTTATAATCATAAAAAATTTAGAAAATATATTTGAAGAAAAAACTGAAGCTTCTGTATTTAAAAC
>NZ_JBNKXY010000447.1:0-515 GCF_050300555.1 Arcobacter sp.
AATTTCGACCACTCATTTTATTAAAAATATTAAAGTTATGAAAAAATCAAATATGTAATAAATCATATTATATTTGATTTTTTCATAACTTTAGTTTTTTTTAATAAAACTAATGGTCAAAGTTGATATAAAAGTCGAAGGCAACAAACATTTGGAGATAGAGTGGGTAAGGGCATGTAAACCTTTTCCAATTTGAAGAGATATCTCTAAATCTTATGTCTTCATAAATATATCATGTGAAAATGAATTAAATATTATTCTTTATAAAACACGCTAGAGATGAATTTTAGATTTTATTTTAGTTTTCTTAATTTCTTCTTGTAGCTCTTTTTTTATTTCTCCGTAGGGCCCAGTATTGTATCCTGGAAGCTCGGAAATTATTTTTCTAATTTCTAGAAGTCTGGACTTTCCAGTAAGGCCATTAAGGCGCTCTTTGATTTTTCGTCGCATTATTTGATGAGGCATTGCCATAAGTTAGAAATTTTGTATAGATCTCCCGGGTGGAGACCGACTTT
>NZ_JBNKXY010000448.1:0-515 GCF_050300555.1 Arcobacter sp.
AAGAAAAAAAGATTAAAGAATCGAAAAAAGAGCAAAAAAAAAGTGAATCACAAAAGTGATTCACTTTTAAAACAAATAAAAACGCTAATTAGAATTTAGAAATTTGATTTGCTAAATCTTGAATATCAGCGTCTGAAAGTCTTGCAACTTGACCTTTCATTACACCTTTCATAGCTCCACCGTAAGAACCATCTTTATAACCTTTTAATGCTGCAACAACTTTTTCAGCTGGCCAACCTTTGATTATTTGTGATTTACCTAAAGCAGCTTTTTCAGCAGCAGCTCCATGACAACCAGCACATGGTGCAAAACTAGCAGCCATTAAAGACGCTGCAGCGATCATTGTTCCTAAAACAATCTTTCTCATCTATTCTCTCCTTAAATTTAAAAACTAAATTTTAGCGATTTATTCTTTTATCTAACTTATGAAAAGCTATTAAAATGGCTATACTTAGTATAATAAAAGCTTATAATGAGATATTTAGTCATCTTTTTATATAGTATTTTTTTAAGTT
>NZ_JBNKXY010000449.1:0-514 GCF_050300555.1 Arcobacter sp.
ATCAAAAGGTGAAAGAGTTTCAGCAAGAAACATTAAAAAATAACGGTGATACTAACAGGAATATACTTGAAGAAGTAAAAGATTACTCGAGTTTAAAAATGTTGCTATCTAGAAAGCTGAATAGGGTTTTATAAAAAAAACTCTAAATGCTTATTAAAGACACTTAGAGTTTTTAAGAGTTAAATGAAATCTATTCAGTCTTAATAGACTAAAAATAAAAGAATTTCAGCAATAAACTTTTAAAAGTTACAGTAACACGAGGTAATTTACTTAAAAAATAAAATACTACTCAGGCTTAAAAATGCTACCATAATAAAAAGTTAAACAGAGTTTTTAAAGCTCCGAAGCAATTTTTGCTTGATTAACTAAATCAACTAAATTAGTAACTTTAAGCTTACGCATTAAGCGAGCTTTGTATGTACTAACCGTTTTTTCGTTAATGTTTAATTCTTTAGAGATTTCTTTGTTTTTTCTACCAATAGTCAAAAGTTTTAAAACTTCTGCTTCTCTAGTT
>NZ_JBNKXY010000450.1:0-514 GCF_050300555.1 Arcobacter sp.
TTTCCCTTCAACACAACATATACACACCATAAGTAACAACTTGACATACATGAGAACAAAACGTTTTGGAAGCATGATACGTACCTTGTATACAAAGTCCGCATCCTGGTTGTATCCTGTACAGTCAACTGACTTCTAAAAAATATTATACCATTACAATACACCATAAAGTTTATGATGCTCATCCCCGTCGGGCCCGTCCATGAATCACACATAATAGTAATGCCATGCATAGGCCAGTCCTCCTTGAACTTTTGTTTATATCTTCTTCATTTGAGTCCAAGTATGGACCATCTATTTCCCTCCCATTGGGGATGGAGATACCTTCACCTAAAAAGAAATTAAGATGTCAAACTCAATGACGTAAAAATAAAATGAGTACACCAAAGAAGAAATGAAAGAAATACTTACTTACCCCATCTCTATGTCTCCTTCACCGCGACCACGAAGTAAGGATTATCGGCCTTGATACCGGGGATAGCTTCGGTGTGGAAAAATTTTGCACACGCCTTAC
>NZ_JBNKXY010000451.1:0-514 GCF_050300555.1 Arcobacter sp.
AAGAGCATGTGGTCTTCAAGAAGAGCCATCGATTCAGGAGCGGTGCGTGCGTGGGCGCGCACTGAGCGCAGCAGACATGTCGATCGAGGCCATTTAGCCATACCTGCTGATGAGTTTTTACAACTTCTTCATTCATGGCCACTGCAGAATAGACATGATGTTTTCTACTGTAACCATATGGGCGGACCTCCCTTTATTCAAGAGTGCCCAGAATTTGTGAAATATACAAAGTACAGTTATGTTTATGTGTAGTTGCAAAGGGGTCAGTGATAAGTTCACCACTAAGGTTCAAATCTTGTTGGCTACACCGGATTACCCCTATTTTAATAGGTGGGGGAATCTGAATTTCCTCAAAAAAATTGTTTATGTGTAGTTGACATATATATATATATATATATATATATATGAAGCAATTAGGTGACTGAATCAAAATGTCAGGATCCATCGATGATCCCATGATTGTATTACCCACAACTTGGACCGGACATATACGTACTTTATTTCTGGGAACAGA
>NZ_JBNKXY010000452.1:0-513 GCF_050300555.1 Arcobacter sp.
TGAATCAAACAAGACCCTCTCAAGCTCGAAAAAATTGAAATAAAATATGGTTGTGAAGCATTTGACGGCTAGATATTATGCCGTCGAAATTAATTCTAGCCACTGAAACTAACTCTTTATTTTCGATGGGTAAGGTTAGGCCGCCGAAAATAGAGCCTTATCTTCGGCAGTCGGTCCTAGGCCGTTGAAAATCAACCTTATCCTTATGTGGCTCGTGGCCCTCTCTCTCTCTTACAACCTCTCACTCTCTTGCCACACCTCTCTCTTACCACCTGAGATCCAAACCGGCTGTCACCCGCACACACCCGATCGTAAATTGTGAATTATTTTTTTTCAACTTCATAGGTTTTTTCTTTGCTTGAATGTTTAAGCTCACATGAAAAATTGATAAAATTATGAGAAAATCTCCAAAATTCTACTTGGTGATGTATTTTAAGTCAGTTAAGTTGATTTGGTATATTTTTGTAAGTTTCTAGATTCACATAAATCAAATAAATATGAAAATAAAGATTT
>NZ_JBNKXY010000453.1:0-513 GCF_050300555.1 Arcobacter sp.
ATTAGACCTGATGCAACAGAAAACCAGACACTGTAAACACCAATCTGTTGCGAGTGATAATGCAGTGACCACGAGGCATCTGAAATACTGGTCCCATATATTTTATAAATCAAAGAAGCAAATGCGGCATCAGAAGAGTTCGGAGTGACCAAATGAGGCAAGCGTGAAGCTAAAGAGACATGGTGGTGGAATGAGAAGGTGCAAAAGGCTGAATGTGATGACCCCAAAATTCAAACTAAAAATTGGTAGATCTCCATCATATAAATCTTGAAACATTGTAATCAAATCTCCCTTGATTACATCCCAGAATTTTTGATAGAACTCTATCGAGAAACCGTCGAGTCCTGGAGCCTTGTTATGTTCCATTTCAAAAATAGCCTTCTTAATTTCATCTTCAGTGAATGGAGCTGTCAGAAAATTGTTTTCCTACTATGTCACTTTGCAATGTCCTCGGTTCTATCTGGATCTAACCTAAAGAAATTTTGTTCGTCCGAACAAGCCTTTGTAGAATGT
>NZ_JBNKXY010000454.1:0-511 GCF_050300555.1 Arcobacter sp.
CAAGGTAATTATGAAAAGATGGAATTTTGGTGATTATATATCCGATATAATAAGACACTAAGCCTCCAAAATAAGATATAAATGCTAAAAGAGTTAAATATCCCCAAGGATTATTCATTTTTCCTGCCCAGGCAATAAATATTTCAGGTGGAACAAGACCTAATAAGGTTTCTGAAGCAAAAAAGAATGTTAATACACCATAAGCTGGCAATACTTGAGTTAGTTTTACCAAAGCATCATTAATATTAAAGAAATGATTTAAAGTATAAACGGCAAAAACAATTAGTATTATATATGGAATTGCTTTTTTAACAGCATTCCAAACAAACGTATAAAACCCAGTATAAGCATAATACTGATGTAATAACTGTATACGAGACTTAGAAGTTTTTGTTTTAGATTTAGGCTTCATTTATGGCTTTGATAAATTTTAAGGCTGGCAAATATAATTGTAATGTGTTTGTTATAAAAATGTAACTTGTCAATTAGTTTTTATTTAACACAATTATAT
>NZ_JBNKXY010000455.1:0-511 GCF_050300555.1 Arcobacter sp.
TCCCCTGTGCCTAATTGTGCTTGGGCAATTCCTTTGAACGTATTCAAAAATTTAAGCATTCGTTTCCACCAAAATTGTCACACCACAAAATTCTGAATTTTGTAATGTGACTTAAATTCACTAAAATTTGAAACTTTTCTCGAGAGAAAAAATGCTTTTAGATTTAGAAGGAGAATCAAATTTAAATAGACAAAAGATTATTTTCTAAATTAATTTAGGGTTTACATAATTGTTTGTTGCATTGCATGTCGTGGCATAAATTTTCTTTTGTATTGGTGTGTGAGCTCTTATATTTTATTTTGTGAATAGGATTCATTCGAATTTCCAATTTGATTTGAAATCAAATGAATTTGCAATCTATAAAAAAATTTGAAAATGATGAAGCTTTTTTATTCCCTTGAGTGGCCATGGGCCGAAACCCAGCAACACCCTCGTAGTGGCCTAGTTTGGCCTGCTCTCTTTTCTCCCACGAGAAGCCCAAGCCCACCCAGCTGCTACTGCTTGCGGCCCA
>NZ_JBNKXY010000456.1:0-511 GCF_050300555.1 Arcobacter sp.
TATAATCCTTAATGCTTTTCGTTTTTATTTTATTAAAAGCCTTTTTTCCAACTTCTTTTTTTTCAAAGTAGCCAGCTAAAAATAATAATTGTTTGTAATAATTATTATTAAATTTTTGAATAATATCTTTAGGGAATTCATATTTTTTATTAAAAAAATCAAACAAATTTTTCATTTGAAGATTTAAAAAAGCATGGCTTTCAAAAGTTTTTTTATTTGAATAAGAATCATGATGGATTCTGTAAACATGCAATACTTCATTAACCTTATAAATGTTAGTGTTCATTGCTAAATCTACAAGAATAGGATAATCTTCAATAGTAATTTTCATGTTAAAATACCCATCAAAATCAACATGTTGATATAAAAGTTTTTTATTAAAACAAATACCAATAGGTAATATTTTTCCAAGCAACAATTGTTCTTTATATTGATTAATTGGAGCTTTAATGTTGTTGCTATTCGAAAATGGTTTTATCGTATTATTCTCTTCATAAAATTTATCAACACC
>NZ_JBNKXY010000457.1:0-511 GCF_050300555.1 Arcobacter sp.
ACTACACAAAATTTATAATATGTGTATACATGCAACACATGCTACTATATATGTATATAATAATTTCATTATGATGTACTATTATGAAAATGTATAATAAACATGCACAATAAATTATAGTACAAATATATATATATATATATATATATATAATACTAAACGTGTAGAAACATGAAAAAATTACTATCAAACATGCATCAGATATCAATTACACTTGAAATAATATATTAACAAATTCAACATAATATAACTTACTCTTTTAAGACCACTAGAATATTTTTTTTTCAAACACAACTATATCAAATTAAAAAATAGAAGCTATAATGTGATTTTTTCCAAACAGTGAGGCAAAATTGAAATAGAAAAAAGAAGAACTTTTTTATGTTTAACCATTGCATCTACCTGCAGCAAACGAATCTTTAGTATACTTTAATCTTCAGTAAAAGTTGTATTATATAACAAGCAATGGGACCTGGTATCACAAAAATCCTAAAAGTTGATGACTATTGGC
>NZ_JBNKXY010000458.1:0-509 GCF_050300555.1 Arcobacter sp.
ATCACAAGGATAAGGAGCAACCTCATCGAAGGTCACATCACATGACTCAACAATGGTGTTAGTCTCAAGGTTATAAACTCGGTAAGAACTGTCATGAGGGGTGTATCCAAGTGTAACACCCATATTTTACAAGAATAAAATTTTGTCAACATAGGAGTGCATATAAGATGCATATCAATTTGCAGTATATATGAAAAACCTTTCAAAAAATAAATCTTGTATAGGATGCATTGCATGACATGGCATATTATTTTTTCTAAAATCCTTGAGGAGCCTAGAAGAATTTAGGAAAATCCTCATGTCAAAATTCCTCCTAAATCTCCTTGTGGAAATTTCTAAAGTCTTGCCAAAATTTGAAATCCATTGAAATTTTAAAAAAACCAAATATGTTATAAAACACTCCTTGGATTTTGGCCCAACTGGCCCAGACCTTCCGCGCTGGCCCACTCTTTCCCGGGCCGCTGCCTCTCTCCATCGGCCCAATAGGCCCGTGAGTCGGTGGTGCCCTG
>NZ_JBNKXY010000459.1:0-511 GCF_050300555.1 Arcobacter sp.
CAGAATGTCTAGCTGAAAAGACAAATGTTGATTTTTAAGTTACACATCTTCATTATGAGGTTTGTTTCTTTCCCATTGCTGCCATCTTTATAATTTTGAGAGTTATATATAATTTTTTAATGTATTCTGTCTGATGATACCAGACCTGACCTATCCCACACGAAAAATCTATATTTAATGATATTTTTTCTTTTATGTTTTATATCTATGTGCGATACATTTATGTTTGTTGAATTATCAAATAATATATCTTTATTTATTAATAATCTATTTCAATCTTATAAAATTATCTTAAAATATTTTTGCGTGCACGTGTGTGTATATTTTTGCTCGCATGTGCGTGGATTGGTACTAGTTATACATAAATCTTATTCCACTCGCTTTACGGTTCTGAGAAGAACCTCAGAACTTCATGTGAAAGTTTTTTTAATTGAATTTTATAAGTTTTGTTATACAACAAAACTATGGTGAAAAAATGTTCTTCGATGAGCTGGAAAGGGTCATTGGTTTT
>NZ_JBNKXY010000460.1:0-510 GCF_050300555.1 Arcobacter sp.
GTTGAAAACTGCTTGATATTCACGGTTTTCAAGAAAATTGGTCCAACCTGATTTATGCGGACAAATTGACTTTTGGCCAAATAAAATTTCAGAAATTGATAAACCTTGCAAATTGAGCGATAAAACTTAAAAAATGGTAAATAAAAAACCTGAGTGGTTTAATTTACTGCAGCAAAAAGTTTTTGAGGAAAAACACAATCAATAAATCAGAAAAACGAGTGGTTCACCGTTTCAGTTTGCTCGATTTCATTTGAAATATTCAATCCAATCTGAATTCGTTCCAAATTCATAAAAGCTTCAATAAATTTAAGAAATTTATGAACCCACTTCAAACCTTTGAATTCAAGTGGTTTCTCTAGAATAAAAATATAAAATCAAATAAATTTATTTATCCTTTACTAAATAATACCTAGGCTTCATTAATTGGAGATTAATTCATAATTAAATAATTAGAACTCCAAAATTCATAAAACTTGGCATAAAATTTTATATAAACTTTTCCATCATGGA
>NZ_JBNKXY010000461.1:0-510 GCF_050300555.1 Arcobacter sp.
CCAAGAAATTATAGCTCCTAAAAATATAAAATAAATTTGGCTAGAATCCCCTCATATAGAACTACATCTTTCATGTAGGAAGTTATCCTTAATTCATGTTAGTTTAGTCTGCAAATTTTAGAGAATTAAAACAATTGTAAATTAATATCTTCATCTCTATACATGATAAATTCTTAAAACCTGGCATTCAGACTCCATATGTCATCCTTGAGCTTCTCACCAAGTGGCATATTCAAATTCTACTTGGTTTACATGTTGTGTCATTTCTTAGCTCTGACATATTTGAATTTTAATCAATTATTTCTGCATGATCTAGGACTAAATTTTGGATATATTACTCCCTATGTCATATCTAATGTCCATAAAAATCTACATAAATTTTGGCCTTCCAGAATCACATCAGATAATTTTCAATCTTCTTTAAATCAAATCGGCATATAATTCGTTATCGCATGTGCATAACGTATAGGTCCGTTGTCGCAAGGAGCAACCACAGATCGGAAGAGCGTC
>NZ_JBNKXY010000462.1:0-510 GCF_050300555.1 Arcobacter sp.
GTATAAAGCCATACTCATATCCGTTACCCGCGGGTAATGGATATCCGCGGATATATCCGCTTACCCGTCAAAATTAACAATATTTATAATAATTCATTTTAATTTGTAAATCAATGTCTGAATTATTAAAAAAGGGTGGCTGTTAAAAAAGGGTGGCTGAGTAGGGTGAGATTCCTTTTATAAACCCTAAATTATATATATTATCTAACGTATGACCCCACATGTCAACAGGTATTTAAGTATCAAATATGAATACTACTTTTTTCTACCCGTTTTGTAAATATTCGTGGATATCAAATGCTACCCATACCCGTACCTGTGGGTACAGACTCATACCCAAATTCGTGCCCAATGGATTTTTTATCCGCGGACACACGGATAATGGATATCCATTACCATCTTTACCCAGGATCCATCCTCCGTTCATCCTTACATCGCTGTGTTACAGAAGATGTGGATTTCTTACTTGTGTTTGTTCCACTTCATATCTTCTGTAGGTGTAGGTTTATG
>NZ_JBNKXY010000463.1:0-509 GCF_050300555.1 Arcobacter sp.
CGACTACACGAGGTAGTTAAACACCCTTGCCCAATACGGGTCGTACCACGTCGATACGATTGAGAAGAAGGCCAACCTGTACCGTGCATGACTCACCATCCACCTACAAGAGCGCCTGGTACAGTTCACCAATCTGTCATATAATAAATTGGCAAGTGCAGCTATTGATCAAGAGAGAATGATGAAGGTCGTTGCTGAGGCCAATGAGAAAAAGAGAAAGAAGATGATGCCTAGATCCACTGACAGTGGTAGTTCTAGCGGTGCTCCTCCGAGGCATCGTATGATGTATACCCCACCTGGGGGGTCAGCTACGTCGACCACAATAGCAGCAAAACTAGGGCCATCGCCCATAATTTCAACCGCGACAATTCCAGTAGCAGCAACAGCAGCAGTTCAATCGTGCCCCTACCCCACCACCGCAGCAGGCTGCCATCAGGCCACCACAGTAGTTTCCCGCCAGCAACTTTCCATGCTTCAACTGTGGGAAAATGGACCACTTTGCTCGAGAA
>NZ_JBNKXY010000464.1:0-509 GCF_050300555.1 Arcobacter sp.
ATTCGAACTTTCATTTAATACAACAATTAAATTTGCTTGTTTTTTTAAATGAAATAAAAATTTTAAGTTTTTGTCTAGGTCTTTGTTGATGAGATCTTCTATTGTTAAATATTTAAATAATGACTTTGAGTTGGTAATAATTCCGTTCATCCATATAGATTCAGGAATAAAGCTATGCTTTTTGTTTGTTAAAAGCTGCTTGATTTTATAATTCAATTTCAGGGGAGTTCCAATAAATAAAATTTTTTTGTTAGCTACATGGAATTTATAAATAATGTGTAAAATTTTTTTTAATCTGGATTCCATGTTTTTTATCAGCAAATAATCGGTACGTTTTTTAGCTTTAAAAGTTTTTGCTTTTAATAATTTAATTTTTAATTTTTTATAAAATCAGTCCACTTTTATTATAAAATCAGGGGCAGATCTGACTGGATCCAAGCGACGTGCCGGTCATGAGAAGAAAATTTTATGAGATCCGATCCTATACAAAATATATGAGATTCAGTCCC
>NZ_JBNKXY010000465.1:0-504 GCF_050300555.1 Arcobacter sp.
TTCAACATTCTGGTAGGAGAACTACATTTCCCTTTATTCCCAGGGTAGGTCCCTGATAGGTTTATGATGAGCCCATAAAGATATTGTCCTAGATTTTCAGAATTCTTCTAAGTAATAATAAAAGTATATATTTAAATATTTTGTTAACTTCTAAGCTGTGCTACAATTTCCAGATCTTGCGGCAGTATCAACGTTAGTGAAGGCATATGCTTGAAACAATGGGACTTCAGCTAACTTATATAACATGAATCTATTTATGACCTTTAAAATTACATTCATATTTATGAATTTTCATCTGTATGCCAAAACTATGAACACAAGTTTCTCCAGATCTGCACGAAGGCTGGCGTTTGAACATTTATATTTAAATATTTTTCATATTGACACTCTCTGATATGTTCATTTTTTCTTATACCAGATAGATCCTGCTAGTCAACCGTGCCCTTCTCTATATGATGTTGGAAAATTGGCCACAGGTATGTGCTCTCAACTCACAAGATAAGT
>NZ_JBNKXY010000466.1:0-508 GCF_050300555.1 Arcobacter sp.
CCATCCTGCTTCTAGCATTGATATGGCCAAACAACAAGCTAGTTCTTTGGTTAGTGCAAACAAGATAGATGGTCACATGTCTGATGATGAAAAAGAGATCGATATTCCTATTAAGAAGAGTGTATTTACAATATGGGACAAGCCAAGTAGATGTGTAGACAAGTGAGTTGATGCCGAGTCAGCGCTATTCGTTTGCTCAGCTCTAAATCCAGTTGCTCAAACCAATCGGCAAAATAAAAAAAGATACACATTTGACATTTCTAATTGCGATGAGATCTTTGATATCTTGGTATTGGAGAAAAGAATTAGAATTTCAGCTAATCATTTCATATCATCATCTAAAGAATTAGGAAAATGTGAACATTGCAAATGACATGATTATTTTTCTTATAATATTTATGATTGCAATGTATTTCGTCGATGATTGCAATTGGCTATTGAAGAAGGTCGGTTGAAGTTTAGAGATCATTTAAACATTAGGGACATATATCACATAGTCAAATACTCC
>NZ_JBNKXY010000467.1:0-508 GCF_050300555.1 Arcobacter sp.
TGCTCTTCCGATCTACTCTAGCCTACTCTGTCTTGCACAATGCAGGACCGCACATGCGACAAATATTATAATTTCTTGCTTTTATTGTGGTTGAGCTTTATTTGGCATGCCACACATGCACACAGCCCTGCACCATTTCATCACTTGTTAGCAGTTACAACGTGGAAGACTTTAGACTCTCTTTTGGATCCATTAAGTTTTTAAGAAATCAACTTCTAAAAACTGATGTGCTTTCAAACGGGACAGTTTTTGCTCTAATTTTTTGAAACTAGAAACTCAGTTTCTTAAAATTAGATTTTTTTTAATTACCTCTTGTCCTTCATTAATTGTATATTATTTATACCTCATGTCACCACATCTTTTTTTTCCTATAAGTAAATTAAATAAGAGATATTTCTAAAAAAAAATTAAATAAGAGATAGATATATCATTTGAATTTATAAAAATTAATTCTGAGCTTACGGGTCTCTAAACACCCCTCCTAAAAATTTTAGAAACCAGTTTTTAA
>NZ_JBNKXY010000468.1:0-508 GCF_050300555.1 Arcobacter sp.
GAGCCGGATATGTCCGGCCTACCCAGAAATTTCCTTCTCAACTTTGATTCTTGAGTTACGAGGGACCAAATTGGATGGAACTTGGACACAAGGGTGACCTCAACATAAGGAACAAGTTCTTAAAAGAGATTTTTTTCCCAAATTCAAAGATTTTCCTTTCAATTTTGGATTAACTCAAGAAACCTATGGTTTGGAGATGAACTCACGAAATCTTCAAATTGAAGGTGCTAAATCCATTAGATTGCCTCAACATTGAGGACACATATTGAGGCTCATCCTAGCAATCTTTCCCATGGATGAAATCGAAGAAAGACTCTTCAAATCACAAGAATGAAAATCAGGCCAAAAATACCTCCAAAAATGAAGAAAATGAAAAACATTTCAGCACATAGAGAGAAGTGATTCAATCCAAACCCACGTATGTATTGATGCAAATCAAGAGTTTACAAGGTGTGGAAACCACCCAAACATCCTCCCACTCTTTGGAAGATTGGGGAGATCTCTCAGT
>NZ_JBNKXY010000469.1:0-508 GCF_050300555.1 Arcobacter sp.
TTCATTTACATACCTGTCGGTTACCGACTTTGTATTGGATTGAATTACTGTAACCAATCTTTGCTTGGCCAATAATAGTGCTTTTTCTTTTGAAAGACTTAAATCGCTACTTGTGGCCATTGAAAAAGCTCTAAAAAACTTCTTATCTGATTTACCGTCTTTTTCACATGGTAAATCTTCTAATATTTGTCCTACCTCACTATTTGAGGCCACTGTTTTTTTCGACTTACAACTATATGCACCAAATGCAAGAAAAATAACTAATGCGCTAAGTCCAATTGTCTTTTTAAAATTCATAACGAACATTTTTGGTTAATAAAACATCATTGCGGCTTTCTCAAAAAACAAGCCAAAATGTAATTATTTATAAAATAGTAGATTAATTCTCTTTAAGTATTTCTTTAAAATTAGCTATTTGCTCATCCGGACCCAAAACAAACAGTTTATCCTCCGGTGAAATTTTAATTTGAGGCGATGGATTGTAAATATATGTTCCTTCAGGGGTCTT
>NZ_JBNKXY010000470.1:0-507 GCF_050300555.1 Arcobacter sp.
ATTTGGGTCTTGAAGTTGCTGTACTAATTCAGGATTATTAGCTAACTCTTTTTTCATTCCTTCATACACATCTACATTCTTTTGTACTTCTTTAAAAAAGTCTTTTATTTCTGCTCTATCACTTGTAACTATTTGTTCTATTGCATTTGTAATTGCACTAGCTGTTACAACATCATTTTTAATATCTTTTCTACCATCTTCAGTCAGTAGCCTATGATCCAAAGTAGCATCAACACTTACTCCATAACTTGTATTAACCATAGTCTTAGAGATATTTTGTGTATCTCTATTTAAAGCTGTGGTATCATCAGAGTTTTCTTTATCAGTAATAGTTACATTCCCTTTACCTAAAGTAGCTAAAGTTTTTGCTCTTTGGTATCCTAGTGAATTTGAGAAAGCTAAGTTTGTTGAATTTATTTTTGTTTTTGTGTCATTTGAAATTGGGTCTTTTGCATCTTTAGTAAAACCTATACTTGTTCCAATATTAAAGCTATTCCCTGAGTTATA
>NZ_JBNKXY010000471.1:0-506 GCF_050300555.1 Arcobacter sp.
CTATGTGTACCTCTAAAATATTTTTAAAAATTCTATAAAAATTATGTTTAGGCTCACATGTTCCATTATAACCCACATCCTAAAGATAGATGAAAGATTCAAAAAAATTTAGGACTATTCAAACTCCTATATACAACTTTACTAAAAATAATAATATTAATAATATCTAAACTTGGTAAAAAAATCTATAAATTGGTATGGTCTCATTTTTTTGGTGCATAAGTGTAACATAAGAAAAATAAAATATTTTAAGATAATTGGACTATGCATTGTTCACAAATGGATACATTTGTGACATTGTCTCATGTAACTATGTGAGAGAGAAATCAATTTGTGAACAATGCATAGGTTCACTTTATTAAAATTATTTGAATTTTTTAAAGAAAGCATATGCAACTAAAATATATTGTAATGCAAGTTTATAGATTTTTCTGACCATATTTAGACATTATTATAATTATTATGTGATAATGAGGGGATAAAATGTTAAACTATGCCTAGCAAAC
>NZ_JBNKXY010000472.1:0-506 GCF_050300555.1 Arcobacter sp.
ATTTATTGTTAAATCTTTTACATTAATTTTTACCTTAATAAAATGATTAGTAAAAGAGCCTTGCATAATAGATACAACTTTTTTAATGCTAGAACTTAGATTAAACTCTTTTTTCTGTTTATTATCTTTTATATAATTTCTAAAATCATCTATTGTTTGAGATAAGAACTGTGAAGTTTCTGTAATAGAATCTAATCCATTCTTAAAATGTTCATCATCAAGTTTTCCATACTCTTTTAGTAGCTTCATTCCTGATGCTGCTGTTGAAATAGAACTTAATGGTTGTCTCCATTGATGCGCAATATTTCCTATCATTTCACCAAGACTTGCCATTTTTGACTGTTGTAGAATTAAATCTTCTTTATTTTTAACATCACTTAAATCAATTATTGAGATAATAGTTGATTCTTGATTATCAAAACTAATTTTATTAACTTTTAAAAGTACTGGTATTTTTGTACCATCTTTTTTGATAGCTTGTGCTTCATATGAATTATTAGATTTAT
>NZ_JBNKXY010000473.1:0-505 GCF_050300555.1 Arcobacter sp.
CTTCTTTGGAGATGTGCCAATTTGTAAACAACATATACACCAACTTTTGCCAAATTTTATGATTTTTTATGTCAAGCTTCTAGGATCATAATATGACTCCATGCCAAGTTTCAGGGTTTTTTCACCATATTTAATTTTTTTTATTTTATCTGAAGTAAAAAGAAAATATAGTTTTAAAATGCTAGAAAATGCTAAAAACTAAAAAAATTATCCAACATTAAACATACATTGTAACAATGCTATTTAATGTCACAAGTTATTTTTTGGATTACCTGCTATTTTATATGGTTTACATGAATTCTTGCATATTTTTTGTTTAAAATTAATTTTGAACTGTAGACACCTCCATTTTTTGATATAAAATTGTACAAAAAATATTTTTTCTTCAACTTTATCCAGCATGTTCCTTAGAGCCTTTTTACAGAGTATTACATGAACATGGTGCTCTTTTTACAGATGTGTCATTTTCCTTTGCGTGGTTCACGCACAGCGCCATGGCCCAAAC
>NZ_JBNKXY010000474.1:0-505 GCF_050300555.1 Arcobacter sp.
ATCCAATACTGATTTATCAAGTTTCATATTGACCAAATTTTTTTTATCATGTTCTGAAAATTTATCTATTAATTCAGTTAATTTATCTTCTGTAATTGTTTCATTTGTTAATTTTTCATACATTATTTCTATGATTTTCTTTCTTGAAAATCCTGCTAATTCTTTTTGAATTTTTTCAAGTTTTTCGTATGAATTATTAATTTGATCAATTTGTTGTAAAACTAATTTAAACTCATTAGCAGAATTTGTATAATTTTTTTTATCATAATAATTTTTACCTAGATTATAATGTTGATTTAATGTGTCAAACTTTTTTATTGTTTCTGCATATTTTTCATAGTTTCCAAGTAAATTTTTATATTCTTCTATTTTTTTAATTTTTATGTTGTTTTTATAAACCTTTGGTCAGCATTTATTTTGATATATAAAAAAACTCATCATCATTCTATAATTTTAAATTTGTCATACAATCCCACATCACTACGCAGGGTTATCAACTAGTACA
>NZ_JBNKXY010000475.1:0-504 GCF_050300555.1 Arcobacter sp.
CTGAATATTTTTGTAAACTGTTATAACCTATTCCAGGTATATATCCTGTTATTTCATTCTTATTTCTTAATCTAATCCTTGCCACTTTACGGACAGCTGAGTTGGGTTTTTTAGGATTCATAGTAAAAATTTTTAAACAAAAACCTTTTTTTTGTGGGTTTTTTTTTAAATCGGGGGATTTACTTTTTTTTATTTTTCTATTTCGTATTGCTTTTTTATTACAAAGTTGATTATTAGTTGGCATATAATTATTTTTATTAACTGTATACAATCTCCCGGACTTGAACCGGGAAAATTAGCTTAGAAGGCTAACACTTTATCCTATTAAGTTAAGATTGTTTATTTGTATATTTTATATATACCCCTTTTTCTCTCTTTAAGTAATGTTGGATTTGAACCTACAACTTTTCCGGTGTAAACGGAATACTCTACCGATTGAGTTAATTACCTTGTTTGTATTATAGGTCTAGGTAGATTTGAACTACCGTCTTCACACTTATCAGG
>NZ_JBNKXY010000476.1:0-504 GCF_050300555.1 Arcobacter sp.
CGTCAAATCAGGTTCCAATGGGATGGTCTCTTCGATAACCACATCTATTGGAGGCTTCAGGCATCTGTTGAGTTGGGAGACATGAAACACATTATGAACACCCGATAGCTTCACTGGTAACTCCACTTGCTAAGACGTTGGCCCATACTTGTCAATGATAGGATACAGACCAATGTAGCAGGGCGCTAGCTTTTCTTTGATACCAAAATGGCATACACCTTTCATTGGGGAAACTCAAAGGTATACGTGATCACCCACTTCAAATTCCAAGGGACTGCACTGCTTGTCGGTGTAGCTCTTCTGACGAGATTGGGCGGCTAGGATGTTTGCTTCACCTTCTCTTCCGCTTCTGTCACAATGTCAGGACCAAAGATAACTCTTTCACCATATTCAGACCAGCTCAATGGTGTGCGACGGGGTCATCCATAGAGTGCCTCAAAAGGCGATATCTTGATGCTCTCTTGATAAATATTGTTATATGAGAACTCAGCTAGTGGCAGGTGC
>NZ_JBNKXY010000477.1:0-503 GCF_050300555.1 Arcobacter sp.
TAGTTTGTAATTTTTATTTTCATAGCACTGTTTATTTTGTTAGGACATTGCTACTCTGAAAGATCATTATAATGTTAGGGGTTTTATGTGTGATCCTTTCTTAGGGTAAAAGAGAAAAAAAACTCTTTTTCTAACTGCAATAAAAATATTTCTACATCTGACATAATGTTATTGCCCTACTATTTTTGTATCACATACCTATATTCAATTACATTGATTCTGAAATCTCGAATAAGAAATAAAAAGTGCTCTTGCTTATTTACCTTGCACAATGAGACTTCGCTTATTCGTGCGTCAAAACAGATAGTTCTTGCTCTGTAGAAGTATAGGTGTAGAATTCATGAGCCAAGGATTAAAGCAAGTAATGAAGAATTACCATTTATAAAATAAATTTTCATATTATTTTAAAGTGATCTTAATTTACCTTTCACTATGGAGGCTGGTGCTGGTAGGAGAAGAAACTTCAATTTCATCGAGACAGCACACAATGCAATGCTCCTATT
>NZ_JBNKXY010000478.1:0-504 GCF_050300555.1 Arcobacter sp.
GAAGAAGATATGCGATTTCCAAAAGTGCTAACGTTAAGCAATTTTCTGGAAAAACCTGGAAACTGATAACTTAGCTATATTTGGGCCACTGTTGCAATTATACCACTACACCAAAATGATCAACTACTATTCCAAATTGAACTAGAGATATTTAGCTTCCATCCATTTTACAAGCTTATACCATCTCTCAAAATTGGAGAAGTTATGGAATTTCAAATGTGGCTAATCGCTAAGCAAAATCTTAGGAAAAACTGCTAAAGTCTGAAAACTGGATTGTATAGCTATATTTGGGCCTAAAAAAAGCAAATACTTTTTGAGCTCAATTTTTTTACAGATGTACACACTTGTAGAACAAGTTGTGAGGAACACTTTCCATTTTTGAAGTGTGGTCTAAAACGACCACAATTAATTCTAAAAAAATTCAGACTGAGCTTAATGGTCCACAATCCACAGGAGTTCAAGAATTCAAACTTTCAAATTGACTTAAAATGATCCAACTCCATA
>NZ_JBNKXY010000479.1:0-504 GCF_050300555.1 Arcobacter sp.
GATTTAAAGGATTAATGTATCACCAAGAAGCTAGCATTAAATAGGAGAGATTAAAAGCTAATAATTCATGTGGCAGAACCTTGATCTTCGGTTCCATCCTTTTATTACCTTTTGTCAAAAAATTTCCCCTGCTTCTTTTTTGTTTTTTTTTACTTACCGTTTTATTGTCTTTTCTCCCTTTTTATTTGGATTTTTATCTCCCTTGTTTTTTCCTTCTTTTCACTCTTGTTTTGTCTTTCATCTATAGCCTATCCCAACTTGATTGTGACTAAAAGGCTTGATTGTTATTGTTGTAATTTGGCAATGTGCCTTTTTTAACTCGTGCACTTACCTTAGCACCATATGCTTCTTAATGTGTTCTGACTGACATTGCATTAATTTTTTGTCAGGAACAATGGAAAACATCCAGTAACACCCCTGGCAAGAGAAAAGATAGATCCAAGCATGACGATGAAGATGGGGGAAGTGACAAGAGGAGGAAGGGTGGTAAGAGGAGGAAGGATC
>NZ_JBNKXY010000480.1:0-504 GCF_050300555.1 Arcobacter sp.
CGAAATGATTCTTATTTTTTTTAACATTTTTCTAGCCTTTTTTAAAAAATAAGGTCAGTCATAATTTTTTCAATGATTTTGATGCACCCATGATTAGTATTTAAAATATTTTATAGTTTTTTAAGGCCAATGTATATTTTTTGAATATATTTTAAAATATATCTCGGACATCCACCCAAAACAATTCACCTTATTGGAAATATTTCTTCTAGTATATTTTTTCAATTTATTGCACCATAACATTGCACTTTATTTGAAATAGTTTTTGAAAAATTTTCGTAGAAAATGGTTTTATATGCGGAATGTTCTATGAATTTAAGAAGAATAAATAATTATAAAAATAATATTTGAACAGTTCATTTATACTATATATTTTTTTAAAAACAGTGAAGTATTACAGACATGTCAGGATGCATCATCCCATAGTTATATCTTAATAACCCGACAGGATGCAAAATGCCAAAATTCACACAGGTGCATGACTTCAGTTAGAGAAAAAAAATG
>NZ_JBNKXY010000481.1:0-504 GCF_050300555.1 Arcobacter sp.
TATTCTCCTGGTGTTGCTGAACCATGCCTTGAGATAGAAAAAAATAATAAGGATGCATACAAGTATACTGCAAAAGGGAATCTTGTGGCTGTTATATCTAATGGAACAGCGGTTCTGGGACTAGGTGATCTTGGAGCGGTTGCTGGTAAACCTGTGATGGAAGGGAAAGGACTTTTGTTTAAGATATTTGCAGATGTTGATGTTTTTGACATTGAGGTTGATACTAAAGACATTGATAAATTTGTTGAAACAGTAAAAGAGATTGCGCCAACATTTGGTGGAATTAACCTGGAAGATATAAAAGCACCTGAGTGTTTTGAAATTGAAAACAGGTTAAAGGAAGAGCTTAACCGAGCGAAAAGACATAAAAAAAGTATTTCATTGATGATATTGGATATTGATCATTTTAAGAATTACAATGATACATTGGGGCATCAGGCAGGAGATGAAATCCTAAGAACACTTGGAAAAATCCTGAAAAATACGATTAGAGATGAAGACATT
>NZ_JBNKXY010000482.1:0-504 GCF_050300555.1 Arcobacter sp.
TGATGGCGAGAATGGAAAAGATACCTATGTATTAGGCGAGATTAACTGTTCTTGTGTTGGATTTACCAGCCAACTTGATATGGGAATTCAAGATACCGTTGCAGATCAGATCATTGAGACAGTTATGAATAAAATCTCATAAATTTCAGTTGGTTAGAATAAATAATTAAGCTTTTTAATCAAGTATGCCGAAAAGGAGAATATGAGAGTGTTCTCCTTTTTTATTTTATTTATATTTTTTCTTTTTGAGTTTAAAACAAAATGATGTAATTTTATAATTGCATCTTTTTTTGTTAATCCATGTAAATCAATAAAATCAATATCTTGCTTGTATATTTCATTTTTATTATTTGTTAATTTATTTGTTTTAATATGATTATTAAGAGATTTATAATTCCGGCCTTAGGGTTATTTTTTTTTAGTTGTTCAAACACAGTTAGTAAAAGTATTTTGAAAAAAGGAGACCTTATATTTTGCGCTTATAATACAGGAGAATTATCTGGG
>NZ_JBNKXY010000483.1:0-503 GCF_050300555.1 Arcobacter sp.
ATGAAGTGATATGTCAAGTATTATTTGATTTCATCTATAAATTTTATTATGCCTAGAAGAAGTGATATGTAAAGTATTATGTCTAGATAAAGTGATGTTAAGTATTATTTTTGATTTCATCTATGAATTTTATTATGCCTAGATGAAGTGATATGTAAGTATTATGTCTAGATGAAGTGATATGTCAAGTATTATTCGGTTTCATCTATGAATTTTATTATGTCTAGATGAAGTGATATGTCAAGTATTATTCGATTTCATCTATGAATTTTATTATGCCTAGAGGAAGTGGCATGTCAAGTATTATTCGATTTCATCTATAAATTTTATTATGCCTAGATGAAGTGATATGTCAAGTATTATGTCTAGATGAAGTGATATGTCAAATATTATTTGGTTTCATTTATGAATTTTATTATGCCTAGATAAAGTGATATGTCAAGCATTATATGTAGATTATCTTACAAGTCTAGAATTTTATTTTGAAGTATTGTTAAACATGT
>NZ_JBNKXY010000484.1:0-500 GCF_050300555.1 Arcobacter sp.
GAATGCTATACCTCATTACTGATAGCAAAGTATGTACCAACCAAATATCAGTTTGGTAGCCATTGACAATGTATCTATACATCAACACATCATTCAGATGTTTGTTTCATTTGCTAGAGTTTGATTTTAGAAGTTTTTTTGACAAAAATCATTAAATTCAGACTTAAAATGAATTAGTTATGAATTTTATAAGTTGTATTCATTTTTATAAAAAAAGAAGGAAAAACAAAAACAAAATTTAAAAAGGAAACATGGGCTGGTAAGCAAGCGGTTAGTTTTCTTTTTTTAAGTACATAAAATTTGATTTAGTGTCTATAATTTTAGAATTTGGAGCAAGATAAGACGATATGAATAGAATTAACTTTAAATTTTTTAAAGTTATATTTGATTTTATATGTATTTTAAAAGTTTAGATGAATTTTAGAAGGATTTTTTTGGAGTTTGGACCAAATCTTAAAGATTTTAAACCGTTTGGAGTTTGCAAGTAAAATTTCCTTAAA
>NZ_JBNKXY010000485.1:0-503 GCF_050300555.1 Arcobacter sp.
CTTCTCTTGCGAGCAACCTCAAATGCAACACGTGCAATACGATCAATCTGGGGGATGGCACACAAATCCATCATCACCAAGAACAAAAATTGTTAGCGATGAATGTAAATAATTTCAAATACAAACATTATAAACTATTATATAGGTTATTCCAGAAATCAATCCTGGTATCTCTGATTACATCCTGTCAGACTTTTGATTCCAAAGGGCACTGTTTAAAAATGATTTTCCAGGGGAAGGAGAGAGATGATCAAATAGAGGGGTTACCTCAGGAACTGAATAAACTTCTGTGTTGAAGCCAGTATTCTCTCCATTGTCATTGGTTCCAAAACCCCTAGGTTTGCCAAAGTAGATTCCTGGCACACACACACACACAAAAAAAAAACCATTTGCATATGCAAGTTCATTAGAATTCCCAGGTAAATATTATAGAGGAAATGGAAGAAGAAAAACATGATCCATGTTAGCCATACCCCCGGTAAGCTCCCTAACAACCATGATAT
>NZ_JBNKXY010000486.1:0-503 GCF_050300555.1 Arcobacter sp.
ACTCTTTAGAAGTATGTGTACATGACAGTATTAAAAGGGGAACAGAGATTAAGATAAAAAAGTATTTCATTTAAAAATTATGAACTATGTTCCTTTAACGTACCCAAATGCAAGCCAACGATCCGGCTAGCATGCGTAGGGATTAAATCGTTGCGTAGGCCAGTGGGTGAGCCGACGTTTTAATCCCACGTAGCAGCCGACCGGGACTAAGTCTGATATTTGCGATAAAACCCTATGAATGCTCGCCATTGTTGGGTTGCGTTTTTATTTTTTCAATTCTTTAAATCCGATTTTTTCAGCTTTTTCTTTGACCCAACCTGGGAATTTTTCAAAAACCCCACTTCCAATACTTGCATCATAAAAATAGAACTTGTAATCCAAAGTCGCAGGAGGAAATTCCTTAGAAGCTATCGCTAAATTTGGAATCTGTTTTATTTCATAAATCTGTGTATAATCGAAGTATTCAGCTACGTCTTGCACATCGCTGTATTTAATCCCTACCA